>JBKBTZ010000026.1:0-33649 GCA_046290825.1 Limisphaerales bacterium
CCCTCCGCTAAAGCTGCGGGGGACGAGTCGGGCACCCTCTCCCCATCGGATGGGAAGAGGGACGGGGTGAGGGGGGGCTGCCGCCTTCGTGGCTACAGTATTTTTGAAACTGCTCTAGCCGCCCGCCACAATCTTGACGATTTCCAGCCGGTCGCCCGCCTGAAGCTGGCGGCGGGCAAACTCCGACGGCGCGACGGCTTCGCCATTGTGCTCCACCACGACGCTGCGGGGTAGGAGGTTTTGCGCGACCAGGAACTGCTCGAGTGTGCAGGGCAAGGCGGCTTTGACGGGTTTGCCGTTGGCGGTGACGATACCAGTGGTCATGGAGGAAAATTCGTGGCGAGAGCAGTTAGGCAGACAAAAGACTGCCGGTCCAGCCGTTCGAACTCTTGGGGGGAAATCAGCCCGACGGTGCCATCAGAATAGGCGACCGCATGGGCCGCATTCCGACGAAACCCATTCCATAGCGTCGGCGGCGGAACGTTCTCATGAGGCACGTCGCAAAAGACCACAATCTGCCTGGAAAGCGCGTCTTTGAACCCGTTGGTGTCCATCCAAAACCTAGCACCGCGGGTCCAGGAGTTTGTCGCCAGGGAAAAAAGATTGGTTCGATCCAGCGGCGCCAGTCCAGTTAGGTCGAAAGTCCCGCCAGCCCCAAATGCAGAACTGCGATAGATCACAATCTGACGGCAGGCGGCCAAGGCATAATTATTGCCCCCGCAATTGGCCGCGGGCTTCAAAGCCGGCAAGCAGAGTCCGACAGCAAAGACAATCGCTCCCCCAATCAAAGCAACCGTGATCGCCTTCCACTTGCCAATTCCCGAGCGCCCGCGGTCCCATCGTGGACGGCCGCTTTGAGTCCGATTCGATTGTTCGGAGTTCATGCTCAACGGGCGATCCCGCGGCAACGCTATCACAGCGCACCTTGCAGACGCAATCTGACCGCCGGAGGCCAACTCCGCCCCGGCAGCGACCCAGATGCAGATGGCCACCGATTACCCCTCCTTCCCGCCGCTTTCCGGGTTTGCAATGCCCGGGGTCGCCCCTACATTCCGCCCATGCTGTTGGTCATAGATAACTACGACTCCTTCACCTACAACATCGTCCAGTATCTGGGCGAAATGCAGGTGCAAATGGAAGTCGTGCGCAACGACCAGATCAGCCTCGACCAGATTCGCGCCCGGAAACCCGAGCGCCTGCTCATTTCGCCCGGTCCGTGTTCTCCGCGCGAGGCGGGGCTGTCCAACGACATCATTCGCGAATTCGGTCCCCAAATCCCGCTCCTCGGTGTCTGCCTCGGGCACCAGTGCATCGGCCATACCTTCGGCGCGAAGGTGATCGTGAACTACCGCATGATGCACGGAAAAACCTCGCCCATCCGGCACAACGGCAAAGATCTGTTCGCCGGCATGCCCAACCCCTTCGAGGCCACCCGCTACCATTCCCTCGTCATCGAGCGCGCCTCGCTGCCCGATTGCCTCGAAATCACCGCCGAGACCGACGAGGGCGAAATCATGGGCGTGCGGCACCGCGAGTTTCCAATCTGGGGCGTGCAGTTTCACCCGGAGAGCATCCTCACCGAACACGGGCGGACGATTCTCCGCAATTTTCTCTCCCTGCGTTGAACGCGGTCTCCGTCATCGTGAGGTTCCGGGGATTGCTGGCGCTGGTGGTGTTCGGCGCGCTGCTGGCCTCGGCGGCGGCCCAGCCCATCAAGCTGCCCGAACTCAAGGTTGGTTCCCGCACCTACCGCAATGTCACGGTTCTCGGCTACAACGAAACCGATCTCTACTTCACGCACAGCGGCGGCATCAGCAACGTGAAGCTGCGCCTGCTCCCGGAGGAGCTGCAAAAACGCTTCGAGTTTGATCCGCGCACCGCCGAGATCGCCGAGCGCCGTCAGGCCGAGGACAACGCCCGCTTCAATCAGCAGGTCGAGCAGGCGGTCGTGGACGACCACGAACGCCGCCGCCTTGCCGCCCGCCGCGCCGAGCTGATTCACGAAGCCAGCCTCGCCGATCCGCTGGTGGAAAAGTCGGCCATCGGCCAGAAACTGCCCGAATGGAAGGCCGAACGCTGGATCGGCGCCAAACCCGACCCGCGCGACCGGGCGCAGGTGATTTTTTGCTGGGCACCGTGGAGCTTGGCGTCCCGCAAGTTCCTGCCGGCAATGAACACGCTCCACGAAAAACTCGGCGCGGAGGCGGTGTTCATCAGCCTCGTCTCCGAACCCGGCGCCGACCCCGAAGCCGAGGCCGGCGTGCGCGCCGACTTTGCCACGGCCATTGATTCCTCCGCGCAACTCGTCAAAAAGCTCGGCCTGACCGAGCTTCCCGTGGCCATCGTTGTGGATGCGCGCGGCGTCATCCGTTACGTCGGCCACCCCGCGGCCTTGAACGAGAAAAGCCTCAAGGAACTGCTCACGAAGTTCGCCCAATGAACGCCTTCACCCCCTCCGATCCGCAACGGTTCGCCGCCGCGCTCGCGCGTTTTGACGCCGCCAACGCGGCGGATCCGCGCCGGGTTGTCCTCGACGGGGTTGAGACGCCTTACGAGCTGGCCTACGCGCGCTGGCTCACGGACTGGGTGTTGCGCCTCGCGCCCGCCGCCTCGGAACCGCTCCGCCTCGCGGCGCGCTGCCAGCATCTGCGCCGGTGGGAAATCCCCCGCACCGATTACCCTGCGACCCGCGCGGGCTACCTCCAATGGCGGCAGCGGCTCAAGGAATTCCACGCCGACCAGGCCACCACGATTCTGCGCGAGGTCGGATATGATGCGGCAACCATCGAGCGGGTGCGGGCGCTCAATTTGAAACGGCAGCTCGCCACCGACCCCGAAACCCAAATCTTGGAGGACGCGCTTTGCCTCGTGTTTCTCGAACATCAGTTCGCCGAACTGACAGGCAAGGCCTCGCGTGAGAAGATGATTGGCGCGCTGCAAAAATGTTGGGGCAAGATGAGCGCCGCCGGACGGGCCGCCGCGCTGAAGCTGCCCCTGCCAACGGAACTGGCGGCATTGCTGCGGGACGCGCTGGCGTCCGGCGCCGCCCGCACCAGCTCGCCGGAACCCATCTGACGCGGACCGTTCCGCGTGATTATCCGCTCGCCCGGCGGGGACGGCCTGCTAGCTTCCGCGCGTGGCCAAACCGTCTCACATAGACCTGCCGAACGGATTGCGCATCCCCATCCTGCATGAGGATCGCAACGTCATCGCCATTGACAAGCCGGCCGGCTGGATGCTCGCGCCCATCACCTGGCAAAGCACCGGGCGCAACCTGTTTGCCGCGTTGACCTCCTCCATGAACGGCGGCGACTTCTGGGCCAAGTCCCGCAACCTGAAGTTCCTTCGCTTTGTCCACCGCCTCGATGCCGACACGTCGGGCGTGGTGCTGTTCGTCAAAACGCCCGGCGCGATGCCCGCCTACACCGAACTGTTCGAGGAACGCCGCGTGCGGAAAACCTACCTCGCCGTCGTCCACGGGGTTCCCGAAATCAAGGAATGGCGCTGCGAACTCCGCCTCGCGCCCGTCCCGGACCAGCCCGGCCGGATGGAAGTTAACGACCGCCTCGGTAAGGACGCGGAAACCTTCTTCCGGGTGGTCGCAACCCGTGGCGACCGGGCGCTGGTTCTGTGCTGGCCCCGCACGGGCCGCACCCACCAAATCCGCGTGCATCTCGCCGCAGTGGGCCATCCGGTCCGCGGGGACGAGCTTTACGGGCCGGTGCCCGCCGTGACCGGTCAGAAAACTGATTCCGCGCTGGCCCTGCGCGCCATCGGCCTCAGTTACGAAGACCCGTTCCAAGCCATCCCGGTGCAAATCAAAGCGGACTTCACCGAGTTTGTGCGGGCAGCGGGCTTTGATCCCACCGAAGCCGCGCTGCAAGAACCCGTCGCGCCCGCCACGGCTCCCGAACATCCCAAAGGCCGCCGCTCGGCCCCGTCGCGCCGGACCCGGGAGGAAAAATTTCCCCGCAGAGAGGAGCGGCCACATGGTGCCCGTTCCCGCCCCGGACGAGATTGGCCCGAAACGGAAATGGGTGAGGACGATTTCGCGTCGCCGGAGGTGGCAGCGCGCCCGGGCCGGGGTGGGCGGGATTTGGGACGTTTTGCCGAGCCACGCCCCTTCCAACGCCGGCCCGGGAGTGGTCAGTCGTTCGACCGCCCACCGCATCCGGGCGGCCAGTTTCGCGGCGGCCCCCGGCCTGCCGATTGGGAGGAACGTGGTCCCCGGCCTTACCGCCCCCGCCCCTCTGCCGCACGGGAGGAGCGTCGGCCAGATTTTGCGCGCGAGGAGACGCGCGCCCCTCGCGGCGGTGGTCCCCGCGGCCGGTCGGAGGGCGATTTTCGTGAGCCTCCCCGCCCCGGCGTTTTCCGTTCCTCCGCCCGCCCCGGCTTGCGCGCCAGCTTTCAGTCTGGCCGCGAGAATGTCCGTCCAGCGGAGCGCCCATTTCGCCCTGAGCGGCCGGGTGCCCGCGCTTCCGGCAAATTGGGCGGCAGCAAGCCGTATGGAATCAAACCCCTCGGGGGCGGCAAACCCTTCGGGGGCAAGCCAGCCTGGCAGCGTCAACCCGCCGGGCGTCCGTTCCAGAAGTTTTCCGGTCCGCGATGAAAGAGTCGGTCAGTCAGCATCCTGACGCGGTGCCGCCGGAGGAGGCGCATCCGCTCATTCACTTCCGTCCCTCGGGCATCCACGGCATGGGAGGTTATGCCCGCCGCCCGATTCCCGCCGGCGCGCGCCTCATCGAGTATGTGGGCGAACGCATTGACAAAGCCGAAGCCGCGCGCCGATGCGAGGCCGGAAACCACTTCATTTTCACGCTCGACGACGAGTGGGATTTGGACGGCGACGTGCCATGGAACCCGGCGCGCTTCCTGAATCACAGTTGCGCGCCCAACTGCGAGGCGGAACAGGAGGATGGCCGCATCTGGATTGTGACCCTTCGCGACATCGCCGCCGGTGAGGAACTCTGCTTCAACTACGGTTACGACCTCGCCGACTTTGCGGATCACCCCTGCCGTTGCGGCGCGGAAAACTGCGTCGGCTACATGGTGGCCGAGGAATACTTCCCCATCCTCCGCGAGAAGCAGGCCCTCAACCAGGCTGCCGGGTGACGCCTCGTTGAACCAGTCAGAGCAGCTTCCACTTGGCGCAAAAGGCGCGGCACATACGTTGTGACCGTGTCCCACAGGACATCCAGGTCGAGCTGAGCATACGCATGAACCAGCCGGTTTCTCATTCCGACAATCCTCCGCAGATCGGGAAATTGCTCCGCCGTAGCGGGATCTTCACTCTCCAACCGGGCGAAAGCTTCACCGATGATTTCCAGCTTCCGCTCCACCGCCCCTGCAACATTTCGTCGTCACGGAAGTCGGCCAGCGAACGGCCAGCCACAAACCGGCTCAACGCCTCCGCCGCCTGCCGCACGTCGTGCAACCGCTTCCGGCCCTCGGTATTCATAGATGGAAACGCGATCCCGGTTCACGCCTTCACGCATCACGGGGTTGCGCAACATGGATTCGGTCAACAAGTCAACCGGACGTGAAAAAATCTTCTCCAGCGTCTCGGCCAACCCGAAGTAGCGATCCGCCACTCCCGGATGCAGCGGCGGCAGAAAACTGGCAATGAAATCCAGGTCGGACCGGCGCGGGTCAAATCCGCCATGCACCGCCGAGCCAAACACTTCCAGCCGTTGCACCCCGAATTTGCGACAGGCTGCCGCCACGGCTTCCCGCTGCTGGTCAATCAGGTCAATCACGGTCAAAACTTAACAGAGCCGGTTCGCGGCGCAATGCAGGCCAAAGCGCTTTTACGCCATCAGCGCCGCGTCCCAGTCCTTCCACACCGGCTCGTAACCGAGGCGGCGAATGACCTCGGCCACTTCGCCCGCCGACCGTTCATCGGCAATGTTGAACTGGCCGGTCGCCGCCGTCGCGCCTCCGTTCGCGGGCGCCCATTCGCTCGCGCCAGCTTCCACAATGCGCCCGCGGACAGTTTGATGCAGCTTCTCCTTCCCGGCGCCGGTGTAGCCGCCCGGCTCGGTGTGGCTGCCCGCGCTGGCCAGCGTGATGCCCAACGGAAACAGCCCGTCGCGCAGCTTTGGCGATTCGCGGGTGGACAGCACCAGCCCCACGTCGGGGAACATCAGCCGGAACGCGCACACCAACTGCACCAGCTCGCGGTCCGTCATGTGCGTAAGGGGCTGGAATTCGCCCGCGCAGGGTCGCAGCCGCGGCAGTGAGATGGTGAAATACGCCTTCCAGCAGTGGCGCAGCAGATATTCGCAATGCGCGGCCACGCACAGCGCCTCGTAACGCCAGTCCGCCAGCCCGTAAAGCGCGCCGATCCCGATGCGCCGGAAGCCCGCCGCGTAGCCGCGCTCGGGAGTTTCCAGCCGCCAGTCAAAGTTCTTCTTCGGCCCGGCGGTGTGCATCTCGTCATACACCGCCCGGTCGTAGGTTTCCTGATACACCACCAGCCCGTCCGCGCCGGCCTGCACGAGCGGGACGTATTCCGGCGTTTCCATCGGCCCCACTTCCAGCGAAACGCTCGGCACGTCGGCGTGCAGCGCCGTCACGCAGTCGCGCAGGTAGCCGTTGGAGACAAACTTCGGATGCTCGCCCGCCACGAGCAGCACGTTGCGAAAGCCCTGCGCCTTCAACGCCGCCGCCTCCCGCTTCACCTCGTCCACGGAAAGCGTGACCCGCAGGATCGGATTGTCCCGCGAGAAGCCGCAATACTTGCAGTTGTTGATGCACTCGTTGGAGAGATACAGCGGCGCAAACAGGCGGATAACCTTGCCGAAGCGTTGCTGCGTCAACTCCCGCGAACGCCGGGCCAGCGGCTCCAGCAGTTCCGCGCCGGCGGGCGAAATCAGGGTGGCGAAGTCCGGCAGCGAAAATTGCGGACGGGCAAGGGCTTCCCGCACGGCGGCCGCTCCCGCCGTCTGGGCGCGGCGCAACAGGGACGCCAAAGGCAGGGAATTGAACGTGGCAACAAAGCTCACAGGGCAAAGGTATTCAAAACGACCGCGCCGTCGAGGCGGGCGGCAGGGATGCGTGATGCGTGACGGAGGCGCGGTTGGATGCAAAATGACGAACTCAACCCGCCAGCGTGCGGCAGAAGCGTTCCAGCCGGTCCAGCCCCTTCTCGATGTTGGCAAGGCTGGTCGCGTAGCTGATGCGCAGATAGTCGTCCGCCCCGAAGGCAATGCCGGGCACGGCGGCCACCTTTTCCTGCTCGAGGAGGCGGGCGCAGAAATCCGCCGATTTGAGGCCGAGTTTCGAGATGTTGGGGAACAGATAGAACGCGCCCTTGGCGTTGACGCAGGAAATGCCCGGGATGCTGTTGAGCTTCTGCCAGGCGTAGGTCCGGCGTTTCGCGTATTCGGCCAGCCAGCGGGGCAGGTGGTCCTGCGGGCCGGTCAACGCCGCCACGCCGCCCTTCTGCGCGAAGCTCGTCGGATTGCTGGTGCTGTGGCTCTGGATGGCATCAATCGCCCTGGCAATCGGCTCCGGCGCGGCCAGGAAGCCCAACCGCCAGCCGGTCATGCTCCACGCCTTGGCCAGGCCGTGGACGATGATGGTGTGCTCGTAATGCGCCGACGAGAATGACGCCACGGATTGATGCACTGCGCCATCATAGACGAGGTGCTCATAAATCTCGTCGCTCATGATGAGCACGCCCTTCTCCACGCAGACGTCGCCCAGGGCCTTGATCTCTTCCGGCGTATAGACGGTCCCGGTTGGGTTGCTGGGCGAATTGAGAATAAACAGGCGGGTGCGCGGCGTGATCGCGGCCCGCAACTGCTGCGGCGTCACCTTGAATTCCGTCTTGTCCGAGGTGGGCAGGATAACGGGTGTCGCCCCCGCCAGTTTCACCATCTCCGGGTAGCTCAACCAGTAGGGGGCGGGAATGATGACCTCGTCCCCCGCCTCGCAGGTGGCCAGCACGACGTTGTAACAGGAGTGTTTGCCGCCGCACGAGACAATGATCTGCGAGGGCTTGTAGGTGAGGCCGTTGTCCCGCTTGAACTTGTCCGCCACGGCCTGGCGCAGTTCGGGGATGCCGCTGCTGGGAGTGTATTTGGTGAAACCCGCGGCCAGCGCGGCGGCGCAGGCGTCCTTGATGTGCTGCGGCGTGTCAAAATCCGGCTCCCCCGCGCCAAAGCCGACCACGTCATGGCCCTCGGCCTTCATCTGCTTGGCCTTGGAGTCAATGGCGAGGGTTAACGACGGTGACAGGGAAGCGGCGCGTTGCGAGATTTTGTAGTTCATCGGCACGGAAATAATCGGCAGAGCCGGGCGCAGTTCAAGGGGATTCCGGCTGGCCGCCTTGACACAAGGTGCTTCATGGCTAATCTCGCCGCTCCGCTTCGCGGCCTCCGCGCGCGGATCGCGCCCCGGGCGCACCACCCGATTTGCCTGAGTTATGAAACGCACCTATCAACCGTCGAAAATCCGCCGCAAGCGCCAGCACGGCTTTCTCGCGCGCAACCGCTCCAAGAGCGGGCGCGCCATCCTCGCCCGCCGCCGTCGGGTGGGCCGCAAACGCCTGACCCCCGTTTGAGCCGATGAGCCGTCCGCCCCAGCGACTGGGTTTGGGCCGGGAGCAGCGCATCAAACAGGGCCGCGACTTTGCGCGGCTTCGCAATCTCGGCGGGCGGATTGCCGCCGGCTGCCTGGTAGCCAACTGGGCCGCGCGGCCCGCCGGTGTGCCCTCGCGGCTCGGGGTGGTCACCTCCCACAAGCTGGGCGCGGCCGTCGTGCGCAGCCGCGTCCGGCGGTTGCTGCGCGAATCGTTCCGGCGGCATCAACTTGAACTGCGCCAGCCGGTGGACTTGGTTCTCGTCGCGAGACCCTCGATTGTCGGACGCGATTTCCGGGCCGTCGAGGCCGACCTGTTAAAGGCTCTCCAACGTGCAGGTCTGTTGACCGTTTCCCCTGCCGGAGCATGAATCCGCTCCAACACTGCCTGACCGCGGGGATACGGCTTTACCAGTTGACCCTTTCCCCCGCCAAAACCCTGCTGTTTGGGCCGGCCGGCCGCTGTCGTTTCACGCCCAGTTGCTCCGCCTACAGCCTGGCCGCCATTCGCGAACACGGCGCCCTCCGCGGAAGCTGGCTGGCCATCCATCGCGTTTGTCGTTGCCACCCGTGGGGCGGTTGCGGGCACGACCCCGTGCCGCCCGCTCGTGCCACCCCACCGCCCGCCGCCCGCGCGGAAACCACTGCTTGATTTTCCCGCATGGATCGCAAAGCCATCATCGTCGTCACCACCTCGATCGCGTTCCTCATCCTTTGGACGGTTTGGATTACGCCCAAGTATCTCACCAAACCGGCGCCACCGCGCCCGACCAACGCGGTCGCCACGGCGACCGCACCGGGCGAACCGGGAATGCCCTCCCCCGCCACAACGACTCCGGGGACCTTCTCCACTCCCCCGCCCGGTGCCGCCCCGGCGGTGGCTTTGAACACCCTGCCGCCCGTCGTCGAGGAACAGCTCTTGGTGATCACCAACGAACAGGTGCGTTACACCTTCACCTCGCATGGCGGCGGCGTGAAGCGGATTGACCTCCTGCGCTACCCCGAATCCACCGCCCCGGGCCGCAAGGCAGATACCAACCGGGTCGCCTCGCTCAACACCCGGGCACCCGTGCCGGTGATGGCGTTGCTGGGCGACGCCGCGCTGGTGGGGGACGGCGTGTTCGAATTGAGCCGCACCGCGACCGGCGTGCGCGCTGAGAAGGCGCTGCCCAACGGGCTGGTCGTCATCAAGGACTTCCGCCCCACGTCGAACTACCAGTTCATCGCGACCACTCGCCTGGAAAATCGCTCAACCAGCGCGCTTGCCCTCGGCAACCGGGAATGGGTCATCGGCACCGCCACCCCCATGAACGCCCTCGACCATGACGACACGACGCTGGGCGTCATGTGGTCCGACGGCAAAAGGACCCATGACACGCCCAAGACATGGTTCGACAACAAGAGCTTCTTCAGTTGCTTCACCGGCCCACGCCCGCCCCGGCCCGAACTGCGCGCCGGCGCGGGGCAGCTTGTTTGGGCTGCCGCGCACAATCAGTTTTTCGCCCTCGCGGTGATTCCACCCACCAACGGCCTCGAACTCGTCGCCCGGGCCGTCACGCTGCCCAAACCCTCCCCCGAGGAGTTGCCGCCGGATGCGCCCCCGCCCGTGGCCCCCAAAGGCTTCCAGACCGCACTGGTGCTGCCCCCCGAACTGCTCGCCGCCGGAGCCGCCGTCGAACAGACCTTCCAGTTTTTCGCCGGACCGAAGGAATACCGCACCCTGGCCAACATCGCCGCCCAGCACGGCAACAACCTGGATGCGCTGATGAGTTTTGGCTTTTTCGGCTTTTTCTCCAAGCTGCTGCTGCTGGGCATGAACGGGCTGCACGACCTGCTAGGCGTCGGCTACGGCTGGGCCATCGTCATCATCACGATCATCATCAAGCTCCTCTTCTGGCCGCTCACCGCCGCGAGCACCCGCTCGATGAAACGCATGGCCGCGCTCCAGCCGCAGATGAAGGCGTTGCAGGAAAAATACAAGGACGACCCCCAGAAACTGAATCGCAAGATGATGGAATTCTGGAAGGAGCACAAAGTCAGCCCGCTCGGCGGATGCCTGCCGATGCTGCTGCAAATTCCCGTGTTCTTCGGCTTCTTCATGATGATCCGCAGCGCCATCGAGCTGCGCGGGGCCTCCTTCCTCTGGGTGGCCGACCTGTCCCGGCCGGACACCCTCTTTCACATCGCCGGCTTCCCCGTCAACCTGCTGCCGCTCCTGATGGGCGCGACCATGTTCTGGCAGGCCAAACTCACCCCGCCTTCGCCCGGCATGGACCCCATGCAACAGAAGATCATGAAGTATCTGCCCCTGATGTTCATGGTCTTCCTGTATGGCTACTCGGCAGCCCTCACGCTTTACTGGACCACGCAGAACCTGCTCACCATCCTCCAGACCAAGCTCACCAAGACCACCGACCCCGCCGCGCCCGCCACCCCGGCTGCGCCGGTGCGCCCGGTCAAGGCCGCCAAACGCAAATAATCGCGCCCGCTTCTTTCCGCCATGAACGCACAACCCAAGGCCACGCTCGAGACGCTGCTGCAACTCCTCGGCTTCACCGCCACCATCGAGGAAAAAAACACCGCGGACGGCCTGCTGCTCGACATCCACACCGACGAATCCGGCCGCCTGATTGGACGGCAGGGGCAGACCCTGACCGACCTCCAATACCTGCTCAACCGGCTCCTGTTCCAGCAGGACCAGAACGCCCCACGCGTTACGCTCGACGTGGGCGGCTACCGCAACCAGGCCCGCGAGGCGCTCGTGAAACGGGCCCGGGACGCTGCGGAAAAGGTCCGCCGCTTCGGCGACATCGTGGAACTGGAACCGTTGAACGCCTTTGAACGCCGCATCGTGCATCAGGCCGTGAAGGACGATCCCGACATCGAAACCCACAGCGTCGAGGTGGAAGGCAGCGAACGGAAGGTCATCATCTTCCGCCCCAAACGACGCTGAAGACGCCGGGCGCAAAAACGATTTGCCCCCGACAGACGTTTCCCAAATACTTTGCCCGCGCCGTCACCCCGGGCGGCTTCTTTACTGGTTGCGCGGTTAGCTCAGTGGTAGAGCACTACCTTGACACGGTAGGGGTCGGAGGTTCGAACCCTCCATCGCGCACCATCCCCTTCAATTCACCCCCGCCCACCGCAACCCAAACTGGAGCCACAACGGCGTGGTGACCAGGCTAACGCCGGAAGTCACCAAGACCAGCCGCAAGGCCAGGCCGGGATCGCCTCCGTAATGGCGGGCCAGGACGATGGGAAGCACCGCGCACGGCATGGCCGCCTCGACCACCACCACCCGCTGCAACTCCACCGGGGCAGGCAACCACCGGGCCAGCGCAAGAAACCCCAACGGGAGCAGGGCCAGCCGCAACACCGTCCCGGCAAGCACCACACCCCAGCCCCCGCCCGTTCGCAAATCCTCCAGATGATCCGCGATGGTCGCCCCGACCAGCATGAGGGCCAAGGGAAACGCGCAGAGGCCCAGCAGATGCAACACATTCCGCAGCGCGCCGGGTAGGTGCCCGTCCAGACCGGCGAAGTTCAGCCCCAACGCCAACACGATGGCCACCAGCGGCGCATTGAGGAAATTCCGCCAGCCGCGTCCGCCGTGCCCGCCGGTGAGGAACCAGAGCAGCCCCGTCCAGATCAACAGTTCCACGCCCAGGTTGTGCAGGAACAGCACTCCTGCCGTCCCTTGGTCAAACAGCAGCAAGACCAGCGGCAGCGGGACGTAACCGTAATTGTAAAGTCCGGCGGTGACCGCAAAGGTGCGACGCGATCCTGCCGAAAGGCCCGGCCACCGGCACGCCAGCAGCCATGCCAACGCCACCCCGGCGAACACCGTGACCGCGCCCACCAGCGGGGCGAGCGCCACATTCCGCCAATCGGCCAACGCCGCGTTGCCGAGCGACGTGTCCAGGATCAGGCACGGCATCAGCACGTTGATCACCACGCGGAACAGGCTTCGGTCCGCCTCCGCCGTCAGCCAGTTCAGCCGACGCACCGCGAGGCCGATGCCGAGAATCGCAAAGACGGGAATGACCGCGCTGAGAACGGTGCCTGACGAATTCATCCGACCGGGGCGGGTTGGGGCCGGGCGGCGACCTCCTTCAAGGCGGTGAAATTGCCCTGTTCACAGCAGCCCACAAACGTCTCCGTCACAGATTTCAGCGTTTCCCACCGGGCGCGAATGTGCTTCGCCTCCGCCCCGGTGATGTTGTTGTCGGCCGCCGCCGCCGCGATCACTGCCAGCAGGTCCGCGAACTCCTGCACAATCTCATTGGTGGCGGGGATGAGGAAATCCGGATGCGGATGGGTGGTGCGCGGGTTGCGGATGAAGAAGCCGCCCGCCCGTTCGCACAGCCAATGGATCAGGCGCAGGTCATTGGTGCTGCGCAACAGCGCCTCCAGGCGGTCCAGCGGATTGGCCGCGCCGCTGCCCGTGCCCTCATCCGGCTCCGCCCATTTGTAGATCATCGAGAGCGACAAACCGAGGTCGGCGGCCACCTGTTTGGCACTGGTCGTTTTAAGCACTTCGCGCAACAGTTCGTGCGATTGCATGCCGCGAGGGTGGCCGATACCGGCCGGGGTTCAACCCGAAAACCCGCCACACCCGCCGCGGATTTCGGATTGTTTCCCCGCCCCGCCGTCGCCATAACGGGCGCGCCCATGAAGCTTCTGGTCATCGCGCTCGCCGGCATCGGCGACGCCCTGATTGCGACGCCGCTCCTCCGCGAGCTGCGGGCGAATTTTCCCGCGGCGGAGATTGACGCGCTCGTCTTCTGGGCCGGCTCGCGCGAATTGCTCACCGGCAACCCCAACCTGCGCCGCATTCATCAGTGCAACGCCTTCGAGGTTGGTCCGCCTGCCTTCCTGAAATTCATCCTGGGCCTGCGGCGGGAACGCTACGACATCACCATCAACACCCACCCGCAGAGCAAGCTGGAATACCGTGTCATCGCCCGGCTTATCGGCGCGCCCGTCCGCCTCAGCCACCGCTACGACAACGCAAGCTGCCTCGACGAGTTGTGCTGCACCCACCTGTTGGACCAGGATTACAACCTGCATTCGGCGGACAACAACCTGCGGCTCCTGTCGCTCCTCGGGAAACATCCCCTGCTCCCCACCCACCGACTGGAAATTTTCCCGACAGACGAAGAATCGGAAGCAGCGCGGAAAATCGCCGAAACACACGAACTCGCCTCCCGGCGCGTGCTCGGCGTCCATGTCGGCTCCGGTAAAACCAAAAACCTGCGGTTGAAACGCTGGCCCTTGGAAAACTACATCGCCCTCATCCGGCGGCTCACGGCGGAGCGACCGGACCTCACAGTGCTTCTTTTCGGCGGCCCCGAAGAACGCGAGGAAAACGCCCGCATCCTGGCCGAAGCCAGCCACCCCAACCTGATTGCGCCCCGGACGCGCAGCATCCGCGAAGCCGCCGCCCTGATGCGTCATTGCGGGGCGTTTCTCAGCGTGGATAACGCCATGATGCACTTCGCCGCCGCCATGCAGGTGCCCAAGCAAATCGTCATCGAGTCCATGGCTTTCGGTCCCACACTCGCGCCGTATCACCGGCCCTACCGGCTGGTGCCCAACCCCGCGGTCCACGGCCGCAACCTCGAATACTACCGCTACGACGGGAAAGGCATTCGCGGCACGGAGGAAGCACTGCGCCGCATCATGGCCGCCGTCACCGTGGACGCGGTCTTCGCCGCCGTGAACGAGGAACTGGAGCAGCCACGATGAGCGTCAACCCGCGCCACCGCCCGAGACGGGCTTCGGGTCGCCCTTGAGGAGGGCGACGCCGTAATCGCGGTTCATGCGGGCGATGAAGTCCAGGCTGATTTCCTTGGGGCAGACGGCCTCGCAACTGCCGGTCACGGTGCAGGCGCCAAAGCCTTCCTTGTCCATCTGTTCCACCATCGCCTTGACGCGGCGCCAGCGCTCGGGCTGGCCCTGCGGAAGCAGACCCAGGTGCGAAACTTTGGCGGCCACGAACAGCATGGCGCTGGCGTTCTTGCATGCGGCCACGCACGCACCGCAGCCAATGCACTGCGCGGCGTCCATCGCCAGGTCAGCATTTTCCTTCGGAACCGGAATTGAGTTCGCGTCGGGCGCGCTGCCGGTGCGGACGCTGATGAAGCCGCCGGCGTGCTGGATGCGGTCGAAAGCCTTGCGGTCCACCACCAGGTCTTTGATGAGCGGGAACGCCTTTGCGCGGAACGGCTCGACCACGATGGTGTCGCCGTCCTTGAAGCTGCGCATGTAGGTCTGGCAGGTGGCGACGCCCCGGTGCGGGCCGTGTGGTTTGCCGTCAATGACGAGCGAGCACGTGCCGCAGATGCCTTCGCGGCAATCGTGGTCGAACGCGATGGGTTCCTCGCCCCGGCTGGCCAGGTCTTCGTTCACCACGTCCAGCATCTCGAGGAACGACATGTTCTCGTTCAGCTCGGGCGTCTGGTAGATGTGGAACTGGCCGGGGGTGTTGCGGTTCTTCTGCCGCCAGACTTTCAATTTAACTTTCATGACGTCGAAATAATGTCTGGGGTTGCGGCTCACTTGTAGGAGCGCGTGCTCATCTTGACCTCCTCATAGACCAACGGCTCCTTGTTCAGGATCGGGGCCTTGTCCAGCGACCCGGGGTATTCCCACGCGGCCACATAGGCGAACTGATCGTCCCGGCGTTTGACGTCGCCGGGGTTCACCAGCCCCTGCTTCACCTCGGGATCGTCCGGCGTGTATTGGTATTCCTCGCGGAAATGGCCGCCGCAGCTTTCCTCGCGGTGCAGCGCGTCGCGGCACATGAGTTCGCCCAGCTCGATGAAGTCGGCCACGCGGCCGGCCTTCTCGAGGGACTGGTTCCATTCGTTCTCCCCGCCGGCCACCTTGACCTCCCGCCAGTATTCCTCCCGCAACGCGGCGATTTCCTGGATGGCTTTTTGGAGACCGGCCTGGTTGCGCGCCATGCCGCAGTATTCCCACATGATCTTGCCCAGTTGCTTGTGGAAGCTGTCGGGCGTGCGCCGGCCCTGGTTGCCGAGCAACTTTCTGGTGATGCTGCGGACATTCTCCTCCGCCTCCTTGAATGAACCGTGGTCCGTCGCCGGACGCTTGCCGGGGTTCTGCGTCGCGAGATAGCCGGAGATGGTCGCAGGCAGCACAAAGTAGCCGTCGCTGAGGCCTTGCATGAGCGCGCTGGCGCCGAGGCGGTTCGCGCCGTGGTCGGAGAAGTTGGCTTCACCCAGCACGAACAGCCCGGGCAGGTTGCTCATCAGGTTGTAATCCACCCACAGACCGCCCATTGTGTAATGCACGGCCGGATAGATGCGCATGGGGGTGCGATAGGCGTCCTCGTTCGTGATCTCATGATACATCGCGAACAGGTTGCCGTAACGCTCACGAATCTTGTCCTCGCCCAGACGCTTGATGGCATCGCTGAAATCCAGATAAACCCCCAGGCCGGTCTCGCCGATGCCCCGGCCCTCGTCGCAGACGAATTTGGCGGCGCGGCTGGCGATGTCGCGCGGGGCGAGGTTGCCGAAGGCCGGATACATGCGCTCGAGGTAGTAGTCACGATCCTGCTCGGGGATGTCGTTTGGGTTCTTTTTACAGTCCTCCTTGCGCTTGGGCACCCAGATGCGGCCGTCGTTGCGGAGCGATTCGCTCATTAACGTGAGCTTGGACTGGTAATCGCCGCTGACGGGGATGCAGGTGGGATGAATCTGCGTGTAGCAGGGATTGCCGAAGCAGGCGCCGCGCTTGTAGGCGCGCCAGATGGCGGTGGCATTGGAGCCGCGCGCGTAGGTCGAGAGGTTGAACACGTTGCCGTAGCCGCCCGTGGCCAGCACGACGGCATCAGCGTTGTGCCGCGTGATTTCGCCGGTCTGGAGGTTACGGACGATGATGCCCTTCGCGTGGCCGTCCACCACGACGAGGTCGAGCATTTCGGAGTGCGTGTAAGACTTTACACCGCCGGCGGCGATCATCTTGTTCAGCGCGGAGTAGGCGCCGAGGAGCAACTGCTGGCCGGTCTGGCCGCGCGCATAGAACGTGCGCGACACCTGCGCGCCGCCGAAGGAGCGGTTGTCGAGCAGCCCGCCGTATTCACGGGCGAACGGCACGCCCTGCGCGACGCACTGGTCAATGATGTTCACCGACACCTCGGCGAGCCGATAGACGTTGGCCTCGCGGGCACGAAAATCGCCGCCCTTGATGGTGTCGTAGAACAGGCGATAAACGGAATCGCCGTCGTTCTGGTAATTTTTCGCCGCGTTGATGCCACCCTGGGCCGCGACGGAGTGCGCGCGCCGGGGCGAGTCATGGAACACGAAGTTATGCACGTCGTAGCCAAGTTCCGCCAGCGTGGCGGCGGCGGACGCGCCACCGAGGCCGGCGCCGACGACGATGATCCTGTATTTCCGCTTGTTCGCCGGGTTGATGAGCTTGGTGGCGAACTTGTGCTTCTCCCACTTCTGCGCGAGCGGGCCGGATGGGATGTTGGAATTGAGTGTGGCCATGTTATTTCGCCTCCTGCGTGGCAGATGCGGTTGCCCCAAACGTGACGGCGGTGACACCGGTGGCACTGCGGGCATCGCCGCCGGTGGCTTGAACTGCCTGGATGTGCCCCTTGCCGAACCCGGCCATCACCCCCAGGGGAATGACTGCGTAACCCAGAAACAACGCCACCGCCCAGATTTTCGCGCCGTTGCTGATGACGGGCCACCAGGCGTGCGAGCGCAGCCCGAGCGACTGGCACATCGCGGCGATACCGTGGCTGAGGTGCAACGAGAGGAGGCCAACGGAGAGCAAGTAGAACAGGGACACATACCAGACGCCGAAGCCATAAACGATCATGGCGAACACGTCATGCACCACGCGGCCATCCTTCATCGTGTATTCCAGGTGGGCGAAATCAATGCCGGTGAAATTCACCGCCTTCACGCAGACCGTGTAGTGGAGGAGGTGAAAGACGATGAACAACGCCACGATGACACCACCGCCCAACATCGTGCGTGACGCCAGGGACGAACCGAAGGCCGGTTTGCCGTGACCGTATTCGACCGGGCGCGCGGCCTTGTTTTCCACGCTCAAGGTCAGCGCCGCCCAGATGTGGAGGGCAATCATGCCAAGCAGGCCGAAGCGCACGGCCCAGAGCAGTTCGCCCAGCCCCTGCAGGAACGCGGCGTAGCGGTTGATCACCTCCGGACCGAGAAAAAGCTGGAGGTTTCCGATCATGTGCCCGGTGACGAAGAAAACCATCCCCAGCCCGGTCAGGGCCATGATGTATTTCTTGCCGAGCGTCGAACCAAAGATGCGTTGGAGCAGCTTCATGCGTGGTGGATTTGCGTCGGGGCGGGTTACGACTCCCTGCTGGCGACGGCGTAGTAAAAGCGAGCCACCGGCCAGCGTCAACGAACGCCGGATAGATATAAGCCCCCATGCTTGCGACGTCAGCAGACCTAATTTTCAAGCAAACCACCACCCAGTTCTGTCCATACCAAAAGACCGCCCAGGCCGTGCTCCGGCCCGGCCTCCCGTCGGACCTGCATCACCTGGTAACCCGCCGCCCGGCCACCGGCCACATCGCGCTCCGCATCGTCGCCCACGTGCAACAGCTCCGCGGGCGGAACGCCCAGTTCCTCCGCCGCGCGATGAAACAACCTGGCGTCCGGCTTGGTGACACCGGCTTCGCAAGAGACCACGATGCTGGCAAACCAATCTGCCAAGCCAAGACCGCGCAGCAGAGGCCGCAGCCGCTCGTCCCAGTTGGAAATGATGCCCAGCCGCACACCGCGCTGCCGCAGCCGGGTGAGGGTGGGCAGCACATCCTCGAACACACGCCACGCCACCGGCTCGGCAAATCGGTCATAGACGGCGGGGAAATAAGCGTCGGGCAGTTCGGCGGCCCGTTCCGCGAAGGTTTCGCGCACGAGGGCATACCAGCCGACCCGGGAATAATCGAAAACGGCTCGCGCCCGCCAGGCTCGTCGGAAGCGGGCGTTCAGTTCTTCCGGGGAAAGGCCGTTCACCCCGAACTCTCGCGCCACCGCCGCATACACATGGCCGACCGATGGCCACGGCTCGATCAGCGTTCCGCCCACGTCAAAGGTGATGGCGCGGAGCGGTGACATGGCGGTCCGTTAGCGGAAAAGGCTTTCAAAGGGACGCGATCTTCGCCAACAGGGCCGTGGTCGAACGCCCCGGCACGCCCGGCAGGATGACCACCTTTCCGCCCATCCGCTCGACCAGCCGACGCTCGTCCTGATTGATGGTGTCAATCGTGTAGTCGCCGCCCTTGGCGTAGATATCCGGCTGGACCAGCTCCAGAAACTTTTCCGCGGTGCGCTCGGCGAACAGATGCACCGCGCTGACGCTTTCCAGCGCGGCGATCACCAATGCGCGGTCGGTCTCGCAATTCACCGGCCGGTTCGGCCCCTTGAGCGCGCCAACGTGGACATCGCGCGTCAGTCCCACGAGCAGGGCATCGCCCAGATTCCGCGCGGCTTCGAGGTAGGTGACGTGCCCGGCGTGGAGGATGTCGAAGCAGCCGTTGGTGACGACCAGCCTGCGGCCGGCGGCGCGGAGTTCCGTGCGCCACTTCGCCAGTGCCTCCGCCGTCAGAATCTTCTCGCGCAGGTTCATGGGCGGATGGTGGCGGAGCAGCAGCGGAAAAGGCAAGGGAGTTGGCGGGTGGGCGGCGCAAACTGCCAGCCGCAAACTTCCCGTCTTGGTTCAACCCTGCGTGCCAAGCCCCTTCTCCCCCACGTTGATGGTCATCATGCCGCCCGAAAAATTCACGATGTGCACGCCGGTCAGCCCGAGATCGCGCATGGCCGCTGCGACGCCGTGTTGGGCGGGATAATGTTTCAAGGATTCGAGGATGTAGGCATAGGCCGCCGCATTGCCGCACAACAGCAAGCCGTGCAGCGGAACAAATAATCGCAGGTAGCCAAAGAACAGCCCGCGCAACAGCGGATGATCCGGCTTGCCGAAATCCAGCACCAGCACCCGCCCGCCGGGCCGCGCCACGCGGACCATCTCCGCCAGTCCCGCCCGCCAGTCGGAAAGGTTCCGCAGTCCGTAGGCCACGGTGACGATGTCAAAGCTCGCGTCCGGAAACGGCAAATGCAGCGCATCACCCTGCACGAACTCCGCCACCGCCCGACCCCGCGCCGCCGCCCGCTTGCGGCGCTGGTCCGCGACCGCCAGCATGGAGGCGTTGAAATCCAGCCCGTAGGCCGAGGCGCCGGCTTCCGCGAGCCGGAAGGTGATGTCGCCGGTGCCACAACAAACATCCAGCGCGCGGCGGCCCGGTTGCGCGTCCGCAAGGCGGACAAGCTGCCGTTTCCAGCGGCGGTGGAGGCCGAAGCTCTGGAGGTCGTTGATGAAGTCGTAGCGGCGGGCGATGGCGGTGAACAGGTCGTTGACCTTCGCCGCCCGCGCGCTGCCGGGCTGGTAAAACGGGTTGGCCATGGCGGAAAGTGCCCCAAAGGCGGGCGCAATGTGCCCGGAATTGGACAGTGGCGCGAACGCAAACTGGCGATAGGACGACGCCGCAAGACCATTTGGCCCGTTTCCGCTCCCGGGGCACGGGGGCTGCTTTGAGGAATTGTCATTTTGAACTCGTCATGAGCGCCCGAAAAATACTGGTGGTGGACGACAACCCCGTCGTGGTGAAGGCCCTGCAAATCAAGTTGGCCGAAGCGGGCTACGTGGCCTTCGCCGCGCTGGACGCCAGCGAGGCCATTGCCGTCGTGCGACAGGAGCAACCGGACCTCATCGTGTTGGACCTGAGCTTCCCGCCGGACATTGGCGGCGTGGACTGGGACGGCTTCCGGCTGATGCAATGGCTGCAGCGGCTCGAGCATTCGCGCCGGATTCCCATCATCATCATCACGGGACACGACTCTCAACAGAACCGGCAGCGGGCCATTGAGTTGGGTGCGACCGCGTTCTTCACCAAGCCGGTGAACCACGTCGCGCTCGTGCAAATCGTCCGCGAGACCCTCGCGGAAACGGTGCCCGCCTCGACCTGAGCCGGCTCTGCGCGGAAACCCGCCTCCCAGCCCTCCGCCGGTCGGCGTCGCCGCAGGCCGCGCCTTTCCAAAGGCAATCCGTCCGATTATGCTGCGGGCATGGCTGTCCGCACCCTGCCCCGCCCCAAAGTTCCCACCGCGTTGGGAGTTTCCCAATCTGCGTTCCGCGTGCCGGTGGTGGACCAGGTCATGGCGGAGGAACGCGCCGCCGCGTTTGCCAAACGCAGCATCAAGGCCGAGGCCAAATTGGCCGGCTTGAAGATGGCGGTTTCGATGATGGACCTCACCACCCTGGAGGGCAAAGACACGCCCGGCAAGGTGGCTTACCTCTGCCGCAAAGCCCTCCAGCCAATGGACGCCAAATACGGCGTGCCCGCATGCGCCGCCGTGTGCGTGTATCCCACCATGGTGAAATATGCGCGCCAGTTCCTCGGCGCCGATTCGCCCGTGAAGGTCGCTTCGGTGGCCACCGGCTTCCCCAGCGGCCAATACCCGCTGCGCACGCGGCTGGAAGAAGTCCGCCGCGCGGTGAACGACGGGGCCGATGAAATTGACATGGTCATTGACCGGGGGGCCTTCCTGGCCGGGGAACACGCGCGGGTGTTCGACGAGATCGCCGCGACCAAGGCGGCCTGCGGCGCGGCGCACCTGAAAGTCATCCTCGAAACCGGCGAGCTGGTCACCCTCGACAACGTGCGGCTGGCCAGCCAGATCGCGATGGAGGCGGGCGCGGACTTCATCAAGACCAGCACGGGCAAGGTGAATCCCGCCGCCACCATGCCCGTCACGCTCGTCATGCTGGAAGCCATTCGCGATTACTTCTTCGCCACCGGCCTCCGCATCGGCATGAAGCCCGCCGGCGGCATTCGCACCAGCAAGCAGGCACTCGCGTATTTGGTGATGGTGAAGGAAACCCTGGGGGACGACTGGCTGACGCCGGAACTGTTCCGGTTCGGCGCAAGCACGCTCGTGAACGACGTGCTGATGCAGATCGCAAGACTCACGGAGGGCAACTACCAGTCGGCGGATTACTTTCCCCTCCCCTGAAGATCGCAGGTGCCGATCCCACCGGCTCCTTGAACCGACCCGCTGTGCCCCTGCCGGCTTGCAGGCTCAGGCTGCCGCGCGCAACGCTTCGGCAATGGCCAGGAACGCCCGGCCCGCCGGACTGCCCGGCGCCACCGCCGCCACCGGCTGCCCGCGGTCGCCGCCCTCGCGAATTTCCGTGAAGATCGGCACCTCGCCCAGAAACCGGTGCCCGGCCCGCGCCGCCTCGGCGCGCCCGCCGCCGTGCCCGAAGATTTCCACCCGCTCGCCGTTGGGCGCGATGAAGTAACTCATGTTCTCGACGATGCCGAGGATGGGGACGTTGACCTTTTGAAACATGGCGATGCCCTTCCGCACCACGCCCACCGAGGCCTCCTGGGGCGTCGTCACCACCACGCCGCCATCCAGCGGCACGGTCTGGCAGAGCGACAACTGCGCGTCGCCCGTGCCGGGCGGCAGATCCACCAGCAGGTAGTCCAGTTCGCCCCAGTCCACCGCGTGGATGAACTGCTGGATGGTCTTTTGAATCATCGGCCCGCGCCAGATGACCGGCTGGTCGCCGTCCACGAGGAACCCGATGCTCATCAGCTTGACGCCGTGCCCGACGGGCGGAATCAGTTTCTCCTCCTCGCTCACGTAAGGTTTGCCGCTCACGCCCATCATCAGCGGGATGCTCGGCCCGTAAATGTCGCAATCCAGCAGCCCGACCCGCGCCCCAAGTTGCGTGAGGGCACAGGCGAGATTGACGCTGAGGGTGGATTTGCCGACGCCGCCCTTGCCGCTGGCCACGGCGATGACGCGGGCGATGCCACCCACGCGGTTCTGCGCCGCCCACGGATTCGCGCCGCCGCCCGCCGCCGGGGCCGCGCCGGTCTGCTGGACATTCACGATCAGCCTGCCCACGCCGGGCAGGCCGCGCAGCACCCGCTCGGCGTCGGCCTTGATCTGCGCGGCGGCCTCGGGATTCGCGCTGGTGAGCGCGATGTCCACGCTCACGGCGTCACCGTTGACGGCCACCTGCTTGACCAGGCCGAACGACACGATGTCGCGGCTGTAACCGGGATACTTCACGCCCTTGAGGGCCTCGCGAATTTGGTCCGCTGTCTGCATGTCAGGGCAGGGAAAGTCGCGGATGCGGGCGGAACGCGCAAGCCCGGGCGCGCTCGACGAGTGGCGGGAATGCGGATAAACCCAGCCCATGAAACGCCGCCGCTGGCTCATCGTGCTCCTGTTGTTCGGCACCGCGCCGCTGGGCGTCTGGTGGGGCTGGGAGGAGTGGCGGGAGCATCGTTACGACGACGCCATTCGCGCCGCCGCCGCGCGTTACGAACTGGACCCCGCGCTGGTGAAAGCCGTGGTGTGGCAGGAAAGCCGGTTCCGCGCCGACGCCCGGGGCCGGGCCGGGGAACTGGGCCTGATGCAACTGCGCGACCTCGCGGCGGGCGAATGGGCGGACGCCGAACGCATCGTTGACTTCGAGCACGAGCATTGCCTCGACGCGCAGACCAACCTGCTGGCGGGTGCCCACTATCTCGCCAAACTGCTGCGCCGCTATCGGCAAACGGATGATCCCCTGCCCTACGCCCTGGCGGATTACAACGCGGGCCGGGGCAATGTGATCAAATGGAACCACGGCGCGGCGGCAACGAACAGCGAGGCGTTCATCGAACAGATTGGTTTCCCCGGCACGCAGGCGTATGTGCGGAGGGTTCTCGCCCGGCGTGAGCATTATCGGGCGGAGTTTCGGTGAGGGCAGGCCCGCGTGCCCAAAGCACGACCGCGCGGAAAAGCGGGTGAATCGGAACGCCAAGCCGGCGCTTAATCCCCGTTGACCGACGCGAGGGGCAAGGTAATGCGCACCACGCCCGACGGGCTGCTCTGCGGTATTTCCAGCCGGCCCCGATGTGATTCCAATATGCGGCGGCTGACCGCCAGTCCAAGGCCCACGCCGGGAATTCGCGTGGTGAAAAACGGCGTGCCGGCCTGTCGGCGCGCCTCCTCGGTGAACCCCGCGCCGTTGTCGCGCACTTCCAAACACACGCGGTCCGGGCTGCCGTCCCCGGTTTCCTCGACGCGCACCTCCACCTCGCCCGAAGGCGGGGCGGATTGGAGGGCGTTGAGAAATACTTCCGTGAACACGTGCTTGAGCGCGGCCCGGTCGCCCGTGATGAAGACGGGCCGCTTGGCAAAAGGATGAACCAGCTTGTCGGCGCGGTCGGGGTGCTGTTTGCGGGCTTCCTGATACGCCTCGTCGAGCACCTTGCCGAGGGGGAAAGATTCCTGCGCCCCGCCCACGCCACCGCCGAGGTAGCGCATTTGGGCAACGAGCCGGTTGATGCGATTGGCGCTGTCGGCAAGGTCCTTGGCGAGCTTGGCGCGGTATTCGGCATCCTTGCCGCGCTCGGGCAGAATCTGCTGATGCACATGCACCGGGACGATGGCGTTGCCAATCTCGGCCGCCAGCCGCTCGGCCATGGTGCGGAGCAGCTTGAGTTCCTCGGCCTTCTGTTCGAGCGCGCGGAGTTGCTCGGCCTGCGTGCGATCCTCGACCATCAGCAACACGGAGGTCGGCGTCGCTGCGCCGCCCCGGTGAATCGGAGAAATGGTCACTTGATAGACCGTCCCCGGCTCGTCCTCGGGCGTGTAACGGAAGGGGGCCAAGCCCGCGCCGGTCTTGAGCACCTGGAAAACCTTCGACCCGAGGGCGGGCGGCAGGTCGCTGAACTCCAGTTCGCCGGCGCGGCTGCCGGTCGCGCCGTAATACTTGCGCGCGGTGCGGTTGGCATGGAGGACCACGAGGTCGCGGCTGACCACGACGCAGGCGCTGTTCAACTCGCTCATCACCTCGGCCAGCATCTCGTGATTGGCCGCCACCTGGTCATGCAGGCGGATGTTCTTCACCGCCAGCCCGACCTGTTCGAGGAGGTGGAAGATGAGTTCCAGTTCGGCGTTGGCCAGCGGCTCGCCGGTAACCCGCACGTCGAACATCGCCACGCCCAGCACTTGCTCGCGATCCAGAATGGGCACGGCGACCTCCGCCCCCAGAAGATCGAACTCCCGCCGGGCTTCGGGATCCGTCAACTCGGGGCTGCTCCGCCGCAGGATGCGGCCCGAGCGGTGCAGTTGCGCGCCGATTCCCCCGTGGAAGGACAGCTTCACCACATCCAGCAGCGCAGACGAAAGTCCGATGCCGCAAACGGGGGACAAGGTCTGGCTGTCGGCGGGGTCGCTCGCGCCCAGAAACGGCGGCGTGGCCGGGCGCAGGAAAATTGCCGCGCGGTTCACACCGGTGAGTTCGCGAATCAACAGGAGGAACTGCCGTAACAACGCACCCGCCTCCAAGGAATGGGTCAGGATGGTGGAAAAATCGCGCATCACCTTGAGCGGGTGCGCGGTGAGACCCGTCGCGGATGGCGCCGTGGGCGCGGCGAATATTCGGCCCGTGTCCGAGCCGGCGGGCTGCCAGACGGGTGGTGGCGCGGTGGGCGGCAGCGCGGCAGCCACGGGTGCCGGGGAAGCAGCGGCGCCCGCGATCTGCTGAAGCACCGCCTCGAAGAGGCGCGGCCGCAGCGGTTTGCCCAAGACGTGTTGCACGCCCTTGAGGCGGGCGTCCTCCTCCCACTCCGGCGAGCGCACTCCGGCTACAACAATCACGGGCAGTGACGGCGCGTGCCGTCGGAGTTTTTCGATGACCCACGCGCTTTGCACGCCGTTGAGGTCCAGATCCAGCACGCACACATCCGCGAGCCGGTGTGCAAGCAGCGGTTCCGCCTCTTCGAGGCTCGCCCGGTGGAGAACGCGCCATGCCTCCGCGCTCAGGCCGCCACGCAGAATGTCGGCCACTTCAGGATGGGGTGCCAGAACCAGGATGGATTTCATCGTCTCGAATCGCCCGCGGCGTTCTTCCCCTTGCCGGCCCTCCGGCCGTCCGGGCGCACGACGCCAGCGCCGTGCGCGGGTCATTAACCGGCAACGCCAACAGCCGGTCAATGCAAAGCTTGCGCGGAGGGTAGAAAGCGGAAGAAGCGGAGACCACTCGGGAGGATTCCGCGCGCCGCGAACCCGGCAATTCCGAAACCCCGTCCCGGAAAAATCCCGGTCCGGCTGGCCGCTCCCAAAACGGCTTTATTCCGCTGATGAGATGAGCTTTTGGAAGAGCGCCTCGTTGAGCATCACCTTCTGGAGGAATTCCGGCCGGTCCGCGATCGGCGCCGCCGCCGGTTCAACGGGCAGGTGCAGCAGGAACTCCGCCCCCTCCCCCGGAAGGTTGCGCACCTCGATGCGGCCGCCGTGGTGATGGATGATGAAGAAACAAGCCATCAGGTTGATGCCATATTCGGTGGGCGCATCCACCCGGACCACGAACGGATCAAACAACAGACGCAGCGATTCCTGGGGCAGCCCCGGCCCGTTGTCTGTCACGCGGATCTCCACCTCCGGTTGCCCGGACAGCGTTTGCGTCGCGTGACGGCCGGTGAAGCGAATGGTTTTCCCGGCCGGCAAACTGATCATTTCGTCGCGCAGCAGCAGTTCGAAGAGACGGCGGAACTTGGCCACATCCACCCGGATGGCCGGCAGGTCGGCGGGCAGGTCATTGACGACGTTGACCTGGCGGGCTGCCAGGGATGCCGCCAGCTTGGCGATTTCCTCGTTCACGATGTCGCGCACCTGGACCTGGTCGGCAAAGGCGAGGTTGGGCTTGTCCTGCGTGGCCCAGAGGTCGTGCAGGAGGGTGTTGATCTTGTCGAGCTGTCCCTGGGCATTCCGGTAATACTCGCGCCAGAAACCGGGGTCGCGCATGCCCTCGGCGGACAGCCGCTCCTCTTCGAGCTTGGCGGGCGCGAGATCCAGGAAGGTTTTCACCGCCTGGAGCGAATTGCGAATGTGATGGCTGAGGCCCTGCGCCAGCAGGCCCAAGCTGACCAGCCGGTCGGCCACCAGCATGTTGTGCAGCACGGAGAGCTTCTCCTTGAGCAGTTCGTCGCGCTCCTTTTGGACCATGAAAAACTCGAGGGCGCGGCGGAGGTTGGTGTCCAGCATCGGCGGGTCCCACGGCTTGGTGATGTATTTGTAGATCGCGCCCGAGTTGATGGCCTCGATGGCCGCGTTCATGTCGGTGAACGCCGTCACGAGCATGCGGATGATGCGTGGTTCAAGCTGGCGGGCGCGCTCGAGCAGCCAGGTGCCCTGCTCGCCGGGCATCCGCTGGTCGGTCATCAGCACGCCGATCTCCTGCCGGTGCTGCTCCAGGAGGGCCAGCCCGTCCCTGGCGTTGTTGGCGGTCAGGATGCGGAAACTTTCGCCGAAGGCGCGCGCGAAGTTCTTCAACGAGCGTTCCTCGTCGTCCACATACAGCACCGCATACTTCTTGTAGTCGTAATCAGCTTGCATCGGAATCTCCGTTGGGCGCGGGCGCGGCGGCCCGCAGATCGAGGGTGAATTCGCAAAACCGCCCCGGCTCGGAACGCACCCGAATGGTGCCTCCGAACCCCTGGATGATGCGATAACAAATTCCCAGGCCCAGCCCCATGCCCTTGCCCGGGGACTTGGTGGTGAAAAACGGGTCGAAGATCTTTTCGAGGTTTTCCGGCGCAATGCCCGGGCCGTTGTCCCGCACCACCACCAGCCGCCGGTCCCCCTCGCTCCGCCCCTCGATCACGATCGTGGGGGCCTCACCGTCAAACCGCTTTTCCTCGAGGGCATGGATGGAGTTCTGCAACAGGTTGGTGAGCACCTGGATCAGCTTGTTGCGCTCGGCATACACGAGGAAGTTGTCCGGCACCCGCTCCACCACCTCGACCCGCCCACGCAGCCCCTCGCTGCAGAACCGCAGCGCCACGCGCGTCACGTCGGCCAGGGGCACCAGCGAAAGCGTCTCGTTTTTCGGATGCGCGTAGGAGCGCAAATCCTCGACGATGCTGTGGACCCGCCGCACGCCGTCGTCAATGTCGGCCATAACCTCCTTGAACTCGGCCCGCTCGGCCTCGGGCAGGTGTTTTTCCGCGTGGCGCAGGGCGTAAAGACCGGTGCGAACGAAATTGAGCGGGTTGTTGATCTCGTGAATGATGCCGGCGCTCCAGACGCCCAGTGAGGCCTGCTTTTCGGAGGTGATGAGTTCGTCCTGCGTGCGCTTGAGTTCCTGCAGCGTCTCTTCCAGTTGCTGTTTTTGCCGGCTCAACTGCTGGTTGCTCTTTTCCAGCTCGCCCTTGGTGGCGTTCAACTGGGTGTTGCTCAGCTCCAGTTCGCTCGTTTTGAGGCTCAACTGCTGGTTGCTGGACTCCAGCAGCCGCCGCTGCCGGTCCACTTCGTAGCGCAACGCGAATTCCCGGAAGCGCCAGCGTGAATGCACGTAGCTGCCCGTCATGACAATGATACCGGTCAGCACCAGGAAGTAGAGGTTGTTGGCGAAAATGCGCCCCTCGATCGGCCCATGGAAAAAGCACGCCGCGCCATACATGAGCATCACCAGCGCCACCGCGATCACGCTTTCCAACAGCGTCCAGTGCAGCACGAAGCCGATCACCAGCAGCACCAAATTCAGCCCCGCGTAGTAGGGCGAGGCCGAACCATCCAACAGATAAATCATCAGCGCAATGCATGCCGAGGGGAACATCGCGAGCATCACCCCCAGCAACCGCGGATGCCGCCGCCCCACCGGACGCACCACCAACAGCATGAACAGGGCAATCAGAAACGAGCACAGCAGCCGCAACTGGAGAAACACCCCCCACACGTCCCGGCCCCACAACTCCCGGTCTCCGTAAACGAAATAATCCAGCACCGACCCCGCCGGCATCAGCACGATGCCCAGCCAGCAACCGACCTTGACGTTGTTGACGATGACCTCCCGGTCATACTCGGCAAACGCCCGGCGCAGTTCCGGCGATGGCGGCGGCAGCTCAAGCATCGGCAGGTTTGCGAATTTCCAGGTAGAGGTTCACGCCCAGGTCCTCCTCGATCACCCGGACCTGCCCGGGCGGCAGCCGCGGCGCCAAACGGGCAAAATCCCCCCCGTCGCGGTAGATCAGATGCCAGTCCAGCATGTATTCCATCGAGTAGCGGAACGGGCGGCGGACATTCATGGCCGCGCTCACATTTGTGGCCACCACCAGCCCGCCCGGCGTCAGCCAGTGGTAAAAAAGATCGAGCAACCGCCGACACACCTCGTCCGGCAGATAATCAAACAATCCCGCGCAATAGACGTAGTCGTAAGGTCCGCCCGCCCCGCCCGCCCGGGCACGCAGGCTTTCCTTCAGCACCTGCTGCACCGACTTTTTGACCAGTTGCACGCCGGCCCCCCGGCCGGTGCGACGCCGGATGTCATCCAGCCGGCCCCGCAAATACGCCAGCGTCTCGTCGTTGAAATCGAGCAGGGTCATCTCAACACTCTCGCTCACGGGATCGTGCTCGAGGAACTGCTGCACCTCGTCTGCCGGGCCGCAGCCCAGATTCAGCACCCGCAGCGGGCGCCCCAACGGCAGCACCCGGGCGGCCTCCTGCCGCAACGTCTGCCGCAAATACGCCACCCGGTGGCGGTGCGCGGCCGCCGGCGCCTGGCTCACCAGCCAGCAGTTCACCAGCTTGGCATACAACGAGCCACCCTGGGCCGGGGTGCGCAACATCATCTCCACCATGCCGTAATCGCCCGCGTAGCCGAGCGGCTTGACGTAAGCCCGCCACGCAAAGGGCGAACTGAGCAGCAGCGGATGCAGCCGTTCCCGCAAATGGGCATGATGCGCCGCCACCGCGTCCGCAGGCACTTCCGCGGCCAGCCGCTCGAAGCGGTCCACGATGCTGTCCAGCGCATCCGTCACCGGTCGGCTCAACGCGTTGACGGCGGCGGCCTGCCGCCGCTCCCGTTCGGGCAGCGCCAGCGATTCCCAGCCTGCCTCGACCGCCTCCAGCCAATCCCGCAGCCGGGTGAACAGCGTCTGGAAGTCAGTCACCACCGCCGCAAAACCGGACACCAGCCGGACGTTATCGGTCATGCCTTCGAGCACCTGGTGAAACTGCGTGCGCAGGGTATCGGCGGACTCGGTCGCCACGCCCATGCGCCAGTTGGCCTCCTCCAACGCGAGTTCACAGACCGTGCCGGTGCTGGTGTGAATGGCCTGCTTCACCCGGCCTGCCCCGCCATAGAGTTCGTGGCCCGACCCGCCCAAGCTCAATTGAGGGATGGAGGCCCCGGGTTGCAGAGCCTCACAAACAAAGGGCACGGCGATGGTAGCCTGAGAACGCCGCACGCCCAACAGTTGCGCCGGAAACTCCGGACCGCCTGCCTGAGTCGCAAAGCGGGCCACCGGGTAGGACAGAGAACAGAATACGTCAGCGGATGCCATGTCTGGTTGCGATACGAATTGACCTTATGATTTGATGGACAGGCGGTTTGGCCAAGCGCCAATTCCGTCCACCCGTCGGACAATTCCTTGCCCTGCTGCAAGTTTCCCGCCAAAAACAACTTGGACAGGGAATCACCCCGGTCGCGATGGGAATGCCGACTGCTGAATCTGGCCGCCAGAGCGAAATTATGACCGTGAACTTTGCCCAAAAACCACTCAAAATGCCCGAAAGAATCACACCCCAGTCCCAACTTCCATGCAACAGAACTTGAAAGGAAAACGGGTGTTGTTGACGGGAGCCTCGGGAGGAATCGGGCAGCAACTCACCCAGCGCCTTGCCCAAGAGGGGGCGCGCCTCGCCCTGGTTGCCTATCCCGGCGTGGATTTGCCCCTGCTGAGCATGGCGACGGCCGTTTCCGGGCAGCCCGCTGTTCACCTCGTCAGCGATTTGCGCGTGCCTTCCGAGTGGCCGCGCATTGCGGACTGGTGCATTGCGGAGTTGGGCGGAGTGGATGTCCTCATCAACAATGCCGGCATCGAGTTTACGCGCCCTTTTCATGAACTGCCGGAATCTGCCGTGGCCGAGGTCCTGCGTGTCAACCTCGAGGCCCCGATGATGCTGACGCATGCCCTGTTGCCAAGCATGTTGGCGCAAGGCACCGGCCACGTGGTCAATATGTCGTCGCTGGCCGGTTGCGCCGGTCCCGCCCTGCAGGAGCCGTATGCGGCCACCAAGGCGGCCTTGCGTGGTTTCACCGCCTCGCTCCGCGCCTCGTATCGCGGCTCGGGGGTCAGCGCCTCCGTGATTTGCCCCGGGTTTGTCGAAGCCGGGATTTACCCCCGAATTTGCGCGGCGGCTGGCCGAAGCGCGCCCCGGCTGCTGGGAGCCATTCCCGTGGACCGGGTTTGCGATGCGGTTCTCCGCGCCATCCAAACGGATGCGCCGGAAATCATCGTCTCCAAGTTCCCGGTTCGGCCCATTCTGGCGCTGACGGCCCTGGCTCCGCGCTGCGGGGAATGGCTTGCCAACCGGCTGGGGGGCAATGACTTTTTCCGGGCGGCCGCCAGCGCCGCAGACGCGAAGAAGCCCAGGCCATCCGATGGCTCCACAAACGTTGGCAACTCATCTGCTTGCTAAAACAGCCTCATGAAGACGAAACCATACGAATCAACGGCCCTGATCGCCCGGCTTTTGCTGGGTGTGTTTCCATTTATGCTGCCCGGAATTGGACTGGCAGGAGGTTTCCGTCTGCCGGACCAGGACGCCTTCGCCACCGCGCGCGGCGAGGCGTTTGTGGCAACCGCCGACAATCCCTCGGCGGTTTACTACAATCCCGCAGGGCTGGCTCAGCTTCGCGGCCACCATGTCCGCGGGGGCGTTTATGCCATCTGGTATGAATCCCAATACGACTCGCCGGGCGGGCAGTCCTGGGAGAGCAAGGGACGGGTGCATCCCGTGCCCCAGGCGTTCTACGCCTACGGCCCGGCCGACTGGCCCGTCACCTTCGGCTTTGGCGTCTATTCCCCCTACGGATTGAGCCAGGAATGGCCACAGTCCGTTCCCTTCCGTCAGGCCGCCCTCAAGGGCAGCATCACCAGCCTCACCTTGAATCCCGCCCTCGCATGGCAACCCCTTCCCGGTCTTTCCCTCGGTGGCGGTGTCACGTTCAACCGGGCCGAAGCGGACCTCCGCCAAGGTTTGTTTCCCCCGCCCTCCGTCGGTGACCAGTTTCGCTTCAAAGGCGACGACACTGCCTGGGGCTGGAACCTGGGCGCACTCTGGCAGATTCACTCGAACGTCTTTCTCGGGGCCACGTATCGCAGCTCCGTGGAATTCGATCTCTCGGGCAATGTGGAACTGGCTCCCCCGCTGGTGCCCTCCGGTCCCGGGCGGGCGGATTTGCCCTTCCCCGCCAGCATGGTGGTCGGCGTGTCTTGGCGCCCGACCTCTGCCTGGAACATCGAGGTCAATGTCGAACGAACCGATTGGGGCAAGCTCAAAACACTCACCGTCGAGTCGGCATTCCTTCCGCCCGCGTCCACCCCATTAAACTGGGAGGCCAGTTATTACTACGAGCTGGGCGTCACGCGCTACTGCGCGGAAGGCTGGCGATGGAGCGCCGGTTACATCTTCAACGAAAATTCAATGCCGACGGCGAATTACAACCCGCTGGTCGCCGACGTGGACAAGCACTTCCTCAGTGCCGGGGTCGGACGCACCACCCGCCGCTGGAACTACGATGTGGCCTACCAATTCGGTTTCAGCGAAAAACGAACCGTCACCGGGACCCCGTTGGCCGACGGCGCTTATCGCTTCCTGAGCCATGCCCTGTTCGTCTCAGTGGGCACCACGTTCTAACCCGGCGCAGGGGATTTTCCGGCGTAATGTTGAGGTTCCCTTTTCCGCGGCTGCCTACTAGGTTTGCGTCCCATGCCACTGTCCACCCGAGCCAGCGTTGACCAGGGCGACCTCGCCCTGAGCTTTGCGCACTTGCTGCGGGACGATCTTGCGTGCGGAGCGCTGCTGCTCGACGAGACCGATCATATCCTGGCCGCGTCCCCCGAGGCCGCCGCCCTGCTCGACCTGCCCGGGCACAAGCTCACCGGCAAACACCCGGCCCGCCTGCCCGATCCCGCCGGTTCCTTGCTGGCCGAGTTCCTCGCGCCGACCACCCCGGCCCGCCACCGGGCACCCGCCAAAAACCGCCCCCTCGCCCACCTCCGCCTCCGCCTGCTCGACCTGGGCGACGCCCCGTCTTCGGGTCGCCGGTTGCTCCTGCTCCAGGACCTGACCCTCGCCCGGCGGCTCGAAACGGACATTCGCCAGCTTGACCGCCTCGCCAGCGTCGGCACGCTCGCCGCCGAAATGGCCCACGAGGTCAAAAATGCCCTCGTCTCCGTTCGCACCTTCGCCGACCTGCTGCTCGAACAAAATCCCGGCGCCGAACTCGCTGAATCCGTCCGCCACGAAACCCGCCGGATTGACCGCATCGTTGGCCAGGTGCTGCGCTACTCGCGCCCCTCTGGTTCCGCCTTTCAGCCTGTGGCGTTGAACGCCCTCCTCATCCGCTGCCTCCAAATGCTCAACCCGCATCTCGAGGGGCGCGGCATCACCCTGGTCTCCCGCCTCGGCGCGGAACCCGACCTTGTGCGCGGCGACGAGCAGCAGCTCGAGCAGGCCGTCGTCAACCTCCTCCTCAACGCCTGCGAAGCCATCACCCGGGACGGCACCATCACCGTCGAAACCGACCTGCTCACCGGCAAACAGGAGGAATCCACCCAATACGTCGCCGACCGCGAAGTGCGCCTCGTCATTCGCGACACGGGCGTGGGCATTTCCACCGAACACATGGCCCACCTCTTCGAGCCGTTTTTCACCACCAAAAAAACCGGCACCGGCCTCGGCCTCGCCATCACCCGTCGCATCATCCACGAACACCACGGCCTCATTAGCGCCGAAAGCACCCCGGGCCGCGGCACCAGCTTCCAAATCCTGCTCCCCGCCATTTGAACGGGAAAATGGCACCGCACAGCAGAGGGGCGCCGATTTCCCGGCGCGTGGACGGCCCCGTCCGCAGCCACCTCCGCGCAACCCGCCGTCTCCAGACCTTCCGCCGCATGGCCAGACAGAAGCCTGTCACC
>JBKBTZ010000268.1:0-1777 GCA_046290825.1 Limisphaerales bacterium
GCGGAGCCTGCCTACGGCGAGGTGGCTGGCAATGATGTGGCGCGACGGAATCCTTGGCTTCGCGGAAAAAACCATGAGCGAACTATTCCCATCGCCTCCCCCCAGAATTCAAGATTATTTTACGGACTGTTTCAGTTTTTCTCACGCGATTGCGGTTGGGGCGAACACCGCGCCGCCACGCGGGTTTTTGCCGCCGGATGGACGCGGATTGTCCGTTTTGAGCGAAACGTGCCCCGTTTCGGGCGGAACGGCTTAGCGCTCGCGCACTTCATCGCCCGGGGCCGCCTCGCCGGCGAAGACATCGGCCACGATGTTGTCGTCTTTCTGCGGGCCGCTGATGCGAACTTCGCCGACGATCTGGCCGTTGCGATAGACAAACATGCGCGTGTCCACCGCCGGCATGCGGGTGAGCGGGAAATTGAGGATGGCGAAGCGGCCCCGGGCGTTCGCGGAGACCACCCGGCCAACCAGTGTGTCGTCGGGCTGGGTCTTTCCGACGGCGCGGGCGGGGCGCGTGGCTTTGGAAGTCGGCGGAGAGGTTGATTCCGGTGCGGCCTCACTCACGCCGGGCACTTCGGAAAATTTCGCCGAGGAGGTGGCACAACCGGAAACGAGCGCCGCCAAAAGACCGGTCAGGCAAAGGGCAAACAGTGTGCGCATGGCCGCAGCAAAGCCCGCCCGTCCGCGCAGGTCAATGGTGATTTGCCGGCGCTCGCGCCGCGGGATGCCTCTGGATTTGTCGCTGGAAAACGGGACCTCCACGCGCCCGGCCAGCGGAGCGCGGGTGTGCTCATTTGCAGCCTAATGGCCATTGTGTTGTGAAGTGGGCACCGGAAAGCCGGCCGCCCCCGGCCACACAATGGAACATCTGGACACTCCAAGTGGCTTGAACATGGCTGCGGACGAGGCCGTCCGCGCTCCCGGCGTCACTCGGTTACGAACAGTTCCGCGACGGGCGCCGTGAATCCGGGCAGCAGCCGGGATTCCGCCTGTTCACCGGGCCGCCAGCGGCCGACGAGTTGGAACTCGCCCTTTTCCGCGTGCAGCACCTCGACGGTCTGCGCCTCGGGGTCAATCAGCCAATACTCGCGGACGCCGTGCTGTTCGTAGAGGTCGCGCTTGTCCAGCCGGTCGCGCCGCCGGGACTCGGGCGAGAGGATTTCCGCCACCAGGTCCGCCGCGCCGTGGAGCTGGTCCCCGATGATGCCGCGCCGCTCGTTCGAGATAAATACCACGTCCGGCTGCACCGCCCGGTGCTCGGCCAAAACCATGTCCACGGGGGCCATGACAGTGAAGCCGAGGTGCCGAGGGCGGACCCATGCCTTGAGGAAATCGTGAAAACGATCGGCTATTTGTTGGTGAAAGAACGAGGGCGCGGGTGACATGACGAGTTCTCCATCCCACAATTCCGCCGGGAGGTTGGTTTCGGGCAGGCTGGCCGCCAGTTCCGCGTAGGTCCGGCGGCGCACGGCGTCCGGGCGGGCGGGCAGGGGCTGGGACTCGGCGGCAATCACGAGAGGAATCAAACACTCCCGTCAGCGGGCGTCAACCCCGCGGACCGCACCGATCGAACGAAGGGGATTTTGGTGGCGCTCCCAAGCTGGCTGGGGACGAACCCACGAAGCGTTGTTGCGCCGTCAGCGGAACGGTTTTTGGGGCCAGCGGGTTCACGTGTGCGGCGATGCGGAAATGAGGTTGGTGGGCGCATCTCAGTATTTTGCCAGGGGGTGTAAGCCGGAAACAGGTCGTCGGTATGGGTGGAACGGCCAACTTGGCC
>JBKBTZ010000269.1:0-1727 GCA_046290825.1 Limisphaerales bacterium
CGGTCATGCTCACTACCTAATTTATGAACCCGAAAAACTGGATTGCCTTGGGTGGCACGGGCTACCCGCCCGTCGCGCCCGGCTATTTGCTGGGCGCACCCCTCACCGGGCTGGCGGCGGAACGACGCACCAAAAAGTGCTTTTGGGCTTTGACCGACCGCGCGGCCGGTTGCCGCGCGGAACGGGCAAGTTGCCCGTTCCCCCCAATTTCTGTCCCCGGCCAACTCAGTAATTCGGGTTGAAAACGCTCTAAACTGGAAACATGTAGTCGGTATGGGTGGAACGGCCAACTTGGCCGTTCTGGGCGGCAACTTGCCGCCCAGCCGTGCGCGCGGTCGCCACCCACCATTCCGTAGCCGCCGCGTGCGCTCATCTGCCGGGCGGGTCGCCCGGCAGAACGGGCCGGTGGCCCGTTCCACCCAGCAGGAAACGGAATCGTTCCGTATAGGTGTTCCGGAGTTATTCACGGGCGAGGAGCGGGCCTTTTGTTCTGCCCGCATTCTGAGCCGGTGAATAACTCCGCGCGCCGAAACAAATCGGCTACTTTGAGTCCGGTCGCCGGGACGAATCAATCGTTCCTTTCGTGAAACGAACTTGAGCCGACTCTTCGCCGGCGACCGGACCCAAAGCAGCAGCCATGCATCCTCAGATGCCGGCCCCACACGCCTCGCACTATACGACCTGCAGCCTGCCGCTTCGATACCAAATCCAAAACCATGAACCCACCATCCTCGGATACTGCCCCAACAGAGTTCGCCGCGTTGATCGGTCTGGACTGGGGCCACGGCGCTCATGCCATCGCCCTCCAGCTCCGCGGCACGGCCACCGAAACGGCCACGCTGGATCATTCCGCTGAAAATCTTCATCAGTGGCTCGATCAGTTGGAACAGCGCTGCGGCGGCCAACCGGTCGCCGTCGCCATCGAAGCCACTAGAGGTGCCGCCGTTTACGCCCTGCTGGAACGGCCCTGGATCACGATCTACCCGATCCATCCGGCCACCAGCACGCGGCAGCGCGCTGCGTTCCGGCCTTCCGGTGCCAAGGACGACACGCCCGACGCGCTGGTGCTCCTCTCCCTGCTGCAACATCATCGCGATCGCTTGCGCCCGCTCCAATCCGAGGATGAAGCCACGCGCACGCTGGCCCGCCTGGTGGAGGCCCGCCGCAAGGCGGTGGATCGCCGCACGCTCCTGTCCAACCAGCTCCAGAGCACGCTGCGCGATTATTTTCCGCAGGCACTGGAATTGATCGGCGACAATCTGGCCGCACCGCTGGCACTGGACTTTCTGGAAAAAGGGCCGCGCCTGACGGACGTGCAGACCGCCAAAAACGCCACGATCAAAAACTTCTATCACCGGCACAATGTGCGGCGGCCCGAACTCATCGCAAACCGCAGGGAGCGCATCCGCTCGGCGCGTCTGCTCACGCGCGATGCGGCGGTGATCGAAGTGGCCGTGCGCGTGGTGCGCCTGCTGGTGGCCGAGCTGCGTGTCCTGCAGGAACACATCGCCGAATTTGAGAGCGCCATTGCCCAAGCCTTCGCCGCGCATCCGGAGAAAAATCTTTTCCGCGAGCTGCCTGGCGCCGGCGCCGTTCTGGCCCCGCGGCTGTTGGTGGCCTTTGGCACCCTGCGGGACCGGTTTGCCGACGCGGCAGCCCTGCAGCGCTACTTTGGGGTCGCGCCGGTGACCGAAAAGAGCGGCGGCCGGGCCTGGGTGCATTGGCGG
>JBKBTZ010000270.1:0-1639 GCA_046290825.1 Limisphaerales bacterium
GGTCGTAAGACCGGGCGCGGATTGAAACTCCCTATGAGGAAACGCAGTGAACTACGGCGGGGCACGTATCGCCCGGTCGTAAGACCGGGCGCGGATTGAAACACATCCGTGCGCGTCGGCGCCGACCCGGCCGATCCTGGTATCGCCCGGTCGTAAGACCGGGCGCGGATTGAAACACCTCGCCCTGCTGCTGCCAGGGCCCGATGCGCAGCGTATCGCCCGGTCGTAAGACCGGGCGCGGATTGAAACACTGCTGCCGACACCCGCAAGCGCCAGGTGCGCGCCAAGGTATCGCCCGGTCGTAAGACCGGGCGCGGATTGAAACATCTACGCCGAGGTGCGCGTGCCGGGCGACTGGGAGTATCGCCCGGTCGTAAGACCGGGCGCGGATTGAAACACGCTGGATTCGGCCAGCGCGGCATCGCGGATGTCGTATCGCCCGGTCGTAAGACCGGGCGCGGATTGAAACCGCTGCACAGCCGCCAGCCGACATCGACCCGACCGTATCGCCCGGTCGTAAGACCGGGCGCGGATTGAAACCGCAAACGCAAGTCCGTAAAAGCCGTGCTCCTCCGTATCGCCCGGTCGTAAGACCGGGCGCGGATTGAAACAAGTACCACAATCAAGACCAAGCGCGCAGAGAACGCCGTATCGCCCGGTCGTAAGACCGGGCGCGGATTGAAACAGCGCATCATCTCGAGGCTATGGCGATCGGCAACCTCGTATCGCCCGGTCGTAAGACCGGGCGCGGATTGAAACGCTCGATGAGGTGGCGCGCCTCAAGATCACGGTGTGTATCGCCCGGTCGTAAGACCGGGCGCGGATTGAAACGCTGTTCCTTCCCGCCGGGGTGCCGGTGTCATCGCGTATCGCCCGGTCGTAAGACCGGGCGCGGATTGAAACTCGTGACTCACTGCCAGGCCGTGCCAGCACAGATGTATCGCCCGGTCGTAAGACCGGGCGCGGATTGAAACTGCACGCTGCGCCCGCCCGCCTGCCAGCCCTTGCGGGTATCGCCCGGTCGTAAGACCGGGCGCGGATTGAAACATCGGCCTCGTGGAACGGGTCGAGGAACGTGTGGGTATCGCCCGGTCGTAAGACCGGGCGCGGATTGAAACATCGACGGCGAGGCCCTGATCCTCATCGAGAGCGAGGTATCGCCCGGTCGTAAGACCGGGCGCGGATTGAAACATCACCAACCTGTTCACCGAGTTTGGCATCACCCAGGTATCGCCCGGTCGTAAGACCGGGCGCGGATTGAAACGTGAAAAACGGCGAATTGCTGAGCCTGCCCGGCGGTATCGCCCGGTCGTAAGACCGGGCGCGGATTGAAACGTGTTGCTGCCATCCGCCACCGAGGCGGAGTTGCTGTATCGCCCGGTCGTAAGACCGGGCGCGGATTGAAACAACCTCGGTGCTCAGACCATTGCCACCAGTGTGACGTATCGCCCGGTCGTAAGACCGGGCGCGGATTGAAACGTCGCGGTCGCGCAGGCTGGCCAGCGTGGCCATCAGGTGCGCGCGCAGCTCGGTGATGTTGCTCATGCGTTCCTCTCCTTGTGTTCGCGGGCGATGCGGTTGACCTGGCGCGTGATGGCGCCTTTCAGCTGCACCAGGCGGGCGTATTCGGGGTCGCGGC
>JBKBTZ010000271.1:0-1204 GCA_046290825.1 Limisphaerales bacterium
CCCAGCCCTTTTCGCGCAACAGTTTCTCGAACCCCGTCCGGCGCGCCAGCGGCAGGCGACCCAGGTCATACAGCGTCAGCGTGCGGCCGTTGTTCAACTCGACCCAGGGGTCGAGGTCCCAGGGCCAGCAGATCAGCTCGCTCACATGCGTGTCGAACAGGCCAAGCGGCGGCTGGCGTCTTGCCTTGGCCATCACCCGGATCATGCGCAGGAAAGGATACATCTGCTTCTCCGGTTTCCCGCCCGGATTTGCCCGGGGAGGCGGCAAGGTCAAGCGCAACGCTGCGGAAGGCATTGCCCTTCCCCGCCCCTGCGGCTACCTCTGGCCGAAACCTGCGCCGGAGTGCCCGATGACCTCGCTCTTCCAGATCCTGCTTCTGATCCTCGACATCGCGCAGTTCATCATCATCGCCCACATCATCATGAGCTGGCTGATCAATTTCCAGGTGCTGAACCTGCGCCAGCCGCTTGTCGCCTCGATCTGGGACGGGCTGAACCGGCTGCTGGAACCGGTCTATTCCCGCGTGCGCAGCATTCTGCCGAACATGGGCGGACTTGATCTTGCGCCGCTGGTCGTGCTGATCGCGGTCTATGCGCTGCGGATCATCCTGATCAACAACGCCGCCGTCTTCCTCTGATCCCTTGGACCAGGCGGCCCGGCTTCTGCACTCTGTCTTCGGCTTCCCCGATTTCCGCCCCGGTCAGGCGGAAATCGTGCAGTCGGTGCTTTCGGGGCGGGACACGCTGGCCATCATGCCCACGGGCGGCGGCAAGTCGCTCTGCTTCCAGCTTCCGGCGCTTTGCCGCGATGGGGTGACGGTCGTCATCTCGCCGCTCATCGCGCTGATGCGGGACCAGGTCCGCGCGCTGCGGGCGGCGGGGGTAGAGGCCGGGGCGCTGACCTCGGGCAACACCGGCGAAGAGACGGAGGCGGTCTTTCAGGCCATCGACGAAGGTCGCCTGAAGCTTCTCTACATGGCGCCGGAACGGTTGGCTTCAGGCGGGGCGCTGGCCTTGCTGCGACGGGCCAGATGCAGCCTTATCGCGGTCGATGAGGCCCATTGCGTCAGCCAGTGGGGCCATGACTTCCGCCCCGACTACCTGCGGATCGGCGAACTTCGCCGGTCGCTGAAGGTGCCGCTCGCTGCCTTTACCGCCACGGCCGACCACGAGACCCGGGCCGAGATCGTCGCCCGGCTGTTCG
>JBKBTZ010000272.1:0-1166 GCA_046290825.1 Limisphaerales bacterium
GCGGCAACTTGCCGCGCGGCAGGCCAAAGGCCAAAGGCACTTTTCGGCGCTTCGGACTTTTTCGTGGGTATAAGCGGTTGAGATGGAAGGAGATTGTGCTTTGAGGGTGAAGTTTGGGTGAGGTTTTTTGGTTCTGCGATTTGGTGTCGTCGGCCGTTGGCGGCGAAGGAGTTGTTCCGCCGGTTGTGGAACGATCGGTATGAGGGCGCGGCGCGGCGGTTCTTCAAGGAGTGGTATGGCTGGGTGAGCCGCAGCCGACTCAAGCCGCTGATCAAGATGGCCAAGATGATCAAGCGGCACCTGGAAAACCTCCTGACGCATCTGCGCCATCCGATCACCAACGCGATGACCGATGGCCTGAACTCGAAGATCCAACTGATCAAATACCATGCGCGCGGCTTCCGCAGCTTTGAAAACTTCCGCAACCGCATCCTGTTCTTCTGCGGCAAGCTCGACCTTTACCCACGATAATCCCGGAAGAGCGGTTCAGATTGAATGGGGTTGGCCGTCGTCAGTCCCGGTTCCTTCGGGCAGTGGCGGCTTTTGAATCGTATGAACCGTCTGCTTCTTCCACTATTGGCAGCCAGCATTGCACTGGTCGGATGCGGTGAATCTTAGGACACTGGAACTCAAGTGCGTTCAGCCCCGCGAGCCGAACAGCCATCTGTTACAACGAACGTTTATGCGATGAATCCTTTCCCTCGCCTTTCAATCAAGGCGCAGGTTCTAAATACCCGCCGGGAAGCGACACGGTCGCGTATTGGGGTAATGGCCGGTTCAAAGTTGTGCTCAACAATTTCTTTGATGAAGAGGCGAATAGCCTTCCTTCCTTCAGAGGAATTCGTGCCATGCGTCAGGAAGGCTCGGTTGTGTATTTCGCGGGCGATGATGGCTTCTTGGTCCTGACCTTGCGGCAGCCATTCATCGGCGCTTCGCTACGAAGGAAGTGATTCCCGCTGAATTCTCCGAGCCGATTGCCAAGCTGCAAGACCCAAACGAACCAAAGAACATCGTGTTCGATCCAAAGACCTTGATGCCGGTTCGGAAGAACTAACTGAACCCGACCGGCTGTCCCGCACAGGCGGTGAGAAGGAATCGTGCGGCGCTCCCGCCTACGCTGCGGCTTCGGCGGGCAGGCAGGCCGTGCGGGAGGGAGGTCGGCCTGC
>JBKBTZ010000273.1:0-933 GCA_046290825.1 Limisphaerales bacterium
GTGCCAACAACCGGCAAAATCTTGAGGTTTCAATCCGCGCCCGGTCTTACGACCGGGCGATACCTGGTCAGGCAGCAGGCGTCACCCGGCAAGCTCGATGTTTCAATCCGCGCCCGGTCTTACGACCGGGCGATACAGGGCGGCGTGGATGGCTGCTGAGAGTGCCTGGTTGTTTCAATCCGCGCCCGGTCTTACGACCGGGCGATACCGCTGCCTGCCGAGACCTTCGGCAGCCTCGGCCAGTTTCAATCCGCGCCCGGTCTTACGACCGGGCGATACGCCAAGGTCGTAGCACGACCAAAGACGGAATCCAGTTTCAATCCGCGCCCGGTCTTACGACCGGGCGATACCTGCCGGATGTTGGCGAGCACGTCGCCCTGCTGCTCGTTTCAATCCGCGCCCGGTCTTACGACCGGGCGATACGGTGGCGTGGGCTGCCGGCCCGACAGCGCGCTGCCGTTTCAATCCGCGCCCGGTCTTACGACCGGGCGATACGCGCCCGGATGCGGATGGCAAGCGGCGGGCTGGAGTTTCAATCCGCGCCCGGTCTTACGACCGGGCGATACGCGCCAAGCTCGGTCTGATGGACGCGCTGAAGATGTTTCAATCCGCGCCCGGTCTTACGACCGGGCGATACGCCGATGACCGGCTGCTCTTCCTCCAGGCCGGTGATGTTTCAATCCGCGCCCGGTCTTACGACCGGGCGATACTTACGAATCCGGACGGTTCGACGACGACGACGACGTTTCAATCCGCGCCCGGTCTTACGACCGGGCGATACCGGCCAGTCGCTCAGCAGCGCGCGCGAGCGGTCGGTGTTTCAATCCGCGCCCGGTCTTACGACCGGGCGATACGAGGCTGAGCGCATCAAATGGGCCTCTATGAAGGCTGTTTCAATCCGCGCCCGGTCTTACGACCGGGCGATACTGCGCA
>JBKBTZ010000274.1:0-906 GCA_046290825.1 Limisphaerales bacterium
GGCAGAACGGGCCAGTGGCCCGTTCCACCCAGCAGGGAACGGAATCGTTCCGGGGAAGCCGGGGTCATGACCACCACCTGGCGCCTTCCATCCTGCAACAAACTGAGATGCGCCCGCCAAGGCTCGCGCCCGGTTTTCGGGTTGAACGGTCCCCGTCGGCTTGTAGCATCCGCGCCATCGCCGCCGTCTGAAGGCGTTTCCGCACCGCATGTCCGCCCAACCGCCACCCGCCCCGCCCCGTTCGTTGTGGTCCCGGTTGCGCCGGCATGCCCGGCATCTCCGGGCGGCGCGCTGGTCCCTGATTGGCGGCCTGCTCGCGGGCGTCGTGTATTCGCTTTCGAGCGGTGTGGGCCTGCCGGTGATGTTCAAGACGGTGCTGCCGATTTTCTTCGGCCGCGAAGCCGAGGCTTCCCCGCAGGTCGTGGCGTGGGCAAAGCAGATGTTTGGCGAGGCCTACCACGACAAGCTGCTGCTGACCGCGTGCCTCGGCCTGCCGCTGGTGTTTCTGCTTCGCGGCCTGAGCCAGTTCGCCAACCGCTACCTCGTCAACAAGGCGGGGTTCATCGTGCTCGAGCGGGTGCGGCAGGAGGTCTTCGCGCGGCTGCTGCGGCTGCCCCTGACGTTTTACCACCGGCATCAGTCGGGCGACCTGGTGAACCGCCTGATGAACGACACCGAGCAGTTGCGCGCGATGATCGTCAACGTCAGCGCGGAGATTCTGAAACAGCCCTTCACGCTGCTGTCGGCGGCGGGGTATCTGCTTTATCTCTCGATCACGGACCGGAGCGCGCTGTTCGTGCTCATCGCGCTGGCCAGCGTGCCGTTATGTGTCTTCCCCATCCGTCTGGTGGCGCGTCACCTGGCCAAACAACCACGCAAGCTTGCCCCGCAGGGCGGCTTGCTCTC
>JBKBTZ010000275.1:0-900 GCA_046290825.1 Limisphaerales bacterium
GGCTGACACCCATCGTGTATCCCGTCACGATTCTACCGGAACGGATCCAGCCTTTGATTGAACTGAACCCCTTGGCCGGCATCATCGGGGCGGCACATGCGGTGCTGGTGCGCGGCGACTGGCCCGATTGGGTAGCACTGCTTTACCCCTTGGCCCTGTCGTTGGCGTTGTGTTGGCTCGGCTTGCGGTTGTTCCGTAAGCACGCCGGCGAAATGGTGGATGAACTCTGATGGGCGCCATAACCGTCACCCACTTGGGCAAAGCCTACAAGCAATACCCCACCCGCTGGGCCCGGCTGGCCGAGTGGCTGGACCCGCGAGGCAAACCCCGCCACCACCTGCATTGGGTATTGAAAGACATCAACTTCACGGTACAGCCCGGCGAGGCGGTAGGCATCATCGGCATCAATGGCGCGGGCAAAAGCACCCTGCTCAAGCTCATCACCGGCACCACCCAACCAACCACCGGCAGCGTGCACACAACGGGGCGTGTGGCTGCCCTGCTGGAGCTGGGCATGGGTTTCCATCCCGACTTCACGGGGCGGCAAAACGTTTTCATGGCGGGCCAGCTTTTGGGCATCGACAGCCGCACCATTGTGCGCCTGATGCCCGAGATCGAAGCCTTTGCCGAGATCGGCGAATATATCGACCACCCCGTGCGGGTCTATAGCAGCGGCATGCAAATGCGTCTGGCCTTTAGTGTGGCCACCGCGATACGGCCTGACATCCTGATTGTGGATGAAGCGCTTTCGGTGGGAGATGCTTACTTTCAGCACAAAAGCTTTGAACGCATCCGCGAATTCCGCAAGCAAGGGACCACGCTCCTCCTCGTCAGCCACGACAAGCAGGCCATTATTAGTATTTGCGATCGGGCCATGCTGCTGAGCTCTGGGCAGATCGC
>JBKBTZ010000276.1:0-893 GCA_046290825.1 Limisphaerales bacterium
GGGTCGCCCGGTGAGCAATCACCGGGCGCGGATTGAAACAGCCGCGGCGCGATCCAGCAGCCGCCGGAGGGCGAGTCGCCCGGTGAGCAATCACCGGGCGCGGATTGAAACCGGCTTACTGACATGAACTGCCCGATTTGCCAAGGTCGCCCGGTGAGCAATCACCGGGCGCGGATTGAAACTCCCCGACACTTGCGCCGCGTGTGACGAATCGCCGTCGCCCGGTGAGCAATCACCGGGCGCGGATTGAAACCTGCACCGTGAAGCCGGCGAATGCTCCGACCAGGAGTCGCCCGGTGAGCAATCACCGGGCGCGGATTGAAACAAATACAGCGGCGTGTGGTATCATGTCCTCCATAGTCGCCCGGTGAGCAATCACCGGGCGCGGATTGAAACGACGGGCACGCCCGCCGAATCATGGACCGTGCCGGTCGCCCGGTGAGCAATCACCGGGCGCGGATTGAAACCGGTCTTGCTGCTCACGCTCCTCTGGGGTGAGGAGTCGCACGGTGAGCAATCACCGGGCGCGGATTGAAACCGGTCTTGCTGCTCACGCTCCTCTTGGGTGAGGAGTCGCCCGGTGAGCAATCACCGGGCGCGGATTGAAACTCATCCACGACGAAACAGCACGCGTCACTTTGAGGTCGCCCGGTGAGCAATCACCGGGCGCGGATTGAAACTGGCCAAGCCGGTCCAAGACTGGGTTCGTGAGCGGTCGCCCGGTGAGCAATCACCGGGCGCGGATTGAAACCGATCAGGGAAGAACTCGGAGGCCCAAACGAGCACGTCGCCCGGTGAGCAATCACCGGGCGCGGATTGAAACTTGAACATTCGGCGAGGGGGTCGGCCAGGTCGGGGTCGACCAGTGAGCAATCCACAGGCGCGGATTTGAA
>JBKBTZ010000277.1:0-854 GCA_046290825.1 Limisphaerales bacterium
GCCCTTCGAGGGGCTGGAGGAAGAGGCCAAGAGCCTCGCGGAGGCCGCAGAGGCCGCACGGCCGACGCCGTGCGGCTCCACGGAGCTGTGGGGCACCCTGCTCCAAGGGATCGAGCCGGCGTAATGCCGGCGCGCCCTCGCTGCAGGGCGCGGCCTCACCCAGCGCGCCGCCGCCGCCGCCGCTGCCGCCGCACACGGTCTCGCGGCCTACGCCGCCGTCGCCGAACTGATCGCCGAGCGTGATGCGTTGCGTGCTGCGCTTATCGCATTCCGCGACGGCGGCCCGAGCGGGGGCAGGGACTTTGCCGAGTGGCACAGCTCTTACTCTAATGCCATCGACATGGCCCGGGCAGCCCTTGCTATGTCTGACGGGAAAATGCCATGAACAGATATATCGCAATCACACATTACGGCGCGTGCGTCACCGTGGAAGCGGATTGCCGAGAGCTTGCGCGTGCAGTTGCCGCGCTGGCGCTTGGACTCGATGAGTTCCCGGCGGCTGGCGTCCTGCTGCTCATCCAGCCTGCGGCGGCGAGGGTAAACACCAATGTCTGACCACTACGACCGCCACGAGGACGCCTATGTGCGGGCTACGATTTCCCGCACTCCACAGGCAAAGCGCGCCGCGAAATCGCGAGCGCGCGGAATGCACGTCAGTATGACACTACGTGATCCTGCTGCAATTGCGGCGGCGTCCGAGCTTTTCGCGGCCTCCGCGCGCGTTGGGAAAACAAAACGCGAGATCGTCGAGTCGGCGCTGGTACGATACGCGGAGGCCGTCAGGGATTATTGACGGCGCGCAAGCGAGGTTTGGCGAATGGCTCGAACCACTCGCCTTCCTCGCTCAGGCACCA
>JBKBTZ010000027.1:0-33616 GCA_046290825.1 Limisphaerales bacterium
GGCGCAGCGTGGTGCGGGTGCCGTTTCCGCGGGCGTTCCGGCACTTGTGGCCGGCGCCGCAGGTCGAACCTGGCGGCGGCAACAGCAAGCGGCCTGCGCTGGAAACAAAGCCACCCCGGCAGCCCGCAGGCTGACGGGGTGAAAACACGAGGACAGACGGCTTACCGACTGGCGGGGGCGTTGGTGAGCGGCGGAATAATGGTCACGCTGCCGTCGGCGTTGATTTCGACATTCAGGTCGTAGTTCTGGAACTTGGGCGCGGGGCGGGCCGCCGGGCCGGACTGGAGGAGCTGGGTTGCGCCCTTGTCACCGGCCCCGAAGAGGCCCTTGCGGATCCATTCCAGGCGGCGGGAGACGTTCAGTTCAGCACGCAACTGGGCCACCTGCGCCTTGAGGAAGGCGAGGTCGGTCAACTGGCGCTCCAGTTCGGCCTTCTGGGCCATCAGTCGGGCCAGTTCCTGTTGCAGAAACTCCTTGTCGCCCTCGGCGGCGGCCAGCTTGGCCTCGGTGGCCTCGATTTGTTTGGTGAGGTTGGTGAGGGCGACGTTCAACTCGGCAGAGCGGGCGTCCAATTCCTGGTTCTGCGCCTCCAACTGCGAGATTTTGGCCTCGCGCGCGGCCAGTTCCTCCTTGGTGAGCTTGAGCGACTCTTCGGTTTGCTTCAACTCCGACTCGGTTTTGGCCAGCACACCCAACGCCTGGGTGTAGGCATTGGTGAGCGCCAGCAGGGCCACCTGCCGGTTGGTGAGGTCCTGCTCCAACGCGCTGTTGACCTGGCTGAGGTCGCTGATGCGGACGCTGGCTTTTTGCCATTCGTTGGAGAGCGCGGCGATTTGCTGGGTCTGCTCCTGGACCGTGCGCCGCTGGGTAAAGAGCACCACGGCCAGCGCGATAATGGCCACGACAAGAATGGGAATCAGGATTTTGGCTTTCATGTGTTAGTTGGGACGGCGCCACGGGACGCCGGATTCAGGCGGAATGCGCCCGAACCGGAGAATGAGTCGCACCGCCGCCTTTGGCAAGCCCGCCGGGCCCTGGGCGGCGGGGGCGCTCATTCCAGCAACTGTCGCCGATCCGCAACCGTCAGTTCCCGCCATGCGCCGGGGGCCAACCCGCCCAGCGTAAAGCCGCCAATCCGCGCGCGGACCAGCCGCAACGTGGGGTGGCCAATGGCGGCGGTCATGCGGCGCACCTGCCGGTTGCGCCCCTCGATGAGTTCGAGGGCCAGCCAGCAGTCGGGCACGTTCTTGCGGAAGCGGATGGGCGGAACGCGGGGCGGCAGCTCCGGTGGCGGGTCCAGGCGCCACACGCGACAGGGCAGGGTGCGGCGCCCTTGAATCACCAGCCCGCGCGCCAGTTCCGCGAGGGCGTCGTCCGAAGGGATGCGCTCCACCTGGACCCAGTATTCTCGTTCGTGCGCGTGGCGGGGATGCAACAGGCGCGTGTTCAGCCCCGGTTCGTCCGTCAACAACAGCAGGCCCTCGCTGTCCGCATCCAGGCGGCCAATCGGATACACGCGCGCCGGAAAGCCGAACTCCGCCAGCGTCCGGTTCGGCGAGCCGTCCGGAGTGAACTGGGACAGCACGCCGTAAGGCTTGTGAAAGGCCAGCAGCATGGCCGCGCAAACGGCACCGCCTCCCGCGCGACGGCCTACGACAACCGCCAGGGGGCGCGGTAGGGGACACTGGTCATCGCCGCAGCGCCGGGATCGTTGAGGATTTTCTCCGTCCGGTGGTCCCACTGCAGTTTGCGTCCCGTCAGCATGGCAATGAGGCCGAGATGGCCGGGCAGCGCGGAATTGTGCGCCACTTCCACCGGCGTCAGCGTGGGCCGGCCTTCGCGGATGGCGTCCACGAAGTCCCGCTGGTGGTTGAGCGATTTGGGCAGCTTCACCTTCCGCAATTCCTCCGGCACATGTTTCCAGTCGGACCATTCCTCCTCGGAGCCTTCAAAGTTCTCGCGCGTCACCCAAACCCAACCGTCGGTGCCGATCCATTTGGTGCCGCTGCGGATGTCCCGGTGGCCGCCGGCCATGACAATTTCGATGTCCTGCGGATACCGCATGTCCACACGGTAGCGGGTGGCGGTGTTCCACAGCGCGTCCCGGGGCGGGAACTCACCGGTGGCGGAGACCTCGAGCGGGCCGACGCGGTCGAAGTCCAGGCCCCAGTGCGCGATGTCGAGATGATGCCCCACCCAGTCGAGCAACTGGCCGCCGCCGGTGTCGTAATGCCAGCGCCAGTTCATGTGAACCTGCGCGGGCACATAGGGTTTGAACGGGGCCGGCCCGAGCCAGAAATCGTAATCCAGCTCCGTCGGCACGGGGCTGACGTCCCGGCTGAGCTTCTCCTTGCGGAACCGCTCCCAGAAATCGGTGTGGCCCGACGGCAGGCCGACCTCGACGCGCGTGACGCGGCCGATCATGCCGTTGCGGACGATTTCCGCCGCCTTGTGAAAGTTGCTGCGGGAACGCTGCCAGGAGCCCGTCTGCCAGACAACGCCCGCCTTCTGCACGGCCCGCACGATGGCCTGTTGCTCGGCGATGGAATGGGCGAGCGGCTTCTCGCCGTAGATGTGCTTGCCGCGCCGGGCCGCCTCGATGCTGGTCAGCGCGTGCCAGTGGTCGGGCACGGCCAGCATTACCGCGTCAATGTCGGGACGCGCCAGCAGTTCGCGGTAGTCGTGATACGCGGCGCAATCGCGGTTCTTGTAGTGCCCGTTGATGGTGTCCACCGCGTCCTTCAGCGCTCGCTGGTCCAGGTCACAGGCGGCGATCACGCGACAGTCCGGAAACCCGAGGAACGCCTTGGTGTTGGACGGCCCCTGCATGCCCCAGCCCACCACGCCAATGTTGATCTTGTCATTCGCGCTAATGCGCCGGGGCCGGGCGGAAGCGCAACCGGTGAAAATGGCGGGCGCGGCCAGGGCGGCACCGGTCAAAGCGAGGAAACGACGGCGGTTCAACGGAGACGAGGCGGAAGAGGGATTTTGCACGATGCAAGGACGCCACAAAACCGCCGCCGATTCGAGCAGTTTTTTTGTCGGGGCGGGTTCTCGCCGCTTGTCCCGACGGTCAGCGCGTGGAGCCCGCTTCCGGGGGATGCCAGTGCTTCCATTGCAGGCGCCGGCCGAGGTCGTCGAGCAGCGAATAGACGACCGGAGTGACCACCAACGTGAGCAGCAGGCAGAGCGACTGGCCGCCGATGACGACCACGGCGACGGCGCGGCGCTCCTCGGCGCCGGGGCCGGTGCCGAGCGCAAGCGGTGTCATGCCGGCGATCAGCGTGAGCGTGGTCATCAGGATGGGGCGGAGGCGTTCGCGGTTGGCCTGGAGGATGGCCGCGGCGCGGTCGAGGCCCGCCGCGCGCAGCTTGTTCATGTGGTCAATCTGGAGGATGGCGTTCTTTTTCACGACGCCGAACAGGACGAGCAGTCCCAGTGCGGAATAGAGGTTGAGCGTCTGGCCGGCGGCGAGCAGGGAAAGAAAGGCAAAGGGCACCGACAGCGGCAGCGACAACAGGATGGTGAACGGATGCACGAGGCTCTCGAACTGCGCGGCCAGAATGATATACATGAGGATGACTGAGAGCAGGAACGCCCAGACAAACTCGTTGAAGGTGCGCTCCAGTTCGCGGGCGCGGCCCGCGACCCGCGTGGAGTAGCCGGTGGGCAGGCCCATCCTCTCCGCCTCGGCGCGGAGCGCAGCAATGCGGTCGGCCTGCGCATAGCCGGGTGCCACGCCGGCACGCAAGCTCACCTGGCGCTGGCGGTCGAGCCGGTCAATGCGGGAGGCGGTGTGGGTGCTGACGAGCTGGACGAGGTTGTCCAGCCGGACGAGCCCGCCGCCCTGCCGGGGCACGAACAGCCGGGCGATGGTTTCAGGATCGTTCCGCCCGCCTTCGCGCACGCGGATTTGCACGTCGTAGTCCTCGTTCATGGTTTCGTCCCGGAACCGCGTGACGCGCTCCTCCCCGCCAACCATGAGGCGGAGGGCGGTGGCGATGTCCGCGGTGTCCACGCCGAGGCGGGCAGCGCGGTCCCGGGCGATTTCTACGCGAAGTTCCGGCTTGTCGAGCTTGAGGGTGATGTCGGCGTCCTGGAGGCCGAGTTCGGGGGCGCGGCGGCGGAGCTGTTCCGCGTAGTCATAGAGCACGTCGAGGTCGGGGCCGAGCAGGGCAAAATCAATCTCGAAGTTGGGGCCGCCGCCCACGAAGGTTTGCGGGTTGCGAATCTGGATGCGCACGTCAGGCAGATGGCGGAGGCGCTGGCGGATTTCCTGTTGAATCTCGCGCTGGCTGGCGTTGCCCGCGAAGGCGCGCCACGGCGGCCATTGCAGCAGGCGGGACCAGCGGAAAGTCCGCTCCTCGTGGGGCACGAGCTGGACGTAAAAGTTGGCGCTGTTCAGGCCGCCGATGAAGCCGCCGCCGATGGAGGCGAGAACAAACCGCACCCCGGGCACCTGCAGCAACTCCCGCTCAACCCGCTGGGCAACCTCGTCCATCGCGCCCAGCCCGGTTCCTTCGGGGGCCAGCACGCGCACGTCGAACTCGCCCTCGTCCACATTGCCCGGGAGATATTCCTGCCGGACGAGCTGATAGAGTGGAATCGCCGACGCCATAACCAGCAGGGCCAGCCCGGCGACAACCCACCGGAAGCGCAGGGCCTGCCGCAGCGCGAAGGCGTAGCCCCGGTCGAGCTGGTGGTAGAAGCCGGAGCGGGAACGCGGTTCGGAGGGCACGGGCGGGTGGGTCGGCGCGCCGGGGCCGGCGGGTTGCCCGGCCTCGCCCCCGCCCGCATCCCGCTTCACCCGCAGCAGCCGCGCGCTCATCATCGGCGTCAGGGTGAACGACACGAGCAGCGACACCAGCACCGCCACCGCCGCCGTCAGTCCGAATTGATACAGGAACCGGCCCGAGATGCTGGACATGAAGGACACGGGCACGAAGATGACCACCAGGCTCAGGGTGGTGGCCATGACGGCGAGGCCGATTTCCGCCGTGGCCTCACGGGCCGCCGCGAAGGCATTCATGCCCTTCTCCTCGATGAACCGGAAAATGTTCTCGAGCACAACGATGGCGTCGTCAATCACCACGCCCACCATCAGCACCAGCGCGAGCATCGTCACGCTGTTCAACGTGAACCCGAGCGCCTTCATCATGCCGAACGTGGCGATCACCGACGCGGGAATCGCCACCGCCGCGATGAGGGTGGCGCGCCCGTTGCGCATGAACAGCAGCACGACGAGACAGGCGAGAATACTGCCCAAAATGAGGTGGGAGCGGATTTCGTGGAGCGCCTGGTAGATGTAACGCGACTGGTCGCGGACGATTTCGAGGCGCAGGTCGGCGGGAAGCTGCGGTTCGAGGACGCGCAGCCGCTCCTTCACGCCCTCGATGACGGCCACCGTGTTCGCGCCGGACTGGCGGATGATTTGCAGGGTGACATTCGGCTGGCCGTTCAGCCGCGCGAGCGAGCGCCGCTCCTTGGTCCCGTCTTCGGCGTGCCCCACGTCGCGGAAATAAATGGGCGAGCCGTTCCGGGTGGCCACCACCAGGTCGTTGAACTCCCGGGCATCCGTCAGCCGGCCCAGCGTGCGGAGGGTCTGTTCGCGCCGGTCGGTGGTGACGTTGCCGCCGGGAATGTTGGCGTTCTGGCGTTCGACCGCATCGCGCACGGCGGTGATGGGGAGTTGATAGGCGGCGAGGCGGTCGGCATCCACCCAGAGGTTGATGGCCCGTTCGAGGCCGCCCACCAAGTTGACTTCCCCCACCCCCGGCGCACGTTCGAGCTGCGGCTTGATGAGCTTGTCCGCGATCTCGGTCAGCTCGCGCGGGGAGCGCGGGCCGGACACGGCGATGGAGAGGACCGGCTCCTGGTCGGTGTCCGCCTTCGTGATGGTGGGCGGGTCCATATCGCGCGGCAACTGGCGCAACACGGCGGCGACGCGGTCCCGCACGTCCTGCGCGGCCACGTCAATGTCGCGGTCGAGGTTGAAGGTGACGACGACGAAGGCGTTGCCGGCGCCGCAGACGGAGCGGAGTTCATTGATGCCCTCAATGGTGTTAACGGCCTCCTCGAGCGGCTGGGCGACGAGCGACTCCATCTCGGCGGGCGACGCGCCGGGCAGCCGCGCGGCGATGCGGACCACCGGCAGATCCACGGACGGGAAACGATCCACGCCGAGGTTCACATAGCCCGCGCCCCCCACGACCACAAGGGTCAGGATGAGCATCATCGCGAAGACCGGCCGGCGGATGCAGATTTCAGCGAGCTTTTGCATCGGCGGTCAAAGGCTGGCCCGTGCGCAGGCCGGCCGGTTCACGCACCACCTGTTCCCCGGGGGTCAGGCCGGCCAGCACCTCCACCCAATCCCCGGCCCGGCGCCCCGTGGTGATGGTTTTTTCCACCGCGCGGCCGTTTTCGGCGACGACCACTTTTTCGAGGCCGGCAAAGACGACGAGTGCATCGGCGGGAATGCACAGGGCCGGCTCGGCAGGGTCCACGATGATTTGCGCGCGCGCAAACAGCCCCACTCGCAAGCTGCCGGGGTTGGGCACGTCGGCCTCGACGGCCAACATGCGGTCCGCTTCGCGGATGGCCGGGGCCAGCCGCGTCAGCGTGCCGGAATACTCTTTCGGGTCGCCCTCGACGCGGACGCGCACGACCAGGCCGGTCCGGACCAGGGCCGATTCCCGCTCGGGCACGTCGAGGCGCAGGCGCAGCGGGCTGGTCTCGACCAGCCGCACAATGGGCGCGCCGACGGCCACATAATCGCCCACGCCCGCCGGCCGCGCGGCAATGGCGCCGGCGAACGGCGCCTTGACACGGGAGCGGTCCAAATTGAGCTGCGCCATGGCCAGTTCGGCCTCCGCCGCCTTCACTTCGGCCTCGCGCTGCTGTGCCTCGGCGAGAGCCTGGTCGAGGTCGCTGGCGGAGGCGATGCGACCGGTCTGGAGTTCGCGGATGCGGGCGAGGTTCTGGCGGGCGTTGGCAGCGGCGGCGCGGGCGCGTTCGAGGTTGGCGGCGCTTTGCCGCAGGCGGGCCTCGTAAGCGGCGGTGTCAATGCGCGCGAGTTCCTGACCGGCGGCCACCACGTCGCCCAGGTCCACCGCGCAATGCTCGATCTGGCCGGCCACCTGCGCGGCGACCAGCGCCTCCTCGCGGGCGGCCAGCGAGCCAACGACGTTGAGACTGCGTTCCAGGGGGCGCAGTTCGGCGAGAGCCAGTTGGACGGCGCGTGGGGCCGCCTCGGAGCGGGGCGGCGCGGGTGGGGCGGCGCGATCACAGCCGGCGTGCAACAGAATCACCAATCCAGCCGCCGTGCTCGCCACCAAGCGGGGCATGCTCATGCGCGACAGTTAACCACAACGCGCAGCGGGTGACGATGGAAAGAATGGTCCTGAACGCGCCCCGCTCCCCTCGTCTGACCACGGGGCGGAAACGGTTGCCGCCGCCGTCCGCGGCCCAAGCCGCGTTCAAAAGAGGTCAATCTGTGCTTTGTCCTGGGCCATCGCCTCGGCGAGGCTGGCCACGCGGCGTTTGCGGCTCTCGATGATGTGCTTGTCCAGCGCCGGGTCGTAGTGGACGGGGTAATTGCCGTCGTAGCAGGCCATGCAGAAGTGCTCCGCCGGCTGCCCGGTGGCGCGCACCATGCCCGCCTGGGAAAGATAATAAAGCGAGTCGGCATTGAGGTATTTGCGGATCTCCTCACGGCTGTGATTGGCCGCCATCAGCTTGCTCCGGTCGGGGAAATCAATGCCATACACGCAGGGGTGCATGTGCGGCGGGCAGCTCACCAGCACATGGACCTCCTTCGCGCCGGCCTCCTTCAGGTTGTTCACGCGGGATTTGCAGGTGGTGCCGCGCACAATCGAGTCGTCCACAATGATGACGCGCCGCCCCTGCACGAGTTCGCGGATGAGGTTCAGCTTCACGCGGACGTTGAAGTCGCGGATGAGCTGCGAGGGCTGGAGGAAGCTGCGGCCGACGTAATGGTTGCGGACAAAGGCCATCTCGAACGGGATACCGCTCTCGAGCGAGTAGCCGAGCGCGGCGCAGTTGCCGCTGTCGGGCACGGGCACGACGATGTCGGCATCAAGCGGACATTCGCGGGCCAGTTCGCGGCCCATGTTGACGCGGACCTTGTGGACGTTCTGCCCGGCGATGTTGCTGTCGGGCCGGGCGAAATAGACGTATTCGAAGATGCAGAAGGCGCGGCGTTTCTGCTCGGGAAAGGCCTGCACGCTGGTGAGACCGTTCTCGTTGATGATGACAATTTCACCGGGTTCGACGTCGCGGATGTAGCGGGCCTGGATGAGATCGAAGGCGGTGGTTTCGCTGGAGAGGATGTAGGCGTCGTCCTTCTTGGCGATGGAGAGGGGGCGGAACCCGTGGGGATCGCGCACGCCAATGAGTTCGCGCTCGGTCATGATGACGAGCGAGAAGGCGCCCTCGAGGCGGCGCATGGTCTGGACGAGGTCGTTGGGGCGCTGGTTGAGCGAGGGCTGCGCCATGAGGTGCAGAATGATCTCGCTGTCCACGGTGGTCTGGAAGATGGAGCCGCGGGCCTCGAGTTCCTCGCGGAGCTGGGCGGCGTTGGTGAGGTTGCCGTTGTGGGCGATGGCAATCTGGCCACGGGCGCAGTCCACCGCAAGGGGTTGGGCGTTGCGAAGGTGCGAGGAGCCGGTGGTTGAGTAGCGGGTGTGCCCCACGGCCATCTTGCCAACGAGGCCGTGGAGGATGTCGCCATCAAACACCTGCGGCACGAGGCCCATGCCCTTGTGAATGCGAAACTGTTTGCCGTCGCAGGTGGCGATGCCGGCGCTTTCCTGGCCACGGTGCTGGAGCGCATAGAGGCCGAAGTAGGTCAGTTCGGCGGCGTTGGGATGGCCGTAAACGCCAAAAACGCCGCAATAATGTTTCGGATGATGGGGTTGCTGCATCGCCGCGCGCGAAATGCAACCGGGCTTTCCGCCGACGCGCAAGCGTGAATCCGGCGCGGTTGAACCGGGCCGGCGATTCCCGGCTTTTCTTTGGTGCGCCGCCGGGGTTTCGTGGCGACATGCAAACGACGCAAGACTCCTTTCTGGCGGCGGCCCTCGCGGAGGCGCGGCGCAGCCTCGCCGCAGGCGGCATTCCCATTGGCGCGGTGCTGGTTTGTGACGGGCACATCATCGGGCGCGGCCACAACCGGCGGGTGCAGGACGGCAGCGTGATTCATCACGCGGAAATGAACTGTCTCGAAAACGCGGGCCGGCTGCCGGCGAAGGTGTATCAACATTGCACGCTGTATTCGACCCTGTCGCCGTGCCCGATGTGCAGCGGGGCGGCGCTGCTCTACAAAATTCCACGCATTGTGGTGGGCGAGAACGTCACCTTTCAGGGACCGGAGGCTTACGTCCGTGCGCAGGGCGTTGAACTGGAGGTGCGGCAGGACGCGGAGTGCATCGCCCTGATGCGCGATTTCATCCGCGCCCGGCCCGAACTGTGGCACGAGGATATTGGCGTGTGAGGCGAAGCCGCGGCAAAGTCAGTTGCGGCTGAAACTTTTCAGCCAGCGCAGGAAGGGGGAGGTTTCGCCGTTCGCCGGTTCGCTTGTGGGTGCGCTCGGGCCGGCGGGTGCGCCGACGATTCCCGTATCGTGTCCACCCCGGTTGCGGACCGCACGTTTGGGGGCGCGGCGCGGCGCGGGTTCGCGCTGGCGACAGGTGCGGATGGATTCCACGAGCCGTTCAATGGGATAGGTTTTGAGGAGGTAGTCCGAGGCACCCGAGTCCAGCGCGCGGCGATGCCATTCCTGGTCATAGCACGTCGTCAGCATCAGCACGCGGGTGTCGCGGGCCAGCGAGCGGATGGCCGGGAGGGCGTCGAGTCCGTTCCCGTCGCCCATCTGCACGTCGAGCAGGATGACGTCGGGGCCGATGCGGCTGGCGAGGGCGCTGAGCAACGCATTGGGGCCGTCAAACTCGCGGGTGCAAACGATGCCGCCGTGGCGCCGGAGCGATTCGGCAATGAGGCCGCGCAGCCGGTCGTGGTCATCCACAATCCACACCTGGACAGGGCCGACGCCGGCATCGCCCGGCTGCGCGGCGGGCGGGTTGGTGCTTTCGGGTTGGCTGGGCAAAGCGGTCATAAAACGTCCGATTATCATCAGCCAACTTCGTGCCACTGCGAGAAAATCGCGGATTCCGGCCAAAATGAAGGGGGTCGGGCTGGCGAGCGCGAATTACCCTGCGCGATTATGGCCAGCGTGGACAAGGTGCGGCAGCCGGGGGGCGGGGGTTGCGCGTGCGGCCCGTTCACCGTGAAATGGGGGGGTGCCGATTTTTTACGAATGCCAGCGATGCACGGCGTGCTGCCGGTGGCCGGGGCAGGTGCGCCTCACGGAAACGGAAATCCACCGCATTGCGGCGTTTCTGGGACTGGAGGAGGCGGAATTCATTGCGCGGCACACGCGGCTGCGGGCCGACCGGCGCGGGCTGTCGCTGCTCGAGAAACCCAACGGGGAATGCGAGTTCCTCGCGGGCAACGACTGCGCCATTCAGCCGGTGAAGCCGCAGCAATGCCGCGATTTTCCCAATTTGTGGAACTTCCCCGGGTTCGAAAAGGTGTGCCACGCGATTCCGCGTGAGGTGACGGCGGAGGAATGGCGGCAACGGGTCGGGCGCGCAACTCAGGCCCCACCACCGGAGGCCTCCGTAGGCAGCGGAGAGACGCCGCCACTCAGATCTTCGTCCCATGCGGGATGATGCCGCTCTTGGGAATAATGACGATGCCGTCGCGGATGTAATAGAGGTCGTGGTCGAGGTTGTCGGGCTTGCCGACGGGGGAGATCACGCAGTCGTTTCCGATGCGGGCGTTCTTGTCAATGATGGTGTTCTCGATGCGACAGTTGGCGCCGATGCCCATGCGGGGGAGGCCGGCGGCCTCGTGCTCGCTGATGCTTTGGGCGGATTCGTAGTAATCGCAACCCATCATTACCACGCGATTGAGCGTGGTGCCGGCGCCGACCAGGCTGCGGATGCCGATGATGCTTTGCGTGATCACGCCGGGGTTGATGATGCAGCCGTCACACACCATCGCGTGGTCAATCTGCGCGCCGTTGATCTTCGAGCCGGGCAGGAAGCGCGGGCGGCTGAAGACCGGGGCGGTCATGTCGAAGTAGTTGAACTTGGGCAGCTCCGCGCAACTGTCGAGATTGGCCTCGAAGAAGGAACGAATGGTGCCGATGTCCTCCCAATAGCCCTGGAACACATACGAGAAAACGCGCTGGCTTTGAATCGCGCCGGGAATGATGTGCTTGCCGAAATCGGTCAGGGTGTTGTCGAGGAGCTTGATGATGGTGTCGCGGTTGAAGACGTAGATGCCCATGCTGGCGAGGAACAACTCGCCCCCGCCGGTGATGCCGAGTTTCTCATGCCACTCGGGCGGCAGCCGGAGCGTGTCCAGCACCGCATCCTCCCTGGGTTTTTCCACGAAGCGGGTGATCCGGCGCTCCTCGTTGATCTGCATGATGCCGAGGGATTTCGCCGCCTCGCGGCCCACGGGAATGGTCGCAATGGTCACCTCCGCGCCGGTGGCCTGGTGCTGCTTCACCACGCGTTGCAGGTCCATCCGGTAAAGCTGGTCACCGCTGAGAATGACGAGGTAATCGAAGTCATGCGCCAGGAAGTGGACCAGGTTCTTGCGAACGGCGTCGGCCGTGCCTTCATACCACGAAGCGCCCTCGAGCGTCTGCTTCGCCGCCAGAATCTCCACAAACCCGCCGGAAAAGTGATCAAACTTGTAGGATTGCGAAATGTGCTTGTGCAGCGAGGTCGAGTTGAACTGGGTGAGCACATACACGCGGAGCAGCCCGGAGTTGATGCAGTTCGAGATCGGGATGTCCACGATGCGGTATTTCCCCGCCAGCGGGACGGCAGGCTTGGCCCGCTCCTTGGTCAGGGGGAAAAGCCGCGTGCCCTGGCCGCCGCCCATGATGACAGCCAGGACGTTGTTGCCGCCGCGCGCCTGCCGGGTGATGTGTGACATGATGGTGAGGGGGTTGAAGGTTTGTTCGCTGCCGTCCTTATATGCCGAAGCGCAAAACAGCGGCAAGCGGCTTCGGCGGTTCCGCCATCATTCGTTCGCCAACGGGAACCGGCACCTCCCCGGTGACCAACCGCCTCAGCGGAACAGCTCGGCAAAAAACTGCCGCATGTGTTCCCACGACCGCGCGTCGGCCCGGGCGTCGTATTTTGCCCCCTTCAGCGAGCCGTCCGCGTCCCGGTCCGTGAAGCTGTGGACCGCCCCGCCATACTTGATCAACTGCCAGTCCACGCCCGCCTCGCGCATCTCCTTTTCGAACCCGGCCACCTCCGCCTCCGGCACAAAGGGATCGTCCGCGCCGTGCAGCACCAGCACGCGGGCCTTGATGTTCCGCGCGTCCTCGGGCTTGGGCGAATCCAGCCCGCCGTGGAAACTGACCACCCCCGCCACATCCGCGCCACTCCGGGCCAGCTCGAGCACCGTCGTGCCGCCAAAACAGTAGCCCATGGCGGCGATGCGCGCCGCGTCCACCCGTTCGTGCTGGCGCAGCCACGCCAGGCCGGCGTTGACCCGCTGCCGCAGCAACGCCCGGTCCGCCTTGTATTTGCCCGCCTGCGCCCCCGCCTCGGTCACGGTTTGGGGTCGGATCCCCTTGCCGTAGATGTCCACGCAGAAGGCAACGTAACCCAACCGGGCAAGCATCTCCGCGCGTTTCTTCTCGCCGGCGGTGATGCCCTTCCATTGATGCACGATCAACACCGCCGGGTGTTTTCCCGCCCGCGCGGCGTCATAAACCAGATGCCCTTCCAACGGCGTGTCCCCGTCCCGGTATTCGATGGTTTCGGTGCGGAGTTCCGCCCGCGCCCCAAGGGCGGCGAGCACGGCGAGCGTGGCGAGCAACGTTTTCATGGCGGACAACCAGTAGCGCACCCCCGCAAAAAACGCCAGCGCCGCGGCGGGTCGTCAGAGAATGCAGATGGCGCGCCCAAGGAAAACCGACCACGCCGCGCAGACCGCTCAAACTGCCGCCTGAAAGGCGTTGAGCAGCCGGCCCATCTCGCGCGGCTCCGGCGCCGCCGCCCCGCGCGTGGCAAACAGCGCGAGCCAAGCGCCATCGGGTCGCCGGGCCAGGTGGATGCTGGCGCGCTCGAACGTCCAGCAGAGCGTGTGCGGCTCGAGCCGGTGCCGCCGCAGCCCGTCCGCCGCCAGCACCAGGCGGTTCAAGGTTTGCTCCACCTGGCTCGAGGCCAGGGCGTCGCCATCCCGCCGGGTGAGCGTGCGCTGGTCCGGCAGGCGCACGGCGGCGGCCACTATCCCGGGCACCGGAAACCAGGTGTCGAGGAATCGTTCGAGCGGGGTCATGCCTCCCTCCCGGAATTGCGGACCAGCAGACGCCGGTCGGACTGCACCAGGCAAAGCAACCGCCCCGACGCGGTGTGGAAGGTTGCCCGCTCGAAGCGCCCCAAGGGGAGGCCCGCGACCAGTTGCCGGGCCTGGTCCTCGACGAGACCGAGCAGCGCCAGCGATTGTTCGAGCGACCGGCTGCCCCACTCAAACAGCACCTCGCCCGTGCCCGAACACAACACGACCTCCTCGATGAACACCTCCGGCGGCGGGGCGGCGGCCGCTTCGGGGGCGGCTGGAGCCGGAGGCACGTCCGCGGCCGTGGCGGGCTGCGACACTTCGACATCCGCGGGCACGGCGGCCTCGGGGGCGGCTTGTGCCATGCCGCCCTCATCGCGCAACCGTGCCGCCTCCATCAGCAGAAACTCCCACTGGCCCTCGATGGTCCGCTGCGGTGGGGCCGCGAAGGGGCGGAGGTTGAATTCCCCGCCGCGCAGCGCGAGCAGGCTGTAAAGCGCCACCTCGCCCTGCAACCCGCCCTGCTCCGCGTGGATGATGGAACCGTCCTCGATGAAAATCCGCCCGCGCGTGCGGCCGGTAAAAATCTCCAGGATGGAAGACTTGCGGCCCAGACACTCCATCTGCAGCACCTCCTCGAGACCGAGGCTGCGCATCACCCCGCGAAAACCGCCGGACGGCGCGGCCACCAATGCATCAAGCGCGGCGTAAAGCGATTCATAGCCGCCTGGCGCGGTGGGTTTCTCGAAGACCATCAGCGCGCCCAGTTCCTGGCACTCGCGGCGGCGCGCGTCCTCGGCCAAACCGGTGAGCACAACCACGGCCTGGCCGGGGTGCGCGCGGTTCAGCAGGCGGAGAAATTGCGCCCCGTCCACCACGGGCATGCCGAGGTCGAGCACCACGAGGTCCACGCGGCGTTCCCGCAGCAGGGCCAGCGCTTGCGCGTGGTTCTGGGCCAGATGAATCTCCCACGCGCCCCGGGACAACTGGCCGAACAGTTCGCGGGCCTGTTGCAGAAACGCCGCGTCGTCATCCAGGAACAGGAACTGTTTGCGATGGGCGGTGTCGGCGGCCATGGCTCAGGCGGGTTGCAGTTGTTGCAGGGCGGCGGTTGCCGCGTGGCGGACGCGCGGGTGCGGATCGCGCAACAACCGTTGCAGCGCGGGCGTGGCGCGGGGATCCCCCAGCGTGCCGAGGCACTGCGCCGCGGCCTGGCGCAGGATGGCATCCTCGTCCGCCAGGGTTTCGAGCAAGAGCGAGACCGCGAGCTTGTGCCGTTTTTCGCCCGCCGTAACGGCCGCCGCCTCGGTATCGGGAGCCGCGGGCCCTTCCGTCGCCACCCCCATGCTGCGGAGCAGTTTGCCCACGGTGTAACGGCGGTCCGTATCCTCGTCCTGCAAGGCGCCCTTCAGCTCCTCGACCGCCGCCCGGGCCTCGGGCGTTTCGTTCCAGTCCTCGTCAATGCGCGATAATGCGGAAGCGGCGATGCGGCGCACGCTGCTGTTGGCGTCGGCCATCGCCTTGACCAGCGGCCCGATGGCGCGGCGGTCGCGGAGGTTGCCGAGCGCCAGGGCCGCCGCCTCCCGCACGTCTCCGTCCGGATCGCCCAGCGCGGCGGCCAGACTCCCGACCGCGCGCGTGTCCTTGATTTTGCCCAGCGCGTTGGCGGTGGCGCGGCGCACGTCCCAGACCGGATCGCGCAGCAACGGGGTGATGACCTCAACGGCGCGGCCATGCCCAAGCCGCGCGGCGGCGTCCACGGCGCAGGCACGAACGTGGCTGTCCGCGTGCCGCAACAATGCAACAATCGCGTCAAACGCGGGTTGATGCCCGCTGACGGCCAGCGCGCTGACGGCCGCCGCGCACACGGCCGGGTCCTCGGATTTCAGCGCAGCCATTAGCGCCTTTGCCACGCGCGGGTCGCCGATCTGGCCGAGCGCCTCGACGGCGGCAACGCGCTGGGTGTAGGAACCGGTCTGCAGCACGGCCTCGAGCGCCGGAATCGCCGCCGAACCCAACGCGGCGGCGCGCAGAAACTGGCCGCGCGCAATGTGAAACTGGATTTCCTCCGCCGGATTGCGCGGCCGCCAGCCGCGCGCAGCCAGCAACGTCGCCGCCCGCCCGCGCACCCCGGCATCCGCACTGCCGAGCAACGCGGGCAGCAATTCGGAAAGTTTCTCGTGGTTCGAGTTTTTCAGCCCCTGCAGCGCCAACTGCTGCACCTCCGCATCGCGATCCCGCAATGCCGTCAACAACGGTTCATACCGCTCCTCCACCTCCAGTTTTGCAAGGGCCTTCACCGCCAGCCGGCGCACCTCGACATCCTCGTCCTGCAAGGCCGCAGTCAATCCCGCCAGGGCCTTGACCGGCGGGGCGGCGGCCAGCGCAGCGGCCGCCCGACGGCGGGTGACGGGGTTGCGCGCTTTGAGTTGCTGAAGCGTGAGCCAAAGCATGGCCGTGCCGGAAGAATTAAGCCACCCGCCCGCCACCGTCACGCGCGAACCGTGCCCCTTTGACACCCCCGCCCGCGCGTGCAACTTGCCCGGCATGTTGCGCGTGACCGAGGCCGGCCTTCACTGCGCCGCCGGGGATTTTCACATTGACCCCTGGCGGCCCGTGCCCCGTGCGCTCATCACCCACGCGCACAGCGACCACGCCCGGCCCGGCAGCGCGGCATATCTTTGCGCGGAACCGGGGGTTGAAGTTTTGCGCGCCCGCCTTGGCCCGACGGCGGCCATTTCAGGTGTGCCTTACGGCGAACGGCTCACGTTCAACGACGTCTCCGCCTCGTTTCATCCCGCCGGGCATGTCCTCGGGTCGGCGCAAATCCGCGTCGAACACCGCGGCGAAATCTGGGTTGTCAGTGGGGATTACAAAACGCAACCGGACCCGACCTGCGCTCCGTTCGCGCCGGTGCGCTGCCATACGTTCGTCACGGAATCCACTTTCGGCCTGCCCGTGTATCGCTGGCGCGAACCGGCGGCGGTGTTCGCGGAAATCCACGAGTGGTGGCGGCGCAACCGGGACGCCGGGCGGGTCAGCGTCTTGTTCGCCTACTCGCTGGGCAAGGCGCAACGGCTCCTCGCGGGCCTCGACGGCGGCATCGGCCGGGTTTTCCTGCATCCGGCCGCGCGCGCCTTCCTCCCGGCCTATCGCGCCGCCGGCATTTCGTTGCCTGACGCCCCGACCGCCACGCGCGATCTCGTCCGCTCCGCCGGGCCGGGCGCGCTGGTCATTGCGCCGCCCGCCACCGATGGCTCGACCTGGCTCGCCTCGCTCGGCGATTCGGCCACCGCGTTCGTTTCCGGCTGGATGCAACTGCGCGGTCCGCGCCGCCGCCGGGGAGCCGACGCGGGTTTCGTGTTGTCCGATCACGCCGACTGGCCCGGGCTGCTCGATGCGATTGCCGCGACCGGCGCGGAGCGCGTGCTCGTCACCCACGGCACCGCCGGCCCGCTCGTGCGCTGGCTGAACGAAACCGGTCGCGAAGCCGCCGCGCTGGCCACGCGGTTCGGCGCATCAGAGGAGGGCGAGTGACATGCGCGCCTTCGCCGAACTGTTCACCGCGCTCGACCGCACGCCGCGCACGGCGGAGAAGGTGGCGGCGTTGACGGAGTATTTTCGCGCCGCACCGCCCGCCGACGCCGCATGGGCGTTGTGGTTCCTCTCCGGGCAGCGGCTCAAACGCGCGGTCAAAACCCGGCACCTGCGCGAATGGGTCGCCGCCGAGGCCGGGCTGCCGCTCTGGCTGGTCGAGGAAAGCTACGATCATGTGGGCGACCTTGCGGAAACGCTCGCCCTGCTGTTGCCGCCGAACCCCGCGCCCGCCCCGCCGCCGCTGGCCGAACTGGTCCGCGATTTCCTGCTGCCGCTGGCCGGCGCTTCCGAGGTGCGACAGCGCGAGTTGCTCCGGTCCGCCTGGGCGCGGCTCGACACAACCCAACGTTTCCTCTGGCACAAGCTCATCACCGGTGGGTTCCGCGTCGGCGTCGCGCGCGCGCTGCTGGTGCGGGCGCTGGCTGGAATCGCCGGCGTTGAGCCGGCGGTGATGTTGCATCGCCTGCTGGGCGACTGGCGGCCCACGGCGGAGGATTACGCGCGGCTGTTGTCGGGCGAGCAGGGTGCCGATGCGGCGGCCCGGCCCTATCCGTTCTTCCTTGCGTCGCCGCTCGAGGGCGAACCCGCCGCGCTGGGGGACGCGCCGGACTGGCTGGTCGAATGGAAATGGGACGGCATCCGCGCCCAACTGCTCCACCGCGCGGGGCAGGTCGTGGTGTGGTCGCGCGGCGAGGAGGTGGTGACGGAAGCGTTCCCCGAGCTGGCCGCCGCCGCGTCGGCCCTGCCCGATGGCGCGGTGCTGGATGGCGAACTGCTCGCGTGGCGGGGCGATGCGCCGCTGCCGTTTGCCGCGCTTCAGCGCCGGCTGAATCGTCGTTCGCCGAAGGCCGCACTCCGCGCCGCCGTGCCGGTGGTGTTCATGGCCTACGACCTTCTCGAGGCCGACCATGCGGATCTGCGCGCGCGGCCCTTGGCGGAGCGTCGCGAGCGGCTGGCACAGGTGCTGGCGGCGGCGCGCGCACACAGCGCCGCCACCCAACACCCGCCAACTCCCGCGCAGGGGGAATTATTTGCGGGGGATCGGGCGGAGCGGGCGGAGCCAGTTTTTCCGCTCCTGCTTTCACCCGCGTTGCCGGCGGCCAACTGGGCCGAGGTGGCCGCGTGGCGCGAACAGGCGCGGGCCGTCGGCGCGGAGGGGCTGATGCTCAAACGCCGCGACTCCGCCTACGGCACCGGCCGGCAACGCGGCGCGTGGTGGAAATGGAAGGTCACGCCGTTCACCTGCGACGCGGTGCTCGTCGCCGCGCAACCGGGGCATGGCCGCCGCGCGACGTTGTTCACGGATTACACCTTCGCCGTCTGGCGCGGCGCGGAACTGGTGCCCGTGGCGAAGGCCTATTCCGGATTGACCGATGCGGAGATTGACGCGGTGGACCAGTTCGTGCGCGCGAACACCACGGGCCGGCATGGCCCCGTGCGGACGGTGAAACCGGAACTGGTCTTCGAGCTGGCCTTCGAAGGCATCGCCGCCTCGACGCGGCATCAGGCCGGCCTCGCGCTGCGCTTCCCGCGCATCGCGCGCTGGCGGCAGGACAAACCGGCCGCCGAGGCCGACACGCTGGAAACGCTGCAACGGCTGGCGGCGGCGCCGCGCAGCCCGGCTGCAGCCTGAATCTCGACGGCGAGGGTGCCGCGCCAAAGCCGGCCACAGAGCGGCGCTCCGATTTCCTCGCCCCGCGTCCCGTTTGCCAACTGCGCGTTTCTGCGGTATCCGTTGCCTCCTTTTTATGGCCGCCGCCCCCATCGTCCGCATCCGCAATCTCTCGAAGATTTACGCGCAGGGGGAGATTCAGGTCACCGCGCTCGACAACATCACGCTCGACATCGCGGCGGGCGAGTTCCTCACGCTCATGGGGCCATCCGGCTCGGGCAAATCCACGCTGCTGCACATCCTCGCCGGCATTGACCGCCCGACGCGCGGCCAGTGTCTCGTGCAGGACGTGGACGTGACGCAACTGAACGAATCCGAACTCGCGGACTGGCGGAACCACAACGTCGGGTTCGTCTTCCAGACCTTCAATCTCATCCCCGTGCTGACCGCGTTTGAGAACGTCGAACTGCCGCTGCTGCTGACGCGGCTCAACGCGCGCGACCGCCGGCGGCGCGTCGAGGCGGCGCTCGCGCTCGTGGGTCTGGCGGACCGGATGCACCACCTGCCCAAGCAGTTGTCCGGCGGCCAGGAACAGCGGGTGGCCATCGCCCGCGCGCTGGTCACCGACCCGCAGCTCATCGTGGCCGACGAACCAACGGGCAACCTCGACGCCCACAGCGCGCACGACGTGCTGCAGGTGCTGCAACTGCTCAGCCGCGAGGCGGGCAAGACGGTCATCATGGTCACGCACGATCCCAAGGCGGCGGCGTTCGGCTCGCGGAGCGTGCATCTCGAGAAGGGCGAACTGACCAAATGACGCTGCACACGTTCATCCTGAAGAACGCGCTCCGCAACAAGCGGCGGGCGGCGCTCTCGGTGTTGAGCGTGGCGGTGAGCCTGTTCCTGCTGGTGACGTTGCAGATCGCGTTGCGCGAGCTGATGAACCCGATCAACGACGAAGGCTCCAGCCTGCGCATCATTGTGCGGAACAAGGTGTCGCTCGCCCAGCCGCTCCCGGCGCGGCAACTGGCCGTCATCGAGCGCATCCCGGGCGTCGCCGCCGTGTCGCCGTTCACCTTTTTCGGCGGGCTTTACAAGGGCGACGAGAAGTTCACCAGCTTCGCGCAGTTCGCCGTGGACCCGGTGCGCTGCCTGCCGCTCATCAGCGACGCGAAGATTCCGCGCGACCAGCTCGAGGCGTGGATCGCCGACCGCACCTCGTGCGTGCTGGGACGGATGACGGCGGAACGTTACGGGCTGAAGGTGGGCGACCGGATGCAGTTCACCGGACAGATTTACCCGTGCGACCTCGAGTTCCGCATCGCCGGCATCTACGAGGGCACGGCGGATGACCGCAACCTGATGTTCCACCACAGCTACCTCGACGAATCGCTCGGCAATCCCGGCACGGTGGGAACCTGGTGGGTGCGCGCGGCCTCGATCGAGGAGGCGCCGCTGGTCACGGCGCGCATCAACGCGGCGTTCGCCAATTCGAGCGCCGAGGTGCGGGCGGAGTCGGAGCGGGCGTTTGTGCTCGGGTTCGTCTCGATGTGGGCGAACATCAAGACGCTCATCACCGGCATCAGCATCGTGGTGGTGTTCGCGCTGTTGCTGGTCACGGTGAGCACGATGAGCATGGCCATCCGCGAGCGGTTCCGCGAGCTGGCCATCCTCAAGGCGCTGGGCTTCCGGCGGCGCGAACTGTTCGCGTTCATCCTTGCCGAAAGCTGCGGCCTGGCGCTGGCGGGCGCGGTGCTCGGCGCCGGCGGCGCGTGGCTGCTCTTTGCCCACCTCGACATCCAGAAGCTGACCAACGGGCTGTTCCTGCTGTTCGAGGTGACGCCGCGCATGTTGGGGCTGGCCTTCGCCGTGGCGGCGACGCTGGGTCTGGTGGCCGCGCTCGCCCCGATGTGGTCGGTGGCCCGCACCAGCGTGGTGCAGGGGTTGCGCACGCTGGATTGAGGAAGAAAGGGAACTGAATTGAAGCATGTGAACACACAGTGCGAATCGCCCGGAAAGTGGGAACCTCCACAGCGGGCGCGGCGGGTGGTGTTCACACCTGACCGTTTTTCGATCGGCTCACCGGCGACGACCCTCCGCGCCGAACCGTCTCAAGCCGTCACCCGGTCCTGACTCCGCATGGCCCTGCCACTGAAATACAGTTTCCGCAACGCGCTGGTGCGCTGGCGTTCGACGCTGGCCACGGTGCTGGGCATCGGGCTGGTCGTGTTCGTCTTCGTGCTGCTCCAGTCGCTGGCCAAGGGCATCGAGAAAAGCAGCGGCAACACGGGCGATCCGCACAACGTGCTCATCGTCCGCAAGGGTTCCACCTCCGAATCGGCCAGTCTCATCTCGCGCGAGAATTTCAACGAGCTGCGTTACTTCGCGGAGATCGCCCGCGACGAGCGCGGCCAGCCGATCATCGCGGCGGACGTGCTGGTGCTGGTCAACCTGCCGCGCCGCGACGACGGCGGCGAGGCCAACGTCCTGCTGCGCGGGACGACGGCGCAGGGGCGGGAATTGCGCCCGCAGGTAAAACTGGTCGCGGGGCGCTGGTTTCAGCCGGGCCTGCGGGAAATTGTGGTCTCGGCCAAGCTGGCGCGGCGATTCGCCAACTTCGACCTCGGCGGCCAGGTGCGCGCGGGCAACGCCACCTTCACCGTGGTCGGCTGGCTGGACGGCGCGGGCAGCGCGTTCGACTCGGAATGCTGGATGGACGCGGACGAATGTCGCGCGGTGTTCGAGCGCGATTTGTATTCGAGCTTCCTCGCCCGCGTGCCGGACCCGGCGGCGCAGAGCAACTTCATCGCGCGCATCGAGGGCGACCGGCGGTTCAAGCTCAAGGCCGAGCGCGAGGTGGAGTATTACCGCAAGCAGACCATGACCGCCGCGCCCATCAAATGGCTGGGCGGCTTCCTCGCGGTGACGATGTCCATCGGCGCGGTGTTCGCCGCGATGAACACGATGTATGCCGCGGTCGGCGCGCGGACGCGCGAGATCGGGACGCTGCGCGTGCTGGGCTTCCGGCGGCGGGCCGTGGTGGGCGCGCTGCTGCTCGAGGGCGCGTTCCTGGCCGCCATCGGTGGCGTGCTCGGTTGCGCGCTGGCGTATTACTGGAATGGTTACACGACCGCGACGATGGGCTTTGAGACGTTCAGCGAAATTGTGTTCCAGTTCACCGTCACCCCCGGCCTCGTGCTGCAGGGGTTGCTCTTTGCCGTCGCCGTGGGCCTTCTCGGAACTTTGCTGCCCGCCGTGCGTGCGTCGCGTCTGCCGGTCATCGCCGCTTTGAAAGCCGTATGAACAATCCCCAATCCCAACTTGCCCAGCTCACCCTCGACCCCGCCGCCAAGCGCCGCCGCTCCGGCCTGCTCACGCTGATTTTCGCGGGCGTCGTCCTGCTGCTCCTCGGCGCCGTGCTGGTGTGGCAGCCGTGGGCGGGCGAGGGCCAGCGGGTGTTCACCGGCGCGAAACGCACCGAGGTGCGCCGCGCTGGCGACAGCCCCGGAAGGGTGGCCGGCGGCGCGACTTTGGCGGCGGGCGCGACCAACGCCTCTCCCGCCCCCGCAGCGTCGAGCGACCGCGTGCTCGAGGTCAGCGGTTACATTGTGGCGCGCGAACGCATCGAGATCAGCCCGCGTTTCATGGGCGTCGTCCAGTGGATCGGCGTGAAGAAGGGCGACGCCGTCACCAACGGCCAGGTCGTGGTGCGGCTGGATGACACGGAGTTCCGCGCCCGGCTGCAAGAGGCGGAGGGCAATCTCGCCATGGCCCGCGCCGCGCTGGCCAAGGCGGAACTGGACCTGGAACGCATCAGCCAGCTCGCGCGGACGGACATCGAATCGCGTCAGGCGCTGGACGACGCGCGGCTGCGGGTGGATTCGGCCCGTGCCCAGATCGCCGCCGCCGAGGGCGCGCGCGACGTGGTTCAGGCCTACGTGAACTGGTGCGTCATCCGCTCGCCGATTGACGGTGTGGTGCTCGAGAAACTGGTGGATCCCAACGAGCTGGTGACGCCGCAAAGTTTCGGCGGCACGCGCGGCCCAAGCACGGCCCTGCTGGCGGTGGCGGATTTGCGGGATTTGCAGGTGGAGATTGATCTGAACGAGGCCGACCTTGCGCGGGTCAGCCTGAACCAGCCCTGCCGCGTGCGGCCCGAGGCGTATCCCGACAAGGTGTTTCGCGGTTTTGTCGCGGAGATTGCGCCGGAGGCGAACCGGGCGAAAGGCACGCTGCAAATCAAGGTGCAGGTCGAAAACCCGGACCGTTTCCTCACGCCGGAACTGAGCGCGCGGGTGGAGTTTCTGCGGCGTTGATCGGGGCGGGCGTCGCCCCCCTCACGGCACGGGCACCGTGTGGAAGATTTTTCGGATGATCGCGTCGGTCGTCACCGCTTGTGCCTCGGCTTCGTAGGTCAGGATGATGCGGTGGCGCAATACGTCGGGGCCGATGCTTTTCACGTCCTCGGGCGTGACGTAGGCGCGGCCTTGCAGGAGCGCCCAGGCTTTTGCGGCGAGCGTCAGATAGATGGTGGCGCGCGGCGAGGCGCCAAACTGGATGAAATTCTTCACGTCCAGCTTGTATTTTTCCGGCTGCCGGGTGGCAAACACGACGTGGACGATGTAGTCGCGCACCTTGTCATCCACGTGAATCTGATCCACGAGTTGGCGCGCCTGGAGAATTTCGTCGAGACCGACGACCGGCCGCACCGGCGTCTCCGGAGCGGTGAAAGCCATCCGGTCCAGAATCTTTCGCTCCTCATCAAACGCCGGATAATTCAGCAGCACTTTGAACATGAAACGATCCACCTGCGCCTCGGGCAGCGGATAGGTGCCTTCCTGATCAATCGGATTTTCCGTCGCCAGCACGAGAAACGGCTTGGGCAGCGCCATGGTTTCGCCGCCGAGCGTGACCTGGCGTTCCTGCATGGCCTCCAGCAGGGCCGACTGCACCTTGGCAGGCGCGCGATTGATCTCGTCGGCCAGCACAAAGTTGGCGAACACCGGCCCGCGTGTGGCGTGGTATTTGCCGTCCTGCGGATTGTAAATCAGCGTGCCGATGATGTCGGCAGGCAGCAGATCCGGCGTGAACTGGATGCGATGAAACGTGGCATGAATGGCCGTCGCGAGCGTGCGGACGCTCAACGTTTTGGCCAGCCCGGGCACGCCCTCCAGGAGCACGTGTCCGTTGGCCAGCAGCCCCACCAAAAGGCGGTCCACCAACGCCTGCTGGCCGACAATGACGCGGCCGATCTCGGCGCGAAGCTGTTGAATCCAGACTGCGGCGGCCTGAACCTGTTCGTTGGGCAGCGTGCTCATGAGCGGCCACTCTAGGCCGACCCCGGCGGTGACTCAAGTGAAGCAGGGGAAAATTGGCGTGGTGCGCGGGGCGGGATTTGAACCCACAACCTTCGGCTCCGGAGGCCGACGCTCTATCCAGTTGAGCTACCCGCGCAAGGTGGCGGCAAGTTAAGCGGCGGCGGAGCGGTGCTCAATTTCTTTTTCGGCGGCTTTCCATTTGCGTCGCGGACAACAGGGTTTATGTTCGCGACCTGCGGCTCGGGATTGGTTTTTCGCGCCGCGTTAAAACCAAAATGAAATGGCTGATTTTAATCGCTTTGGTGGTGCTGGTCGTCGTGTTCTTCGCCCGGAACGCCAGCGCCGGTTCCTTGTCCACCGAAGAGGCGCGCAAGCACCTGGCCGCGGGCGCGGTGCTGGTGGATGTGCGCACGCCCGAGGAGTTCCAGGAGCGCAGCCTGCCCGGGGCCATCAACCTGCCTCTGGCAACCGTGGCTCAGTCCATCACCAACCACGTGCCGGACAAGAATCGGGTGGTCCTGCTGCACTGTCGGTCCGGTGCGCGTAGCGGCACGGCGGAAAAACAGTTGCGGGCGATCGGCTACACGAATGTCTTCAACCTCGGCTCCTTCAGCCACGCGGAGAACGTGGTGCGGGGAACCACGCCTTGATCGGTCGTCGCCGGCCTCGGGCGCACTTCAGCCCGCCGCGGCCGCGCGTTTGGCAAGGATCGCGGCCGTGATTTGCGCGGCAAGCTCGGGTTTCTCGATCAGCGCCTTGCGGGCAGCCTCCTTGCCCTGGCCGACCAGTTCGCCGTTGAACTGGAGCCAGGCACCCTTCTTTTCCACAACCCCGGCGTCAAGGCCGCAATCCAAGATGCTGCCCTCCTTGTCAATTCCATGGTTGAACAGGATGTCAAACTCGGCTTCGGCGAACGGCGGCGCCACCTTGTTCTTCACCACCTTCACCTTCACGTGGTTGCCCATCACGTTGTTCGCACTGTCCTTGAGCGCATCCTTGCGGCGGATGTCGAGGCGGACGCTGGCGTAGAATTTCAACGCCTTGCCCCCGGGAGTGGTTTCCGGGTTGCCAAACATCACGCCCACCTTCTCGCGTAGTTGATTGGTGAAAATGCAGGTGGTTTTGGATTTGTTGAGAATGGCCGTCAGCTTCCGAAGGGCCTGACTCATCAGCCGCGCCTGCATGCCCATCGTGGCCATTCCCATTTCGCCCTCGAGTTCCGCCTTCGGCACCAGCGCCGCCACGGAATCCACCACAATCACGTCCAGCGCGTTGGACCGCGCGAGCGTCTCGCAGATGGTCAGCGCCTCCTCGCCCGAGTCGGGCTGCGACACCAACAGGTCGTCAAGGTTGACGCCCAGCTTTTTCGCATAGGCGGGGTCGAGCGCGTGCTCCGCGTCAATGAACGCCGCGAGACCGCCGGCCTTTTGCGCGTTGGCAATCACGTGAAGCATCAACGTGGTCTTGCCGGATGACTCCGGACCGAAAATCTCGATGACCCGTCCCCGGGGCACACCCCCGACGCCCAAAGCCAGGTCCAGCGCCAGCGCCCCGGTGGGGATCACTTCAATCTGCCGCTGCGCCTGCGCCGTTCCCAACCGCATAATGGCCCCCTCGCCATAGGACTTGGTAATGGTGCTGATCGCGGCATCCAGTTCTCGCTGTTTGGCGGCGGCCAGCTTGGCCGCCTCGGCGGCTTTGGTCTCCTTGACTTCCACGGCTTTTTCGGCGGGTTTGGGTGGCATGGTGTGTTCCTCAGTCGGCTGGTTTGAAGCTGCGCCGCGAGGCTAGTGAAGGCGGTTCTTTGAGTCAAACCAGCCGCCCTCGGCACTCAACATTTACTCGCGATGCAAGTCATGGCAGTCTGCCCGCCTATGCGAGCTGACAAACTCGAACTCTGGCGTCGCTACACCGATTTTTACCGCGAATTTCCTGCCGCCAACCTGGCCATGGACTTCTGCCGAATGGACTTCACCCGGGAGTTTTTATCCCGAATGGAACCCAAAGTTCAGTCTGCCTTGGACGCGATGGAAAAACTCGAGGCGGGCGCGATCGCCAACCCTGATGAAAATCGAATGGTTGGGCACTATTGGCTGCGCAACCCCGCACTGGCACCCACCCCGGAAATCGCCCGGGAAATCGAAACCACCTTGGCGGATATTAAGGATTTCGCGGCCAAAGTTCATTTCGGTTCAGTGCGTGGGAAGGGCGGCCCGTTCAAACACATTCTCGTTATCGGCATCGGCGGTTCGGCTCTCGGACCGCAATTCGTGGCCCATGCCCTGGGCAATCCAAACAAGGATCAGTTGTCAGTCCACTTTTTCGATAATACCGATCCGGACGGGATGGATCGCGTCATCGAAAGCCTCGGAAATGGCCTGAGCCAGACTTTGTGTATCGTTATCTCAAAATCGGGAGGAACGAAAGAAACTCGAAATGGCATGCTCGAAGCCAAAGCAGCTTATGAGCGTTGCGGATTGGTTTTTGAGGAGCATGCGGTAGCCATAACCATGAGAGGGAGCGAGCTTGACAAATGTGCTGCCAAATGGATCCGGCGCTTCCCGATGTGGGATTGGGTCGGGGGCCGGACGAGCCAGCTTTCTGCGGTCGGCTTGTTGCCCGCTGCGCTGCAAGGATTGGACGTTGATGGACTGCTATCCGGAGCGAAGGCCTGCGACCAAGTCAACCGCAATCGTTCAACGTTAGATAATCCCGCCGCCATGCTTGCTTTGGCCTGGTATTTTGCCGGCAACGGCCGAGGCGAAAAAAACATGGTGGTCTTGCCTTACAAAGACCGCCTCGAGTTATTCTCGAAATATCTCCAACAACTGATCATGGAGTCTTTGGGCAAGGAACTGGATTTGAACGGGAATCGGGTGAACCAAGGGCTGACCGTTTTTGGCAACAAGGGTGCCACGGATCAACATTCCTATGTTCAACAGTTGCGCGATGGATTGGACAATTTTTTTGCCGTTTTTATAGAAGTTCTTCGTGATCGAAATTCTCCTTCGATGGAGGTCGAGCTAGGATCTACTTCAGGCGATTTTCTCGAGGGATTCTTACTTGGAACACGGGAAGCTTTGTATGAAAGCGGACGCCGATCACTAACTATAACTGTGCCATTCGTGTCTGCTTTTACCATCGGGGTGCTGATCGCGCTTTTTGAGCGGGCGGTAGGTATCTATGCCGTCCTTATAAACATCAACGCCTATCATCAGCCAGGCGTCCAAGCGGGTAAAGCTGCCGCCGATGCAATCCTACAGCTTCAATCGAAGGTATTTGCCTTTCTTCGATCAAACAGGGGAAACTCATTCTCCGCTGAAGAAATCGCGGATAAGTTGGGTCTTGCAACTGAGGTGGAGAGAATTTTCAAGCTCTGCAACCACCTTTCCCAAAACCCGGACCGGGGTATCGCCAAGCAGATTGGGCCAACACCAACAACCGCAAGATATCGCGCCACATAGATGTTCGTTTACCCAAAAAAATACGATGTCATCGTTGTAGGGGCTGGCCATGCCGGCGTGGAAGCCGCGTTGGCCGCAGCAAGAATGGGCTGCGAGACTTTGCTGCTGAGCATCAATCTCGACACGATCGGACAGATGTCTTGTAATCCGGCAATTGGAGGTTTGGCGAAAGGGCATCTTGCACGAGAAATTGATGCGCTCGGAGGGGAAATGGGGCGAAACACCGATATGACTGGCCTTCAGTTTCGGATGCTCAACACAAAAAAAGGCCCAGCGGTTTGGGCACCAAGAGCGCAATGCGATAAGAAGGCCTATCAATTCCGCCTCAAATGGATTTGCGAACGCCAGCCCAATTTGGACCTCAAACAGGGACAAAGTTCTAAAATCTTAACCGAGAATGGGGTTGCCAAAGGAATTGAGACCAATCTTGGCGTGCAATACCTGGGGCAAACGGTTGTTGTAACCACCGGGACTTTTCTGCGGGGGCTGATGCATATCGGGTCGGCCCAGCAAAGCGGTGGCAGGGCGGGCGAAGGTGCCGCAATGAATCTATCCGATTCACTGAGATCACTTGGCTTGGAATTAGGCCGATTGAAGACGGGAACTCCCCCGAGGATACTAAAACGGAGCATTGATTTCGAACGAACCCAAGTTCAGCCCGGAGACGAACCCGTCCCGTTTTTCTCATTCTGGAAAGATGATTTGTTCCACGTGGAACAATTCTCCGGACTGCCGGACGATCCAGTTCGGTTAAAGGCCAAGTATCCGCCTAAATCCATTTTGGAACAAGCCGGCGGACAGCTTCCTTGCCATATCACGTTCACCACGGCGAAGACCGCCGAAATCATACGGTCTAACCTTCACAAATCGCCACTTTATTCCGGTGCAATTGAAGGCATTGGACCAAGGTATTGCCCTTCCATAGAAGACAAGATCGTGAAGTTTGCTGAGAAAGAAAAACACCAGATTTTCCTTGAGCCAGAAGGCATCGCAACCGACGAATACTACGTCAATGGGTTTTCAACTTCGCTGCCATTTGAGACTCAAATTGAAATGGTTCGCTCCATCGTTGGCTGCGAGCGTGCGGAAATTATGCGACCTGCCTACGCTGTCGAATACGACTTTGCCTACCCAACTCAACTGTATCCTTCTCTCGAAACGAAGATTTGCCAAAATCTTTTCCTAGCTGGCCAAATCAATGGGACATCTGGTTACGAAGAAGCGGCTGCCCAGGGATTGATGGCCGGAATCAACGCCGTCAGAAGAATTCAGGGAAAGTCCCCGCTAATCTTGAGGCGCGATCAAGCTTACATAGGCGTTTTGATTGATGACTTGGTCTCCAAAGGAACATCCGAGCCATACCGCATGTTCACTTCAAGGGCTGAGTATCGCCTCCTGTTGCGTCAGGATAATGCCGATGCACGTCTCTCCCAAATCGGATATGAAATCGGATTGCTGCCCGAGCGCAATTTCCGTGCATTTCAAACAAAACAAGCTTCGATCTTGGCGGAATTGAATCGCCTTGCTAGAACACGATATGGTGGCGATTCCTTGGAACAAATCCTCAAACGGCCTGAAATCTCATATAACGACCTGCCTCACAAAGATGATTCCCTCTCCGAAGAAGTGCGGCTCCAGGTGGAAATCGCTGTGAAATATGCCGGGTATGTCAGCCGCCAAGAAATGGAGGCTGAACGCCTTAAATCTTTGGAGGACAAAGAGATACCACAAGACTTCGATTACGAAACGATGCCCGGGTTACGCACAGAGGCAAGAATGAAACTCAAACAAATCCGACCGAGAACGATTGGCCAAGCTGCCCGCATTTCCGGTGTCAGTCCCGCCGACATCAGCTTGATCATGGTTTGGCTGAAACGTGGGAGCCGTTCCGCGCGAGTGGAGGTGGATTGCTGTGCGGCGGCTGCCGATATGGAATGACACCCGGCAATTGCTCGGCCACCTGCTGATGCTATCTTTCGCGAATAACCGCCACCTTTGGGCGTCCCATGAAACAATGAGAAGAGCCATGTGCATGTTGGGAGTCTTCCTGGTTGGCAGCGTGGCGTTTGCGGGCGGCCTGCCGCGCGAGTCGTATTCAGGGGCAATTTGGGGCACCATCATCGGTGGGCTTTCAGGCGGGCGTTGTCACGACCGCTGGTCAGGTCGGGGAGCAGCGATTGGTGCCGGGGTCGGTTTTACACTGGGCACCTTGGCTGGTGAAGCCCGCCGGGCGGAAGAACGGCGATACCATCGGCTTGAATCAGCACCGGCCTACGGATACTCGATTCCAGAATCAATGCCCTGCGCCGACAAGGCAGCCGCTGCCAAAACCTCGCCGACCTCGCCTTCTGTTTGGGTGGGGGCGCCCGGGTCCCACCGCATACCGGATGCGCCCCGCGTGCCGGATGCGCCGACATTTTGAACCGATTTTCGTCCGCTCCTCTCAAACCACCACCAAACAAACCATGAAGACATATCTCATTAAGCTCGTTCTCCCGCTTGTGACCGTTGCGCTTTTCGCGTCCGGTTGCGCCTCCGGCGTCAAGAATCCCTCCGGCGTGCCTGTGACCCGCATGAACGCCGATGAGCAGGGCTTCGTAGCTGGCACCGGAGTTGAATCGCAGGACTTGGTTGCGGTGACCGACAAGATGGCGCGAAGCATCCTTGCGCTTCCGCAAATTGCCAACGCCGCCACCCCGCCCTACATCGTGCTCGAGCCGGTCAACAACAACACGCGGTTCCCGATCAACAAGGACATCTTCAACACCCGCATTCGCACTGAGTTAAACCGGAAATCCCAGGGCAAAGTAATCTTCCTCGACCGTGAACGCATGGCCGCCTTGGAACGCGAACGCAACCTCAAGCGGGCCGGCGAAGTCACCGCCAGCGCGGATCCGAACCTGCAGGAGTTCCGCGGCGCGGATTACTTCCTGACCGGGGAATTGCAGGGCCTCTCCACCCGCACCCGGGCCGGCACCAGCGATTACATCCTGTATGCCTTCCGCCTGACCGACGTGCGCACCAGCGCCATTGTTTGGGAGGACGCTGCCGAGATCAAAAAGCAGGGGTTGGAAGACGCGGCCTATCGTTGAGCCTGCAGCGTGGCCATCCACATGAAGGGCATGGTCCATGCCGCGCTGGCGGCGTCGCTGCTGGTGGCGGCGGGTTGCGCCACCGCGCCGCAGGTGCCGGCTCGCACTGGGGACATCTTCCGCGACGCCCCTGCCGCCATTGAAAAGGGGCCGGCGCGGGATCGCGTGCTCTGGCAGTATCGGCTGGCCCTCGCGGAATTGCGGCGCGGACAATTGGATGCCGCCAAGCCGTTGCTGGACGACGCCCTGCTCACCATCACCGGCATCTACGGCCCCAACGCGGAGGCCCGCAAATCCCGTCGCCTTTTCCAAGCGGAAGCGAAGAAGACCTTCATTGGCGAACCCTACGAACGCGCCATGGCGTGGTTCTACCGCGGGATCCTTTATTGGCGCGACGGCGAACTCGACAACGCGCGCGCCTGTTTCCGCAGCGCGCAATTCGAGGACAGTGACACCGAGCACGGCGATTATCGCAATGACTATGTATTGTTTGATTACCTCGACGGCCTGGCCACCGTGAAGCTGGGCGGCGACGGCAGTGACGCCTTCCAGCGTGCCACGCAGAGCGCACGCGGGGCCAAACCGCCGCCTTACGACACCACGGTGAACACGCTCATCTTCCTCGATTTCGGTCCAGGTCCGTTGAAATACGCCGGGGGCGAATACGGCGAGCAGCTCCGGTTCCGCACCGCCGTGTCGCCCGTGCAATCCGTCCAGCTCCGCGTGGCTGGCCAGATGGTGAACGTGCAACCCGCCGATGATTTGAACTTCCAAGCCACCACGCGCGGGGGGCGGGTCATGGACCATGTGCTCGCCAATCAGGCTGTGTTCAAGTCCGCCGCAGACTCGTTTGGTGACGCCGCCATCATCGGCGGGGCCATCCTCGCGAACACGAGCCGCCGAAAGAGCAATCAGAACGAGATCGGCGCGGGCCTGATGATCGCGGGCGTGTTGAGCAAGCTGGCGGCCGCCGCCACCACGCCCGAGGCGGACACGCGCACCTGGGAATCGCTTCCCCAATTCCTCGCGCTGGGTCAGTTCCGCCTCCCCCCCGGGGAACACACGCTCACGGTGGATTTCCTGGATGCGGGGGGACGTGCCAAGCCGTCCTTTCAGAAGCAGATCACTTTTACCGTGCCGGAACGCCGGGACGCGGTAGTTTACGTCAGCGATCAATCCACAACGCCACAAACACAATGAACACGAAACTCCTCCCCCTCGCCGCCGCCCTTGCGCTGGCCACCGCCGGCTGCAGCACCTACGACAAAGGCCCTTACCTGCCGCAAACCTCCAAGACGCCCGCCCATGAGAGCACGGAGCGGGTGGTCCTGATGGACCCGGCGGTCCGGCGTTCCATCACCTGCACCGGCATCCAAGAAGGTGCCACGCCGGATGGCCGGCTCGAAGTCATCGCGCAAATTCGCAACCGCGAAAACCGCCGCATCGAGGTGCAGGTGCAGTGCGTCTTCAAAGACGCCAACGGCTTCGCCATCGGAGATGAAACGCCCTTCCAGCCGCTGATCCTGACCGAGAACGGCACCGAGCAGGTGAAGTTCACCGCGATGAACACGCTGGCGAAGAAATACACCATCCGCGTCCGCCAAGCGCGGTGAGCGCGGACCGTAGCACCGTTTCCGGCTAAAGCCCGCCGAACCGGCGATGTCGGCGGGCGTATTCCTCGAGCGCCTCGATCAGTTGCGCTCGGCGGAAATCCGGCCAAAGGACCGGCGTGATGACGAATTCCGCGTAGGAGATCTGCCAAAGCAGAAAGTTGCTGACGCGCATTTCGCCGCTGGTGCGGATGAGCAGGTCCGGGTCCGGCCAGTGGCGGGTGTGAAGGTGTTCGGAAATGACCCGTTCGTTGATCTCGGAAGGGTCGAGCCGGCCCTCCCGCACCTTGCTGGCAATGGCGCGGACCGCGTCCACGATTTCACTCCTTCCGCTGTAACTCAGCGCGAGGATGAGGGTAAGGCCGTTGTTCTTGTCCAGCGCCGCGATGGATTTGCGGACCTGCTCCTGCACGTTTTCCGGCAGCCGCCAGATCTGGCCGATGACCTGCAGCCGCACATTGCTCTTGTTTAATTCCGGCGTCTCGCGCTTGAGATACTGCACGAGGTATTTCATCAACGTGTCCACCTCGTCCTTGGGCCGATTCCAATTTTCCGTCGAGAAGGCGTAGAGCGTGAGATACTTGATCCCCAATTCTCCGGCCGCGCGAATGATGGTGCGCGCTGATTCCGCGCCCTGCCGATGACCCTCCACCCGCGGCAGATGTCGCTGCTTGGCCCAGCGGCCGTTGCCATCCATGATGATGGCGACGTGCTGGGGGAGATTGGCCTTGGCTTCGGCGCTGAGGTGGGGCGTATTCATCTATTAAGATTCCGCGGGTTGCGCTTGTTCAGCCAGCCGTCCACGATGAACCGGCAGCCGTGAGCGGTTTCTCCGCGAGCACGACCTCGTTCTCGCGCCCGATGAGCAGCATGGCATCCGCCAGTTTCTGCCACTCTTCCGCCTTGAAGCCATGCTTCAGGAAAAAACCGGCCTTGCTGCCACCCGCTGGGTGCCCCGGATTGAGCAGGTAATCCGTAATTTTGCGTTCGGGCGCGCTGGCTGCACTGGCGTTGGGCAACCTCATCTCACAAAAACATCGTCTGCTCCCGGCCCGGCCCGACGGATACAATGCTCAACCGTGCACCGGTGAGTTCGGCGATCGCCTTGAGATAAATCTTCGCCTGGCGGGGCAGTTTCGACCAGCTCTGGATCTGGTCGAGCGGCTGCCGCCAGCCCTCGAACTCGGCATACACCGGCTGGCAACGCGCCAGCACTTCCACGTCGGTTGGCAGGTAATCGTAGCGCTTCTTCCCGTCCCGGTAGGCGATGCAAACCTTGATCGTTCCCACCGTGTCGAGGCCATCCACGTTGGTGACCGCGAGTTCATCAATCCCGTTGACCATCTGCGCGTGGCGGGTGGCGACGGCGTCGAACCAACCGCACCGGCGCGCCCGGCCCGTCGTCGCCCCGAACTCGCGCCCCAACCCGTGCAGCAGGTCGGAAATCTCGGCGTTTTCCGTTGGCAACGGCCCTTCGCCCACCCGCGTAGTGTAAGCCTTCATGACGCCCACTACGCGGTCAATCCGGTGGGGC
>JBKBTZ010000278.1:0-845 GCA_046290825.1 Limisphaerales bacterium
GTGGTGATGCGCTGGGTTTCATTGGTCATGCGGCGAACTGCGGCCATAGATGAGCAGGCACAGCACCCCAAAAACCGCCAGCATCCATGCGGTCAAAATCGCGATTGAACCGATCATTATCGAGTGAGCCACATAACCACCCAGCCACCCGACCAGTTGAAACCCGGCGAAAACCGCCGCCGGAAAACCAATGACATTGAGCAGCACGGCCACCCAAAGTCTGGGGTAAACCAACAAAGTCAGGCCCAAACCGAGCCAACCGGCCCAGTATTAACTTGTCCCCCGGCCGACTCAGGAATTCGGGTTCAACCACGAAACACCCGAATGACATGAAAGAAACACCAAGGCAGAGCCGACCGGACGGGTGGCCATTCCTTGCTCGAGCTGCCTCCATTCTTTGATGCGTCCGAGGCATGTCGCGGGTGACTCATTGCGTCCCGTTTTTCGTGTGTTTGGTGTGTTTCGTGGTTCATCAACCGCCGGGACCGGTTCGGAACGGTCTGCCTGGCCAGATCGGAAAGCGCCGGCGGGCCGCCGCAGTCCAAAGGGCTACGCTGCGGGTGGGCATGGCGGAGGCTAAAAGGGTTTCAGGATTGGGTCGGGCTTGAAGGTTTTATTTTATATTGCGGGGCGATGTCCTCTGGGTGAGGCGTTGCAAAATTTCAAAGCAACTCCGCGAAAACTCCGCCAACCGGATTTAGGCGAAAAAACAAACCTATTTCGCTCTTTGGACTTTGTCGTCGGCAACCGCATCGCCAGAAACGATGACCTCCGCGCAAATTTCGATTCACGCCCGATGATTCCCGCCGCGTAGGCTCCGGTCATGAAAATCAATCGAGCGGGGT
>JBKBTZ010000279.1:0-833 GCA_046290825.1 Limisphaerales bacterium
GTTCTCCACGCGGGTTTGCAAGGCATTGGGCTTGTCAAGGCAGATCAGGGCGTAGCGCATGGTCATTCCTGTTTCAGGGGGCGGCTCATCAGCGTTGCCACGGCACTTTCCAGGGTGATCCGGCCAAGGGCAAGGGCATCGACCATTGCGGTCACCGGCATGTCGATGCCCCTTTCCGCCGCCAGGCGAACCACTGCCCGCGCCGTGGCCACGCCTTCCACGGTGATCGAAGGGTCGAAGGTCTCGCGCTTGCCCAGGGCAAGCCCGAAGCGGAAGTTCCGCGATTGCGTCGAGGTGCAGGTCAGCACCAGATCGCCCAGGCCGGACAGGCCCGACAGCGTTTCGGACCGGGCGCCCAAGGCCAGCGCCAGCCGCCCCATCTCGGCATAGCCGCGCGTCATCAGCGCCGCCCTGGCACTGTCGCCAAGGCCCGCGCCGATCACCACTCCGGCGGCGATGGCGATGACATTCTTCAAGGCGCCCCCAAGTTCGGCACCCGTCACGTCATCGGTGCGGTAGATCCGCAGGGTCGGGGTGGAAAGCAGTTCCTGCAAGCCCCTGGTTTCGCCCGTCGCGGCAAGGGTCAGGGCCGTGGGCAGGCCCCTTGCGATGTCGGCGGCAAAGCTTGGGCCGGTCAGGATGGCGGCCATGGCGGCGGGCCGCCGCCCTGCGATGACCGCAACCGGGCCGCGCAGCGTCACAAGGTCAACCCCCTTGCAGCAGGCAACCAGCGGCTGGCGCGCGTCGATCTGCGGCCAGCGGTCGAGCAGCCCCCCCAGCGCCTGCATCGGCACCGCCAGCAGCAGCGCCTGCCCGCCGCAGACATCCGCGAT
>JBKBTZ010000280.1:0-811 GCA_046290825.1 Limisphaerales bacterium
CACGAAATAGGGCGTGCGGATGCGGATGCTGCGACGCGCCGTGGCGATGGCACCGAGAAACAGCCAGCGCATGCGGTCGAGCGCCTCGTCCGGCCCCGCCGCGATGCCGCGGGCCGGGGCCCCGCCAGGCACCGGCGCGGGTGCCCCGCGCCAGAAGGCGTCGTCCAGGACCTCGTCCGTGGTGTCGGCCCAGTCCTGTGCGAAACAGTCGCGCAGATGCAGCACGGCCGGCCCCTCGATCCGGAAATGCAGGTCGCGGAAGGCGCGCCCGGGCGCTTCGGGGCGCCAGTAGGGGGCGAAGATGTTGGTGCCCCCGGTGAAGCCCGTCGCCCCGTCCACCACCAGGATCTTGCGGTGGTTGCGCAGGTTGGCGGCATGCAACCGCGCCGGCACCAGCGTGGCGTTGAAGGCCGCGACCGGCACGCCCGCACGCCGCAGCGGCCCGCAGGCCGACCGGCGCGACAGCCGCACATGCACATCGTCGATGAGCACGCGCACCGCCACCCCGCGACGCTGCGCCGCCGCAAGCTCGGCGACGAAGGCCTCGCCGATGCCGGTGCCGTCGAAGATGAAGGACATCAGCGCCACGCTGGCCCTGGCCTGCCGGATCGCCTCCAGCATGGCCGGATAGGCCTCGGCCCCGTCCACGAGCGGCGTCACGCGGTTGCCGGGCAGCAGCGGCAGGCCCGTCGTCTGCCCGGCCAGACGGTCGAGCCCGGCAAAGGCGGCGGGTGCCATCGCCGGGTCGGGCGACGGCGCAGGCGCCAGCCGCGGATGCTCCTCGCGCATCCGGATCGCACGGCGGCGGTAG
>JBKBTZ010000281.1:0-776 GCA_046290825.1 Limisphaerales bacterium
GACAAACCGATCGACGCGATGACCTTCGAAGAGGCGATGGCCGCGCTGGAACAGGTGGTGGGGGCCCTGGAACGCGGCGAGGTGCCACTGGAACAGTCGATCGCGCTGTATGAACGCGGGGCAGCCCTGAAGGCGCACTGCGCCAAGAAGCTTGCCGAGGCCGAGGAGAAGGTCGAACTGATCCGGGCGCAGGAAGGCCGCGCCGTCGGCACCACCCCGGCGGAGGGGATGTGACCTTTCCCGAACGTCTGGCCGCCGACGCCGCACTGGTCGAGGCGCGGCTGATGGCCGCCCTTGCGCGGCGCGCGGATCAGCCGGTGACCGATGCGATGCGCTATGCCGTGCGGGGCGGCAAGCGGCTGCGCGGCTTTCTGGTGCTGGAAGGGGCGCGGCTGCATGGCCTGCCCGAGGCACGGGCGATCAGCGCGGCGGCGGCGATCGAGGCGCTGCATGCCTACAGCCTGGTGCATGACGACCTGCCCTGCATGGATGACGACGACTTGCGGCGCGGCCAGCCGACCGTGCACCGCAGATGGGACGAGGCAACGGCAGTGCTGGCAGGCGATGCCTTGCAGACGCTGGCCTTCGAACTGCTGTGCGACCCGGCGCTGGGGTCGGCCGAGATACGGATGGAACTGGTCTCGGGCCTGGCGCGTGCCTCGGGCATCGACGGCATGGTGCTGGGGCAGGCACTGGACATCGCGGCCGAAACCGCGGGGCGGCCGCTGACGCTGGAAGAAATCACCGCCCTGCAAGCGGGCAAGACCGGCGCGCTG
>JBKBTZ010000282.1:0-772 GCA_046290825.1 Limisphaerales bacterium
GAGTGGGGGCGGGGAAAGCCGAAAACCGAAGGCGCGCGGGGACGGCGGCACGCCGGGGGGAGGAGCGCCAGCGTCCTCGCCAGCTTTCGGCGGTCGAGTGAACGCAAAGCCGCCGGAACGGCGGCGCTCCGGGGGCGGATGGCTCAATGGGCATTGTTCATTGATCATTGGTCATTGAGGGGACAAGGGACTGGGAGCAAGGCTGCTCCCGCCACCCGCAGGCAAGGCTGCCTGCGCTACGCCCGTGGCGCGGACAGCTTGTCCGCGGGTGGCTCGGGCAGCTTGCCCGAGTTGGGGGAATGGGGGGGAAGGGACTGGGAGCAGGGCTGCTCCCAGAACCCGCAGGCAAGGCTGCCTGCGCTACAGTGGAAGCGGGGCTGCTCCCTAGCCCCGCCGGTCCTCCGTAGCAGTTGCTGCTGCGGAGGGTGGACGGGTGGGCAGCCTGCGCTACGGGGGTGGGCAATACGCGCTGCTCCAACGCCAATCTTCCGGGCGGGCGCACAATCCGGCGTTCACCGGGTTCATCACGGTGTAGTGACAGCAGCGTTCCCGGTCCGCATCGTCCCGGATCAGGTGGTCGTAGGATTCGGTCTGCCAGAAGGGGCGGCCCGGGCGCGCCAGCAACCGGTTCAGCACGGTGGCGGTGTAGGATTTCCACCCCTGCAACACTTTGGACAGCGACCGGTCTCCCAGCGGGCGCACGACCGCATGCACATGATTGGGCATCACCACCCAGGCGGACAGTTCGTAGCGGTCGCCGTCGAAATGGCGG
>JBKBTZ010000283.1:0-722 GCA_046290825.1 Limisphaerales bacterium
GAGGATATTGCAGAGTCCCGAGCCTAAAGATTATGTTATTGCGACAGGGGTTGGGGTTACTCTAGAGTGTTTCGTTGCAGAGGTCTTTAATAGTTTGGGCTTGTTATGGCGCGATCATGTTGTCGTGGATTCTAACTTGTATAGGCCAACAGATATACAGCGAAGTGTTGGAGATGCTGGGCGCGCAAAAGAAGAGCTAAATTGGAGTCCTCGTATAACTATGCCTTTACTTGCTAAGGTGTTAGTTGAGCAGTCGTTGATGTTGGAGTGAGTTGCTGTCGTCGTTTGGTTCGTTCGATAGATATATGTTTGGAGAGTTTGGGATGAAAAAGGCTTTGATCACCGGCATCACCGGCCAAGACGGCTCCTACTTGGCCGAGTTCCTTTTGGAGCGGGGCTATGAGGTCCACGGCATCAAGCGCCGGGCCTCCAGCTTCAACACGCAGCGCATCGACCATATCTATCAGGATCCGCACACGGAGCAGCCGCGGCTGATCCTGCACTATGGCGACCTGACGGATTCCAGCAACCTGATCCGCATCGTGCAGCAGGTGCAGCCGGACGAGATTTACAACCTGGGGGCGCAGAGCCATGTGGCGGTGAGCTTCGAAAGCCCGGAGTACACCGCCGACGTGGACGCGCTGGGGGCGCTGCGGCTTCTTGAGGCGGTGCGGCTGTTGGGCCTGCAGGGCAAGACGCGGGTGTACCAGGCCAGCACGTCG
>JBKBTZ010000284.1:0-707 GCA_046290825.1 Limisphaerales bacterium
GGTTTCCTTGACCAGGATCAGGTGATAGCCGAAATCGGTCTGGATCGGGCCGGCGACCTCGCCCACCTTGGCGGCAACCACGGCGTCCTCGAAGGGCTTGACCATCACGCCCGGGCCGAACCAGCCCAGATCGCCGCCATTCGCGCCCGATCCGGTGTCGGTCGACCTGGCCTTGGCGATCTCGGCAAAGTCGGCGCCGCCCGCCAGTTCGGCCTTGATGGCTTCGGCCTCTTCCACAGTATCCACCAGGATATGCGCGGCGTTGTATTCGGTCTGCTCGGGCGCGTCCTTGAAGCGGGCGTCATAGGCGGCCTGAAGCGCCTCGTCCGTCACGGCGGCCTCGACGATGGCCTGGATCGCAACGCCCGAGATATAGCCGCGGGCTTCGTTTTCCAGCGTCGCGGTGTGGCGCGGACCAAGTTCGGTCACCGACTGGCGCAGCACTTCCTGTTGCACCAGCTGGTCCATGATCCCCTTGAACAGCACATCGTCGGGCAGCGACTGGTACTGCGGCGGCAGGCTTTCGCGCAGCGCGATCATCTGGCCAAGCGTGATCTGCGTGCCGTTGACCGTGGCCACCACCGTGTCGGCGGTTTCGCCCTCGGCCAGAGCCGGCGCCGCAAGGGCCGTGGCCAGCGCGAAGGCCGTCGCAAGCCGCATCTGTTTCATCATTTCACCCACTCCTGATCGGGCGGCCTCAGCCTGCC
>JBKBTZ010000285.1:0-705 GCA_046290825.1 Limisphaerales bacterium
GGTCCTGGCGGAACTGGCCGGCCTCCATCCGCGCCGACAGGTCGGACTGGCTGGTCGACATGATGCGGGGCGCGTTGTCGCCCAGAAGGTCGAGCATGCGGACGACGCGGGCCTGGGTGTCCTCGTCGTAGTCGGCCACCTCGTCGAAGACGATCGAGCCGCCGCGCGCCCTGGACAGCAGGGTCGAGGGACCGTCGATGCCCGCCAGGTCGGCGGCCTGGGCCACCACGAAGGGCAGCGTGCGGCGGTCGGAGAAGTCGTGGATCGCGCGGGCGATCAGCGACTTGCCGGTGCCGCTTTCGCCGGTGATGAGCACGGCAAGATCGGTGTTCATCACCCGCGCGACCAGCCGATAGAGCGCCTGCATCGCCGGGGTGCGGCCCACCAGCGGCAGGTCATCGCCCGGATCGCGCGGGGCGATGACCACCTTCGGCGCCCGGCGCCTCTGGTCCAGCGCCCTGGAGGACCGCTTCATCAGGTCGGGCAGGTCGAAGGGTTTCGGAAGGTAGTCGAAGGCCTCGGCCTCGGCGGCCTGGATCGCGGTCATGATCGTGTTCTGCGCCGAGATCACGATCACCGGCAGCCCGGGGCGCATCTTGGAAATGCGCGGCAGCGCGTCCAGCCCGTTGCCGTCGGGCATGACGACGTCGGAGATCACCAGATCGCCCTTCCCTTCCTCGACCCAGCGCATCAGGGTCATCAGGC
>JBKBTZ010000286.1:0-693 GCA_046290825.1 Limisphaerales bacterium
GATGCAAGCAGGTCCCGCCTAGCTCGCCCCCACTCGTTCAACGAACGGACGGCGGCCTCGAACCCCCCTTGGTCGACAATGAAGTGTGGTGTCTTGTCGATCCACCCCTCCACCTCGGCCCGCATTCTGTCGATCCGCTCGCCGATCCGATCCGGCGCCGCCGGTCCCTCCATTAGATCGACCAGGATCGATCGATACCGCTTCCGGTAACTTCGCACCGAGAGGAGCCGGTGCGTTAGCTTGTTCCACCCCGTCAGCGGCACCCGGTCAAGGCGGGCCGGGCGACCATGGATATCGATCCCCCAGGTGGCATCGTAGTCCCAGGGAATGATCCGGAACCGGTCGGTAACCCGGTCCAGCAGGAGCGCGTAATTATGGACAAAGCCGTCCCGGTTGCCAACAAAGACGGCGACAGCCAGCCAGCGCAGGTACCCGTCCACGTCGAGCCACCGCTCGGCCGCCTCGACCGACATGCCGGTGCGGGCGGCTATGTCGGTGAGGGCAGACCCTTGCTTGACGAAGGCGGTGGTCATCGCTGCCAGCGGTGCCAGCACCGACGCGCCGGCGGTGGCCATGCCGGCGCCTATGCCCCGGACTATGGCGCCGAAGGCCTGGAGCTTCGCCTGGGCCTTGCGCAAACCGCGCTGCATCGCCGAATCGTCGGCGAACAGTTCGACAAAGGCGCGGCCCGCC
>JBKBTZ010000287.1:0-666 GCA_046290825.1 Limisphaerales bacterium
CAGCCAGCCTTCCAGGAGCCCATCCACGAAATACTTAAAGCCCACGGGGGTTTCGTAAACCTCCCGCCCCAAAGCCTTCGCCACCCGGTCCAGAAGGGCGCTGGTCACGGCGGTCTTGCCCACCTTGGCCCCCGGCCAGGTGCGGGTGGTGTAGAGGTGGTGGACGGCGGCCGCCAGGTAGTGGTTGGGGTTCATGATGCCCCGGGGCGTGACGATGCCGTGGCGGTCGGCGTCGGGGTCGTTGCCGATGGCCAGGTCAAAGCGGTCCTTCAGCGCCAGGAGGCCCGCCATGGCGTAGGGGCTGGAGCAGTCCATGCGGATCTTGCCGTCGTGGTCCAGGGGCATGAAGCGGAAGGTAGGGTCTAGGGTGGGGTTTACCACCTCGAGGTTAAGCCCGTAGGCCTCGGCAAGCCGCTCCCACACCCTTAGGCTTGCGCCCCCTAAAGGGTCCACCCCCAGGCGCAAGCCTGCCGCCTGGATGGCCCCTAGGTCCACGGCCTCCTTCACCTTCTCCACGTAAAGGCCAGCGTAGTCGTAAGGCTTCGCTTGCCGCAAAGCTTCCCGGAAGGGAAGGCGTTTTACCCCCTTTAGCCCTTCCGCTAAAAGGGCGTTGGCCCTCTCCTCTATGGCCTTGGTGATGCGGGTGTCGGCGGGGCCACCCGTGGG
>JBKBTZ010000028.1:0-33292 GCA_046290825.1 Limisphaerales bacterium
CTTCCCGCGGGCGTCACGCCTGGCTACGACGGCAGGGTGTGGGGCGAGGCGGGGGAGGCCTGATGCTGTTCTCGTTTGTCTATCTGCTGCTCGTGCTGTTGCTGGTGCTGGCGCTGATCACCGGCTGCGGGGAGAGCCGCCGTGTCAACGCGTTGAAGCAGGGAGAGGCGCTGGTGGCGGAGGTGGCCGCCCGCAGCCGTTTTTTCCGGGATCCCGCGCCGACTCCCGACGGAAAAGAGTTGTGGTTTGTGGCCACGGCACCCCCGGAAGCCCGTCGGCTGCGCCGTTTGGATTTGAGCCAGTTGGTGGAAAGCCCGGTGCTTCCCGCGGTGGAGGTGGGCCGCGTTTACGGGTGGTCGCCGGATGGCCGCTGGCTCGCCTTCACCGAGCTGGGGGCACGGGTGAAACGCACGGACTACCGACAGCAAGTTGAATTCCCCCAAACGGAGCGGCTGCGCTTCTGGGATCGCAAGACCGGCCAGGTGCAGGACCGGGGGGCGCGGGAAGAGCGGTTGATCGAGGGGGATCTGACCTGGCTGGACGGCGAGACGGGGCTGTTCACGCGGTATGATTTGGAGAGCGGGCGGCGGTTGAACTGCTGGGTGCAGGTGGCCGAAGGCGTGGTCCGGCCCATAGCCGCGCCGCCGGTCGGCCTTCTGGGGATGGATGCCAACCGGTTTGCCTATTGTGACGGGTTGAATGTGTTTGCCGTGACCCTTGATCCGCCGGGCACCAACCGGTTGACGCACTTTCGCCGGGGTGAATTTGATGTGCCGCGCTGGGTGCGATACCGGGCCACGGACGGGGCGTTCCTGTTCTGCGCCCGCCCGAAGGAATCAGACTGGCGCCTGTTGTTCCAGGTGACGCCGACAGAGCGGGCGGCGCGCCGGTTGAGCGAAGGGGACACCTACAACGGCCAATGGTTGCGGGGCTTGGATGGGTTCAGTTTTGTGGCCAACCATAGCAACCGGTTTTCCCTCGTCGTGCAGGCGGACGGAAATGGAAGGAGCACCAACCTTTTTTCGCGTGGCACGATCGAGGGTTACACCGCCTCGCCGTTCGCGCCCGCGATCTACGCAGTGGCCGCGACCGGCAACGAACCGCTGGCCTTGTGGGAATATGATTACGCCAGCGCGAAGCTGCGCAAGGTCTCGGGCGGCGGCGGGACCGAAGATGCTCAGGGTGACCTTCCGGTGAATCCGCTGGCGATTCGCCGCGCGGATGGATCGGACATTCCATGCCTGGAAGTTCGTCCCCCCGCAGGAGTGCTGGAACGGGGCATCATTTTCCATCTGCCTGCTCCGACCGGGCAGTTCCGTCCGCACTGGGAGCCGTCCTCGCAATGGCTTGCCCGGATGGGGTATCGTTTCGTGGCCATCAACTATCGCGGATGCGATGGCTATGGCCTGGCGTATGCGTCAGGATTGAATCCCGAACTCGCCCTGGCGGATGTCATCGCGGTGCGCAACGCGGTTGTCGCTGCCGCCAGCGGGCCGCCGCCCGCCTGTTATCTAACCGCACAGAGCGGCGGGGCTTCCGTCGCTGAGGCGGCGCTGATGCACCGTCCGGAATGGTGGCGGGGCGCGGTGTTCCGGCAATCAGGAATGAACTTTTCAGGCTTGGTCAAGCGCCCTGGCAGCCCCCGCCTGCTCGTGATCATGGGGACTGCGGATCGCGCGTTCGAGACAACGAGGGAACGCGCCGCTAATGCCGCAAGGCAAGGTTTGCCCGTGCGGTTCGTTGCCCTGGAGGGGGCGGGGCACACGCTGGCCTACCAACCCGCCCGCTTTCTGGAGCAGGAGCGCGCCATCCTTCAATTCCTCGCTGACGACTGGTAAGGTCGGAAGAATGGTTGAACCGTTGCGCAAACCGCCCAGCCCAGTTCGGTCTAAGTCAGTCGTGGTGCTTGTTTTCATGGACCGGGTCAAAGCGATTTTGAAATCGGGCGGTTGTGCCGCGTTGCTTTTTTTCACGGTCGGCGTCGCCCTCTTCGGCGAAGCCCTGGCTGGCGGAAGTGGGCTCGCCTGGCTGCGTTCTCTCGCCTTGGAAGTGCGCGCGGTGTGCCGCGACCCGGGCACCCAGTGGATGGTGTTTCTTTGCGCGGGGATTTACTTCGTGACGTTCACCCTGCTGGGAGAACGCGGAGTGCGGAGTGCGGAGCGCGGAACAGGGGCTTCGACACCTCACCCTCGGCGCGAGAAATCAAAGATGGTGCGCCGCACCTCATCCGGCCTCCGGCCACCTTCTCCCCAGAGCGGAGAAGGACAACTTTCCCCGGTCGGGGCGGAGAGGGAAACCGGCCTTGGGCGCGGCGCATCGGGCAACCTGCAACGTGCAACCTTCAACTTGGAACCTGCCGATTGGTTTCTTTGCGGCCTGTTGCTGATCGCGGCGCTGCATTATGCCTTCAACTACGCCACGGCGTCGGGTTCGACGCAGGCGCTGATGCTGATCGTCGGCGCGGCGATGGGGAAGGGCGCGCGGTTGTGGGCAAGTAGGAGAGTATCAACCACGAAACACACGAAAGGAGGCACGGACAACCTGCAACCTGCAACTTTCAACCTGCAACTTCTGCTGGCAACCCTGCTTCTCCTGGTTGCCGCCGCCGCCCTCTGGCATCCGGAAGCGGCCATGCAGTTCCAGTATCGCGGCCTCAACCGCTGGAGCGGGCCGTGGGATAATCCCAACATTTTTGGGCTGCTCATGGGCGTGGGCGTGGTGCTGGCGGCGGGGCTGTTGGTTGCAAGTGGTAGATCACAAGCGGAAGCGACACCTCACCCTGACCCTCTTCCCGGACGAGGCGGAGAGGGAATCGTTCATCAGCGTCTATTAGCGTGGATTAGCGGTTTCTTCTGTCTTGGAGCGCTTCTCTTGTGTGCCGTCGGGCTGCTGAACAGTTACAGTCGCGGCGCGTGGCTGGGCACGGTGCTCGGGCTGGCGGTGCTCGGGTATCAGGCCAGCAGGTTTCAGGTTCTCAGGTTTCAGGTTTCAAGTGCGTGTCGTTCGTGTGTTTCGTGGTTAAGAAGAAACTGGATGCCATGCTCCATCCTCCTGGCCGCGATCCTCGTCCTGTGCTTCTGGCAGTTTCGTTACACGGAGTTTCATCCTGTGCGCCGCGCGTTTTCCGTCGGTAACAAGAACGACTTCTCCTGGCGCAACCGCGTGGCGGCGTGGGAAGGCGCGCTGGCGATGATGGCCGATAAACCGTTGGTCGGCTTTGGCTGGAACAAACCGGAGCGCATTTATGACCAGTTCTACCGCCCGCCAAAGGTCAGCGAAGGCATGGCGATCCAGTTGAATCATTACTTCATCCTCGGCATGTCGTTGGGTTTGCCCGCGCTGATTTGTTTTCTGGCCTATATCGGATTTGCCTTGTCGCAAGGTGGGGCGCGTCACTCCGTGCGCGCCGCGACGGGAGCATACGACGGCGGCGCGCAGGGGACTGACGCGCCCCATCTCGAACTCAGCCTGACGCGGCATGTAGCGCAGGCAGCCCTGCCTGCGGGTTCTGGGAGCAGCCCTGCTCCCAGTCCCACCGCTGTTTTGGGCGCAATCACCGGGCAGGGATGCCCGGCGAACCCGCAGGCAAGGCTGCCTGCGCTACGCCCGGTCTGTCACGCTGCCGCCGTCGTCCTGCTCGTCGGCCTGTGGTTCGATGGCGGGTTGTTCAATCTCGCCACGGCGTCGGTGTTCTGGGTGTTGCTGGAATTGGGTCGTGGGACAGCGCTTCCAGCCTGTCGCGGCCAGGATGAGAAAGCATCAAACGAAAAACCCGACCACGACCAAACATGAGCCGATTGGATCGCATCAGTGAGGATGAGTGGCGGGAACTGGCGTTGAGCGCGCAAGGCTCGGTGGCGGTGCTGGCCGGACTGTGCGGCGTAACGCGACGGCAACTGGAGCGATTCATGCGGGAGCGATGGGGTTTTGTTCCTGTGCGCTGGCTGAACGAAGTGCGCCTCCGGCACGCTCCCACATTGCTCGAACAGGGACTGCTCGCCAAGGAAGCGGCTGCCCTGCTTGGGTATGGGAGCGCCAGCCACTTTGCCAAGGCATTTAAGGACTATCACGGCGTGCCACCCAGCAAGTTCAAGGCGCATGAACCGGACTGAGCCGGCCGCGCGCAACTCCGATTTCTGTTCTCTGCTCTCCGAATTTCTCGTTTGGCTAAGAAATGTCGCAAAATCGTCAGAAATGTCGCGTTTTCGGCAGACTATTGGCTTTGCTATGCGTTTTGTCCTTGGAAGGATGATTACATGAAAGCAATGAAAAATTGGACTGCGCACTTCTTCATCGGTTTCGCCGTGCTGTTGGCTGCGGGAACTTGGCGAGTGACGGCGGCCGATGTCACGATGCCATTCAAGTATAACTATGGTGGTGGCGGGCTGTTAATAGAAGGTGACTTGCTGTTCAATAATGCTGGTTATGCAGGTTCCTGTCCAAACAACCACCTTGACCCAGACGGCAACACGTATGCACACGGACATTTGCCCCATAGTTTCCCGTTTTACCATGAGCCTTTTGGATCCGGTAGTGGAATCTGGGTGACAGAAGCCCATTCTGATATGGCATGGGATGCTCATTACGGTGATGGATATACTCGCGCTTCGGGCTCGACGTTTGTGAAGAATTGTTTTGCTCATGCGGCTGTGGCACCAGTTAGTGGCGGGCCGGTGGTTATGTGGAATGCCGGGTATAACCAGTTCACAACAGCAAGCTCTGTGTGTGAAAACACAACGAAGACCAAGTCGTATTTGCCCTCCGGAGATCATGCGGTGGCTTTTTCTACCGGCCCGTCAGGGCTTGAGTCCGTGCCGTGCATAGTCACCTCCACTTCCGAGAAGAATGCATCAAGCGGTGTTTACACAAGGGAGTGGACGTTAAATCCTGAGAACGTGAGAAAGCGTAAGTAAATGCCGCTGGTCAAGTGACATTTCTCGAGATGAAGCCATCTGCCAAGGCTTTTGGGATCATTGCGGTTCTCACGAGCGCGGCGCTCATCGGAACCATCATTGTTCGGCTTGGCGAGCGACGCCAGTCTTCGGCTCAGGCTCTTCTTAAGGCGACCGCTCCGGAAATCCATGAACGGCTGGTGCATACGGTGTCCCGGCTTGAAGAGGAAACGACGGCCCAAAGTCTGGTCAATTTGGCGGAAGTGGACTTGTTCTTCTGGCCGGGGCCAAATCGTGGCTCAGGCACCTTGGTCGTGCGGCACTTGCCGCTCGACCCTGATGTTGGAGATAAAGACATCGGGGCAATTTGCAGCAACCGAAGATTTTGCAAGTTATTCGAGGAGGCAGCCGCTCTCGACAAAGCGGTCATCTCCAGGATGTTGAACAGCGAATTTGACCGTTTCACTGAGGGTTATCTCAAGCTCTACGATGATAAATTGCAAGAACAGGCTCCGGGCTTCAAGGTGGAGAAACTTGAAGGCCGGCAGGCGATCGCCGGCCCGGGGTTCGTGACCGGCAATGTGAAGAATGGTGAGATTGTCGTTGCCGGCGCGCGACTCAAGGTGCTCGCCCTTGTTTTGATGAGTGGGGCGCTGGAGTTGACCGATTGCGAAACGAGCATTGGAAATATCGCCCGGATCGCTCTGAAGCAAAGGGAGGATATGTATGCGGATGGATCGTTGCACCCATTCTTCAGATCGGAAATGCTGAAGCGGGCAAGTCTATACAATCGCCAAATCATCGGGGCTGCGCTTTTGGGGATGAAGGGTGAGGCTAGCCAAGCGGCCATCATGAAAGATCTGGGCCTGGAATGGAGGGAATGCAAGTTGCCTTCGTTCAAGGCTGCCTTAACCGAGTATGATCTGCCTGCCAGATCAGGGGTCATGGAGCCGGACTATTCGTTTGGCAGTCGCTCCATTCGATTTCTAGCCCCGTTGGATGACGGGCAATTCGACCAATTGTTACGGAAGTGCGGGCATGTTCCGTGAGACGTGTTTTGGAAGGCGGGAGCTTGCATTGGATTACGGTTTGGCTGAAATCCGCCCATGGGGTCTTGTTTGAACAATCCTATCCGGCGACGCCTTTGCGGCTCTTGGGCGAAAGCGTTCTTCTTGCTGCTTACCTTGTTCTTAAGCGCACTGTTCTGGGCCAAGGCGCGCGATCCCTTCCATCGCGAATGGCTGTCGCTGAAGACGGCCGATGGGGCGCGCTTCTCCGCCGTGGTCGTGATGCCGGACCGGGGCGGGCCGTTTCCGGTGGTGGTGTGGTGTCATGGCGCGGGCGGGAGCGCGGAGGGCAGCGGGAAGACGCTGCGGCAGTTTGCGTCGCTCGGGCTGGCGTCGGTGGGCTTCGAGTTTGACCAGACGAATCAGGCGGGCTTTGACGCGCAGTTTGAGGCGGTGCTGGCGGCGGTGGAGAAAAAATGGGCAACCACGAAACACACGGAACACACGAAAGCGGTCACGGATGGATTTCAATTTTCAACGGCCAACCCGCCAGCCGGGACAAGCCTGAATGAGGGCGTTTCGGCCAATCGTAAATCAGAAATCGTAAATCATAAATTGGCGCTGGCCTGGGTGGGCCACAGCCTCGGCGCGCAGCGGCAGTTGAGCTTTCTGGTGCGGCATCCGGAATGGCGGCCCGTGGCGCTGGTGCGGTTGAATGGCGGATTGGTGGAGGAGGTGCGGGTCAAAGCGGAAAGTGAAAAGCGGGAAGGCGGAAACGGGGGATCTTTGACCACGAACCACACGGAACGCACGAAAGTGGGAACGGAAGGTCTTCATTCCCCTGCCAAACATTTCTCTGCCGATGTCCCTCCGCCGAATCCTCAGCCAGCAAGTTTCAACCTGCAACCTGCAACTGGGTTGGCGCTGCGCGCTTGGCTGGCGCACGGGGAGAATGACGAGGTGTTTCCGGCGGCGGACGCGCGGGCGGTGGCGGCGGCGCTGCGGGCGATGGGAGCCGACGTGCGGATGGACATTTTTCCCGGGCGTGGACACAACTTTGGCGAGGATCAATGCCTGCTGGTGCGGCGGGCGGCGGAGTTTTGCGCCCGGGAATTGGGGGCAACCCGGATAGTGCCGGACAATGTGCGGTCAGCGCACGAGGTTTATTGGCTGCCCGTCGTTTTGCTGGGTTTGGTGCGGTGCCTGGGCGGAGGCCGGGCGGGCCGGTGGTGGCGTTCGTGGCGGGCATCCGCTGGCTGGCTGCGGGGGAGCGCGGTGGGCGTGGCGGTGCTGGCTGGATTGGCTTCCGCGCTGCATTTGCTGCTGCCGTTGTGCCGGGCGGATGATTTAACCATCAGGGTCGCGCGTTCAAGGTGTGTGCGGCCCGAACAACGCGCGGATTTCGACTGGCTCATGCGTCAGCCGGGAATGGCACAGCACCGGCTGCGCGACGCGCTGGAGCATTTGCAACTGGCGACGATCCAACGGGACCGATTCAGCGCGGGAATCAGTGAAAGGGAGTGGCGGGAATACGTATTGTCCCCCTTGATTGCCGGAACGGAGGAGGACATCGCGTGGCGGCGCGAATTGTGGGAAACCTTCGCCCCGCGCGTGCGGCGGGAGACGGAGTTGATGGCGGCCGTCGAAATCGTGATGCGGGAGCTCCGTCTTCGGGTATTGCCAGTGCGGGGCGTTTCCGAGACGGGCCCTCCCAGCGAGGTATGGCGGCGGGGGCAGGGGGACGCGACCGGCTACGAGCGGCTTGCAGTCGCGGCACTGCGCGCGACGGGAGTTCCGGCGCGGCTAAATCAGGACGGTGCCGGAGAGGTGCTGGCGCAAGGGCGGTGGCAAACGTTACCCCGGCCGCAAATCTAAAGTGGCCTCTGCCGGAACGCCGGAAGAACGGGGCGTGTTGGGCGGGGGGCGCGATCCATCCGAGGGCCCCGTTTGCCCGCTTGCGCATCGGTCCGACCAGAGTGTTTAATCCGCGCGTGCCAGCGCAGCAAACCATCAAGCAGGCCGTCGAATACTCGGGGACCGGGCTGCACAGCGGGAACAAGGTGTCCATGCGGTTCCTGCCCGCACCCGCCAACTCCGGCCTCCGCTTCCGTCGCGTGGATCTCGAGGGCAAACCGGAAATCGAGGCGCGCGTTGAAAATGTTTCCGACACCAACCGCTCCACCACGCTTTCCAAGGGCAATGTCAAGGTCCATACCGTCGAGCACGTGCTGGCGACCTTCGCCGGCTATGGCATTGACAACGCCATCATTGAACTCGACGCCAACGAGCCGCCGATCGCCGACGGGAGCTCCCGCGAATATTGCCGGCTGATCCGCGAGGCCGGGATTGTGGCCCAAGGCGAGCCGCGCGAGCCTTACCGCATCACCGAACCAATCGAGTTGCGCCAGGGCGAGACGATCATGACGGTTTTCCCCGCCGACTCGTTTCGCCTCACTTGCACCAGTGCCGACAAGGCGGGGCGGTTCACCCAGTTCTATAGTTGCGAGGTGACGCCCGCGACCTGGGAGAAGGAACTGGCCCGCGCCCGCACCTTCTGCTTCTTCGAGGAAATTGAATTTCTTTTCAAAAACGGCCTGATCAAAGGGGGGAGCCTGGAAAATGCCGTGGTCATTCGGGACGACGCGGTGCTGACCACCGAGCCGCTGCGGTATCCCGAGGAGTTTGTCCGGCACAAGATGCTCGACATCGTGGGGGACCTCGCGCTGGTGGGGCGGCCCATTCTGGGTCACGTTACTGCCACCCGCCCCAGCCACGCGGCCAATTGTGAACTGGCCCGGCTGATCCAGGCGCAGATCCGCCGTCCGGCCCTCGCGGCGCAAACCTTTTCCCCACCGCCAACCGCCACCGCCGCCCCTCCTCCTGCGCCTGCCCGCGAGGAAGACGGGTGTCAGATGACGGTGGAGCAGGTGATGAAAATGATTCCGCACCGTTACCCGTTCCTGATGATTGACCGGGTGGCCAAGATTGAGGGGAGCCGGATCCTGGCGGTGAAGAACGTTTCCATCAACGAGCCATATTTTCAGGGGCATTTCCCCGGGCATCCGATCATGCCGGGCGTGCTCCAGCTTGAGGCCATCGCGCAGGTGGCCGGCATCCTGCTGATCCTGAAATCGCAGGCCTCGGGCAACATGATCGCCTACTTCATGGCCGCCGAGAACGTGAAGTGGCGCAAGCCCGTCGTCCCGGGCGACACGCTGGTCATCGAGGTGGAACTCACCAAGGCGCGCGGGAAAATTGGCCGGGCCAAGGGTGTCTGCCGCGTGCGAGGCGAAATTGTCAGCGAGGCGGAAGTGACCTTCATGATCGCCGACCCGAACGCCGCATGAGCACCATTCATCCCACCGCCATCATTCATCCCAAGGCCCAACTGGGCGCGGACTGCGACGTTGGACCGTTTTGCGTCATCGGGGAACATGTTGTGCTGGGCGACCGGTGCAAGCTGCATTCCCACGTAGTGATTGACGGCCACACGCAACTCGGCACCGACAACGAGGTCTTCCCCTTCGCCAGCATCGGCCTCAAGTCGCAAGATTTGAAATGGAAGGCCGGGGTGAACCGCACGATCATCGGTGACCGAAATGTGTTTCGCGAGGGCGTCACCATTCATTGCTCCACCAACGAGACCGAGGTGACCCGCATTGGCGACAACAACCTGTTTCTGATTCACTCACACGTGGCGCATGACTGTCGCCTCGGCAATCACATCATCGTTTCGGCCTACGCCGGTATCGCGGGACATGTTCATGTCGAGGACCACGCCATTCTCAGCGCTTATGCCGGAGTGCATCAGTTTTGCCGTGTGGGCTGCTATACGATTCTGGGCGGTGCGGCAAAGGTGACGCAGGATGCGCCGCCCTACATGCTGGTGGATGGCAGCCCGGCGGAAACCAAGACGGTCAACAAGATCGGGCTGGAGCGGCATGGCTTTCCGCCCGAGACCATCGCCACCCTGCGGCAGGCTTACAAAATCATATTCCGCGAGGGTCTCGCCATTGGCAATGCGCTGGCCCGGATTGAAAACGAACTGCCGCCGCTGCCAGAGATCCGGCACCTCGTCGAGTTCATCCGCGCGAGCAAGCGCGGCGTCTGCCGCTGAACGGTGGGAACGACGCTTTACGAACTGCTGCCGCGCGACGGGCAACCCGGCAGCGACACCTTGCTCGGACGATTCCTCGAATACACTGATTCCCGTGGGCTGAAACTTTATCCCGCCCAAGAGACCGCCATCCTGGAGCTGTTCGAGGGCAAGAACGTCATCCTCAATACCCCCACCGGTTCCGGCAAATCGCTCGTCGCGGCGGCGCTCCATTTCCAGGCCATCGCCCGGGGCCGCCGCTCGGTTTACACCTGTCCCATCAAGGCGCTGGTCAACGAGAAGTTCCTCGCGCTTTGCCGCGAATTTGGCCCGGAGAATGTCGGCCTGAGCACTGGCGACGCCTCCGTCAACCGCGACGCGCCCATTCTCTGCTGCACCGCCGAAATTCTCGCCAACCTCGCCCTCCGCCAAGGCGACCGCGCCGGGGTGGGCGACGTGGTCATGGACGAGTTTCACTACTACGCCGACCGCGAACGGGGCGTTGCCTGGCAAGTGCCGCTGTTGACGTTGCCGCAAACTCGCTTCCTCCTGATGTCCGCCACACTGGGCGACACCGCGTTTTTCGAGACGGAACTCACACGCTTGAATGGGCGGCCAACCGTTGCCGTTGCTTCCACCGAGCGGCCCGTCCCGCTCGAGTTCGCTTACTCCGAACTGCCGCTTGCCAAGACTCTCGAAACGCTCGTCGCCGAGGGCAAGGCCCCGGTGTATGTGGTCCATTTCACCCAACTGGAGGCGGCCCAGAGCGCACAGGATTTCACCAGTTTGAATGTCTGCTCGCGCGAGGAGAAGAACGCCATCGCCAACGCGCTTGAAGGTTTCAGGTTCACCAGCCCCTACGGCCCCGACATCCGCAAATGGCTCAAGCACGGCATCGGCCTTCACCACGCCGGGCTGCTGCCCAAATACCGCGTGCTGGTCGAGCAACTGGCCCAGCGCGGCCTGCTCAAGGTCATTTGCGGCACGGATACGCTCGGCGTCGGGGTGAACGTGCCCATCCGGACCGTGCTGTTCACGCGCCTGTGCAAGTTCGACGGCCAGAAGACGGTCATCCTCAGCGCGCGCGATTTTCACCAGATTGCCGGACGCGCCGGGCGCAAGGGCTTCGACGAGCGCGGGTGGGTGGTCGCCCAGGCCCCCGAGCATGTCATCGAAAACTTGAAGCTGGCCGAGAAATCCGCCCGCGATGGCAAAAAGACCGTGAAGCGCCAGCCGCCGGAAAAGAACTTCGTCAACTGGGATAAAAACACCTTCACCCGCCTTATCGCCGCGCCTCCTGAACGCCTGACGTCTCGTTTCCAAGTGTCCCACGGCATGTTGCTCAACGTCCTGAGCCGCGACGGCGATGGCTGTCGCGCCATGCAGCGGCTCATCCGGGATTGTCACGAGTCGCCGAAGCAGAAACGCGAGCACACCAAACGCGCGTGGCAGTTATTCCGTTCGCTGGTGGAGCGGAAGATCATTGAAATTCTGCCGCCGTCCCTCACCCCATCGGATGAGGAGAGTGCGCCCGGTGGAGCAGGGGAGGGTCCCCCCCGACGCAAGCTCCGCGTGAACGTCGAACTGCAGGACGACTTCTCAATGGACCAGACGTTGTCGCTCTATCTGCTGGAGACGATTCCGTTGCTCGACCCGCAGGCACCCGATTACGCACTCGTGCTGCTGACACTGGTTGAGTCCATTCTGGAGGACCCGGCCATCATTCTCCGCAAACAGCTCGACCGCTTGAAGGATCAGCGCATGGCCGAGATGAAATTGGAGGGTCTCGAATACGATGAGCGCATGGCGGAACTCGAAAAGCTCGAGCATCCCAAGCCAAACCGCGAGTTCATCTATTCCACCTTCAACGCCTTTGCCGACCGCCACCCGTGGGTCGGGCAGGAAAACATCCGCCCCAAGTCCATCGCCCGCGAGATGTTCGAGACGTTTCGCTCCTTCAGCGACTATATCCGCGACTACGAACTCCAGCGCGCCGAGGGCATCCTCCTGCGCCATCTCAACAGCGTGTTCAAGGTGCTGGCGCAGACCGTTCCGGATGCGGCGAAGAACGACGCCGTGCGCGAGATGGAACTCTATTTCGGCACGCTGATCCGGCAGGTGGACTCGAGCCTCCTCGACGAATGGGAACGGATGCGCAACCCGGAATACCAGCCGAGAGAAACGAGGGAGGTCCGCCCGACCGGGCCGGAAGCGGCGGCAGCGGACATCACGCGGGACACCAAAGCGTTCACCGCCGCCATCCGGCAGAAGATTTTCACGTTCCTGCGCGGACTGGTGGTGGGCGACCACGAATCCGCCCTAGCCGTTTTGGGAGTTCCGCACGACGGGGACGAGCAGCCGTGGACGAGTTCACGGCTGGCGGGTTTGCTCGAAGAGTATGAAGCGGAACACGAATCTCTGCGGCTGGATCCGGAGGCGCGCAACGCCCGGCACACCTACGTTGTTCCGTCGGCTGACCATCAATCCTGGCGCGTGGAGCAAATGCTGGTGGACCCGGAGGGCCACAATGACTGGGTGGCCGAGTTCACCGTGGACCTGACCGCCTCGCGCCTCGCTGGCGAACCGGTGCTGCAACTGTGCCGCCTCGGTCCGCTGACGCAGTGAACCTGCCGGCCCACGATAGGCCCGCCTCAGCTCCGGTTGAGTGCGCTGAGAATGGCGCGCACGGAAGCGAGTTCGATGTTGGTGTCCACGCCTGCGCCCCAGCGGGTTTTGCCGTCCGCGTGTTTGATTTGGATGTAGGCGATGGCGCTGGCCTCTTCGCCGGCACTGAGGGCGTGTTCGGAATAGCTGGTGATCTCGAAACGCGGCAGGCCGGCGCGCGCGAAGCCGTGAACCAGCGCGGCGAGCGGCCCGTTCCCCTCCCCGGAAATCTCAACGGGAAGGCCATCGCGCAGCAGGCGGGCGCGACAGCGGACCAGGCCGTTGCGGCTTTCGGTCTCGAAGCCCTCCAGTTGCCAGGGAAACGTGCGCTCGATGTATTCACGCCAGAACATGGCTTTGAGTTCGGCGCCGCTAACCTCGCGCCCGAGGCGGTCCACTTCGTCATTGGCGATGGGGCCGAATTCGCGCTGTAGATCTTTGGGTAGCACGATGCCAAACTCGGTCTCCAGCAGGTAGGCCACACCACCCTTGCCTGACTGGCTGTTCACCCGGATGACTTCCCGGTATTGGCGCCCGATGTCGCCGGGGTCAATCGTGAGATAAGGCACATCCCAGAACTCCCGCCCGCCCCGCTCCCATTCGGCCAGGCCTTTTTTGATGGCGTCCTGATGGGAACCGCTGAACGCCGTGAAAACCAGTTCCCCGGCGTAGGGCTGACGCGGCGGCACCGTCATGCCCGTGCAGCGTTCATACACCTCGATGAGGGCATTGACGTCGCTGAAGTCCAGGCCCGGATGAATTCCGTGCATGTAGAGATTCAGCGCCACGGTAATGATGTCGAGGTTGCCGGTCCGCTCGCCATTGCCGAACAGCGTGCCCTCGACGCGGTCCGCCCCGGCCAGCAGGCCCAGCTCCGTCGCGGCCACGCCGGTGCCGCGGTCGTTGTGCGTGTGCAGGCTGATGATCAGGGAGTCCCGATTGCGGATGTGGCGGCACATCCACTCAATCTGGTCGGCATACACGTTGGGCATGGCCACCTCGACGGTGTCGGGCAGGTTCAGAATCATCTTCCGCTCGGGCGTGGGCTGCCAGACGTCCATGACGGCCTCGGAGATTTCCTTGGCGAACTCGACCTCGGTGGCGGAAAAGCTCTCGGGCGAATATTGCAGCATGACTTCGGTTCCCTGGAGCCGGTGGAGGCGATCCTGGATCATCTGTGCTCCCCGGACGGCGATCGCTTTGATCTCGTCCTTGGACTTGCCGAAGACCACGCGGCGCTGCGCCGGCGAGGTCGAGTTATACATGTGGATGATGACGCGTTTCGCCCCGATCAGCGACTCGATGGTTCGCTCAATCAAATCCTCCCGCGCCTGCACCAGCACCTGGAGCCAGACGTCATCGGGCACGCGACGCTCTTCGATAAGGCGCCGGTTGAAGGTGAACTCGGTGTTCGAGGCCGAGGGGAAGCCCACCTCGATCTCTTTGAAGCCGCATTTTACCAAGGTGTGAAACAGTTCGAGCTTCTGGGATACGTTCATCGGCACGGCCAGCGCCTGATTGCCGTCGCGCAGGTCCACGCTGCACCAGCGCGGCGGGGCCGTCAGGACGCGATTGGGCCATTGCCGGTCCGGGAGCGCCACCGGCGGAAACGGGCGATATTTGGTGGACGGTTGCTTCAACATGTTGGTCTGCATTTTGTTGTTTTGGGCCGGCGACAGCGAGGCAAAACAAAACCCCACCGCCGACGGGCAGTGGGGGTTGCGGAAAACGGTGTGCGAGAACCTAAACCCCGACTGCCGCGCTGCTCGGAAGCAGAGCGTCCACGGTAAGTCGCAGGTTCAGGTTGTGTGCCACGCGGAGAAACTAGTGTGGGGCAGGGCGGGGGACAAGGGCTTTTGTCATCCCCAGATTTGCCGGTCCAGCGAACGGAACTGGATGGCCTCGGAAAGATGGTCGGGGGCGATGTCCGCCGCGCCCGCCAGGTCGGCGATGGTGCGGGCCACCTTGAGGATGCGGTCGTAGGCGCGGGCACTGAGGTTCATTTCCGTCATGGCCATTTGGAGCATGTCCTTGGCCGTCTCGCTGAGGGCGCAGAATTGTTTCAACTCGCGCGGCCCCATGCGGGCGTTGCAGGTGACCTTGGGGCGGCCCGCAAACCGGGTCTGCTGCACCCGGCGGGCGGCCACCACGCGTTCCCGGATTTGCGCGGAGGTTTCCCCCGTGCGCTCCGCCGCCATTTCGCGGAATTTCACCGCGGGCACCTCGATGTGCAGATCAATGCGGTCGAGCAGCGGACCGGAAATGCGCCCGAGGTAGTTCTGAATCTCGCGGGGCGAGCTCCGGGACTCGGCGGGCATCTTGCCGTCGGGGGTCGGATTCATGGCGGCCACGAGCATGAATTGCGCGGGAAACGTCATCGTTCCAGCAGCACGGGAGATGGTGACCTTGCCCTCCTCCAGCGGCTGGCGCATGGTTTCGAGCACGCTCCGCTTGAACTCGGGCAATTCATCGAGGAACAGAACGCCATTGTGCGCGAGGGAGATTTCGCCGGGCGTCGGATTGATGTTCCCGCCGAGCAGGCCCGCGTCGCTGGCGGTGTGGTGGGGCGAGCGAAAAGGCCGGTGCGTCACGAGGGCCTGCCCGGGTGCAAGCAGCCCCACGATGCTGTGAATCTTGGTGGTCTCAAGGGCCTCGGCCAGCGTGAGCGGCGGGAGGATCGTCGCCAGCCGCTTGGCGAGCATGGATTTGCCCGTGCCGGGCGGCCCGATGAGCAGGCAGTTGTGCCCGCCGGCGGCGGCGATTTCCAACGCGCGTTTCACCGATTCCTGCCCCTTCACCTCGGCGAAGTCCACGTCGTCGTCATGCGTGGCGGCGGCGAAAATCTCCTCCATGTCCACCCGGGTGGGAGCGATGCGGATGGCTCCCTCCAGGAATTGCGTGGCCTCCCGAAGATTCTGGATGGGGATGACGTTCAAGCCGTTGACGGCGGCCGCTTCGGCGGCGTTTTCCGCCGGCACGAGCACGCCAGCCTTGCCGTCCTGTTTCGCCCGCAACGCGATCGGCAGCACACCTTTGACCGGACGCACCGCGCCGGTGAGCGCGAGTTCGCCAACAATGACGAAGTTCTCGAGCTGGTCGGTTTCGATCTGTTCCGAGGCGGCCAGCATGCCGATGGCGATGGGCAGATCGAAGCTCGGCCCTTCCTTGCGCACGTCGGCGGGCGCAAGATTGATGGTGGTGCGGCCCATCGGAAACTTGAAGCCCGAGTTGGTGAGCGCGGTGGTGACGCGGTCCTTGGATTCCTTGACCGCCGTGTCCGGCAGACCAACGACGACGATGACCGTTTCGCCCCAGCCCGCATTGACCTCGACCTCGACGGGATACGCTTCGATGCCGTTGACGGCAGCGGAACAGACCTTGGCAAGCATGGCGGGAGCCTAGCCGGAGAGGGTAGGGGAGAGCAACCGGCGAACCGACGCGGACACGCCGGAGTTCAAATGCCGAGGTTGGACAGCGTCTGGCTGATGGAGTTCACCACCTGCACGAGCTTGGGATGGGACTGCTCGAATCCCTCGACGGACGAGCGCAGGCCGCGCAGGGAAAGTTCGCGCAGGCGGGGATTCTGCTCTGCGCGCGTCGCCTCGTGCGCGGAGACCTCCGCAAATTGCGCAATGCTCCGCGCGCCATCCCGGTCGGTTTTGGCCAGTTCGGCCACCTCCAACTTCAGCGAACCCAGCAGCCGCATCAGTTCGCTCTTCTGTGCAGGCGAGAGGTTGCCGGCTCCGGCCAGTTGGCTTTCAATTTTTGCGATGGTCTCGTCAATCATGTTGCGATCTCCCGCATCAAAGTAGGCGCAAACGCCACGCCGAACAAGCGCCCGCGGTTGCCCAAAAACCTACGGCAACCCGCGCAGCAGGGCTTTGGCCCGGCGCACCCAGCCCCGGTCGCGCTGGCGCTGGAAGGCCGGGGTGTGCGGATCGTCCTCCAGCACCTCCTGCAGCACCCGCCGCGCCGCCGCGTTTTCGCCGCGTGCCAGCAACAGTTCGGCCAGTTGAATCCGGGCCCGCGCATACGAATGTTGTTCCGTCACTTGGCGCCAGAGGCCCAGGGCCGCCTCCGGCTCGCCCATGGCTTGTCGGGTTTCGGCAAGTGCCATGAGGGTATGGCCGTAGTCGTGCTTGGCGTCGCGAGCGATCACGCGCTCCAACAAGGGGCGGGCCTCAGCAGGGCGCTTCTGGCGGAGCAGGCATTGACCGAGGTGCGCCAGGGTATCGGCGTCGTCGGGGTCGCGTTCCAGCGCGGCCCGGTAACAGGCCTCGGCGCGCTGGAGTTTGCCCTGCTGGAAATAAATGTCACCGAGTTGCGAATGGTGGTGCGCCTTGTCGAGGTGATGAATCTGCGCCTCGAGTTCCTTGATGCGTCGCCGGTCAGGTTGCCCCGGTAGTTCGAAGCCGCGCAGGCCCGACTGCGCGTTGCGATAAACCGCAAAATAGTAAAGGATCGCCGAAAGAAGGAAGCCGATGGCAATCAACACGGCCCACAGCCATTCCCGCCGCCGAAGCGCATCCACCAGCATCCAGATCTGAAAGGCCAGCGCCAGCAGCGCCAGGGGGCTGGTCAGCAAATAGGCTGCGCCCAGCAGGTCCATCAGTAGATTGGCCAGGAGGCTCATGCGAACCGGCTCGAAATAGCCCATCCGCCGCCCCGACGCACGCCGGAACTCCGCCTGCCGGCTTGCCGCTGTCCGCCGCCTTTTCCATACTCCGCGAATGTTGGACATCAATTTGATCCGGAAACAGCCGGATTGGGTGAAGCAGCGGCTGGCCAGCCGCGGGGCCGGGGACGAGGCGCGCATTGACGAGGTCCTCGCGTTGGATGAGCAACGCCGCAAAGCCCTTGCCGAAGTGGAGGCGCTCAAAGCCGTCCGCAACCGGGTCTCCAAGGAAATCGGGGCCCTCATGGGGCAAAAAAAACTGGCCGAGGCGGAGGCCAAAAAGGCGGAAACCAAAAACCTCGGCGACCAGATTTCCACCCTCGACAAGCAGGCCGCCGAAGCCGAGGCGGCGCGCGACCGGCTGATGCTCCAACTGCCCAATTTGCCGCATGAGTCCGTGCCCTTGGGCACCTCGGCGGCCGACAATCCCGTGGTGCGCGTTCACGGAGCCAAGCCCGATTATGCCTTCCCGCCAAAGTCCCATGTCGAGTTGTGCGAAAGCCTGAAGCTGGTGGATTTCGCCCGGGCCACCAAGCTTTCCGGCAGTGGCTTTCTGCTCTACACAAACTGGGGGGCGAAGCTGGAACGTGCGCTCATCCAGTTCATGCTGGACCTCCACACGACCGAGCACGGTTACCTCGAAGTGTCCCCGCCGTTCATGGTTGGCGAGCACTGCCTGGTGGGCGTCGGGCAGTTTCCCAAATTCAAGGACCAGTATTACGGCGTGGCCGAGGGGGACGATCCGCAAAATCTGGGTCGGCTTTACCTCATCCCCACCGCGGAAACCCCGGTCGCCAACATTCACCGGGAGGAAATCCTCAAGGACTCGCAGCTCCCCATCCGTTACTGCGCCTATACGCCGTGCTTTCGCGGCGAGGCCGGTGCGGCGGGGGTCGGCACCCGCGGCATGATCCGCGTCCACCAGTTCGACAAGGTGGAACTGATCAAAATTGTCAAACCCGAGGACGGCTACGCGGAACTGGAGGCGATGGTAGAAAATGCCGAACGGATCCTGCGCGCGTTGGGGTTGCATTACCGCGTGATTTGCCTGTGCACCGGGGACATGGGCTTCGGCAGCGCCAAGACCTACGATATCGAGGTGTGGGCGCCGGGGCAGGGCAGCTACCTCGAGGTGTCGAGTTGCTCGAATTGCGAGGATTTTCAGGCCCGCCGCATGAGCCTGCGCTACAAGGCAGAAGACGGCCAGAATCGCTTCCCGCACATCCTCAATGGCAGCGGCGTGGCGCTGGCACGCTTGTTCGTGGCGCTGATTGAAACCCATCAACAGAGCGATGGCAGCATCCTGGTGCCCGAAGTCCTGCGTCCTTATCTGAAAACGGAACGGATCAGCGCCTGAATCACTCCTCCCGCCGATGAGAATCCTGATGGCCACCAGCGAACTCCACCCGTATTCCAAAACGGGCGGCCTGGCGGACATGGTGGCGGCGCTGACCAAGACGCTTGCCCAAAAAGGTCATCGCGTTGGCGTCGTGACGCCGCTCTATCGGGGCATCCGGGAAAAATTTCCCGAGCTAAGACCCTTTGATTGGCAAATGACCCTGCCGCTGGGCGGTTCCCATGTCTCCGCCCGCATTTGGATCGTGGAACCGGTCGCCGGGCTGACGATTTATTTCGTGGACCAGCCGGGGTTTTTTGACCGGCATGGCATCTACAACGAGAATGGTGTGGACTACGCCGACAACGCAGCGCGCTTCATCTTCTTCAGCAAGGCGGCCATCCATCTGGCGCGCTACTTACCGTGGGGGCCGCAGGTGATGCATGTCCATGACTGGCAAACCGGACTGGTGCCGATGCTGGTGCAGCAACAACGGCTCGCCGAAGGGTGGGGGAAGGCGACGCCGGTCATGCTGACCATTCACAACCTGGCCTACCAGGGTATTTTTGCCGCAGAAGCGTTTGCCCTGGCCAACCTCCCCGCCAGTTGGTTCAACCCCGGAACCGCCGAGTTTCACGGTGCTTTGAACTTGCTCAAGGCGGGCATCGCGACGGCTGACGTGATCACGACCGTCAGCCCGCGTTACGCCCGGGAAATCATGACCGAGGAGTTTGGATGCGGTCTGGACGGGTTGCTCCGGCATCGCGCGGACGTGGTGCATGGCGTTCTAAACGGGGTGGATTACGAGGAATGGAACACTACGAATAATCCGCACCTCAAATTCCACTACAGCGCCGACCAGCTTGCCGGCAAGACGCGCAACAAGACGGCCCTGCAAAAGGAGCTTGGCCTGCCCGTCAACCCGCGCGTGCCCCTGTTCGGCTCCGTCACCCGCCTCGCCGAGCAAAAGGGCGTTGACCTGCTTGTTCCCGCTCTGGAGGAAATGCTGGGCCGTCCGATGCAATTCGTCCTGTTGGGCAGCGGCGACGGGCATTACGAGCGGAGCCTCCGTTCCCTTGCCAGACGTCATCCGGACAAGGTTGCGATTCGGATTGGTTACGACCAGGGACTCTCTCACCGCATTGAGGCAGCATGCGATTTCTTTCTCATGCCTTCCCGGTTCGAACCTTGCGGCCTCAATCAGATGTATAGCCTGCGCTACGGCACCATCCCAATCGTCCGCGCCACGGGCGGCTTGGATGATTCCGTAGTGGACCCGTCAGAAAACCAACAAGAGGCCACAGGAATCAAATTTACCGAATACAGCGCCGCCGCTTTGGCGCACGCCATGCGCAAGGCTCTGGCCCTGTATGCGACAAAACCTGCCTTACGCGCTTTCCGGGAGCGGGGGATGAAGGCAGACTTTTCGTGGGAAAACACCGCGAACCGGTATCTGCAGCTTTACTGCACGGTGTTGAAGTGAATATAACAAATATTGTGCATATTTAATTAGCCTGTCTGCCAAAAGTGCAATGTCAGCCATGGCTCCAGCCGCTCCCACCCAACCGGGTTCCCTCAGTTCGCTTGCCATTTTCCCGAGTTTGCCAAGCCGCGGAAAAGATTGTTCGGAGCTTCCTGTCAGCCAAAGACCGATCTTGACCGCAACGGCTCGGTCCATGGTCTTGAACAGCAAAGATTTTCTGCGTGGAATTCCACTGCTCCGACACCGCATCGCCAGCGCCACAACCAGATGATCTCCGATCTGATAGCTCAAGCCTGCGTGGCTTTGCTGTTCCTGATCGAACCCAAACTCCGCAGTTCCCCCCAAACTCCAAATCCAACGCTGGTGCAGTTGGCGGTTATATTCGTAACTATCTGATGCTTCAACTGTTACGAATGGACAGACATCCGACTTAGGGATTTAGGCTTATATTAGCACCGCACGAAGGATTCAGCATGCCAGCCTGACTCACAGCGAACGAAATGGTGCGCCATAATGATCCCATTTGTGATCGGCAACTCAAGTTGCGACTCTTGCGTAAATAACTTGTTTTTAGGTTCTTGCCTCAAGTCCGGCGTGCCTATCGCATTTGGCATGACGTATGATAGGCTGTGAAGCGTGGCCCGGTCGCTCAAGCGGGCGAACCCGGCAAGCCACGCCAGCTTCCGCGCTCATGGCGGACCGGCGCGGGGCTGTTACGAAACCCGGTTCCGCCTGGAAAGAGAGATCGCTTATGAATGCGCTTACTCGCTGGAATCCCTTCAGGGAAATGGATGAGCTGCAGCGGCGGATGACCTCTCTTTTTGATTGGACTCCGTTCCGTCGCAGCGCACTGACCGCGGATGAGGAAAACATCACTGTGCCCGAATGGGCGCCGTTGGTGGACATCGCCGAGGATGAGAAAGAATACCTCATCAAGGTGGAATTGCCCGAAGTCAACAAGGACGATGTCAAGGTGACCGTGGAAGGCGGCACCCTGACCATCTCCGGGGAACGCAAAGCCGAGAAGGAGCAAAAGGGCCGCAAGTTCCATCGGGTGGAACGCTACTATGGTCGGTTCGAACGCAGCTTCACCATTCCCGACGACGCCGAAGCGGACAACGTGAAGGCCGAGTTCAAAGATGGCGTGTTGCGCGTGCATCTGGCCAAGAGCGAAAAAGCTCGTCCGAAACAAATCGAAGTGAAGGTCAGTTAAGCAGCTCGCGTCCGTCGGCACTCCGCTCCGGGGTGTCGGCGGGCGGTGCCGGATGCCGCTCACCTCCGAACCTTGGTTCCGGATTTGCGCGGCAACCGGCGAAGATTTCGCGCGGGTGCCTTGCGGGAGGGCGGGTGCAGAAGGGTGGCGGGTTTTTGGGGGTGCCCTCCCCCACCCGCGCCATACGGGCGATAAACCTCAACGCGAACTGCGAATTGTATGAACACGAATACGCAATCTTCCAACGTCGCCGCATCCGGCGGTTTCTGGCAACGGCTCGGGCAGCGGATTCGTGCCTGGTGCCGGCGACCGAAAGCCTGCGGGTGTGAGCCGGCGGCTCAATCGTCGCAATCCACTGCGTCCGCAGCGGCGGCCGAGCAAAAAGCCGCTGCTTGATCGGACGGATGGTGGTCAGGCGCGCCGAAGGAGGGGCATAGTGGGGAATTCTCTGCTGGTCCCGCGCCCTCGGCGCGTCCCGAATGCATTTCAAACCCGAAATGGAGTGGAGCCATGAAACCATCCTTGGATGACGTAGTGGCCACAACACCGGCCACATTACCTCGAACGGCCGGAGAGCCGGGAGCGGATGCACTTCCCCGGCCCGCGCCGTTGGCTGAACCAGCCCGCTTGGACCCGGGGCTGGTTTTCTCCCTGAAAACGCACTCCGCGCCCAGCGGTTCCCGGTCGCCCGGGATTGGCGGGGGGCGGCAATTTCTCGTCCGCGATTGGAGCCGTCCCGGCACGATTCCCAGTCCGCTGAATGAATACTTCTGAACCGGCCTGGTTCGATTGGGGCGGTGCGCGCGCGCCGCCCGTCTGGCGGGAATAGCGTCTTCCGCCCGGCGCTTTCCATGATGCGCCAGCCACCGGCAAGGCAACCTGCCATCGCGAGTGTGATGAGCCTGTGTAACCCTTCGCCATGCCCAAGAACTACTACCTGATTCTCGGCGTCACGGCGGATGCCACGCTGGACGAAATCAAAACCGCCTTTCGCCGCCGCGCGCTCGAACTGCACCCCGACACTTCCGGCCTGCACAGTGATCCCTTCCTCGAATTGCAGGAAGCCTACGCCGTCCTGACCGACCCCGAACGCCGCCGCCGCTACGACCGCCAGTTCGCGGCCGTCGTCCCCGCCTCCCGCGCGCGGCGCGCGACCGCCGAGCCGCTGGTTTCGCCGCGACCCAAAGGCGAACCGTTCCGTCCTGTCGAGCCGGTCAGCCGATTCCGAGAAGTTTCGCTCACCGAATCCTTCCAGACCTACCGGCCCAGCTTCGACGAATTGTTTGACCGGTTCTGGAGCAACTTCGAAGACCTCACCCGGCCCAAAGCCGAGCAGCTCGAAAGCCTCACCGTCGAGGTCGTCGTCAGCCCGGAGGACGCGCAATGGGGCGGCCAGGTGCGCGTGTGGATTCCCGCCCGGGCGACGTGTCCCGCCTGCGGTGGACGCGGCGTGGTCGGCGGCTACGAATGTTGGCGCTGCGAAGGCCACGGCGCGCTAACCAGCGAATTCCCGCTGGACGTGGCCTATCCCGCCGGCCTGCGCGACGGCGACGCCGTGCGTGTGCCGCTGGATCAGTTTGGCGTGCGCAACTTCTACCTCACCGTCCTGTTCCGCGTGGGTTGAAACCCCCCAAGCGCAAGTGGGCATGGAGTTATCCGTGTCCATCAGTGCTGATCCATGGTTGAGTCCGGTTTCCACCGGCTGGCGGGGGTTACCGCAAGGCCCGCTGTATCCGTCGCACGAGCCGCGCCGCGCTCTGCGCGTCCTTGGTGGCCCACCGCAAGGTGTGCTCCCAGATTCGCACCACCCGCCAGCCCGCCCGACGCAGGGCACGGTTCACGGCCCGATCCCGCGCCCGGTTTGCCGCCAATTTGGCCCGCCAGAATGCCTTGCCCGTCCGGCCGGCGCTCGCGCCGTGGCTTGAACCATCTCTAGGCGGCATCGAACTCTTCCGCAACCACCGCGCCGGCGGCGAATGCTGCGGGCAGCCGTGCCAGAAACACCCGTCCACAAACACCGCCACCCGCTCCCGCCGGAACACGAAATCCACCTTCACCCGGAGCAGCCGACGGGAGCCGGCTCGGACTGAATTCCGCTCTCCGCACTCCGCATTCCGAATTACCACCTGCCGCCGCCACCCCGTGATGCCGTGTGCGCGCAACAGCCGCGCCAGCGCCAGTTCCGTGTCGCGATTGCCGCGCGACCGGATGCGCGCCATCACCGCCGACCGCTTCGCCTTGGTGAAAACATCAGCCATTTCTTCTTAACCGCGAAATACACGAACCACACGAAAATCAATCCGCCACAAAAGAGCACAGAGCGCGCAAAGGTTGGGCGCGGCAACCCCCTGCGCCAGTGCTCGCATGGTGGCAGCCGACGTGAGCCGGCTCAAACTCCCTCCCGAAACCAGATGGAGCGGACTCACGTCCGCTGCTACAAGGTTCAGGAGCGTCATTATCGTGATGGGCATGGCGGATTCGATGCGCTCGAAATCCTCCACGGCATACTGCTTGGAAAAATCCTTTGCCATTTCTATTCAACCACGGATGGACACCGATGAACACGGATTCACTCCTGCGTCGCAATCGCCAGCATCTCCACCAGCGCCCGCAGCTTTTTCAATCCCAGCCCCGGCCGCAGTCGCAACTGTTCCCACGTCAGCACGGCATACGATGACACCGGATCGCGCCGCCGGGTGCGCACCCATTCCTTCCCGGTGTAAGCCTCGATGCCCTCCATCGTCCGCGAGTCGGCGATGAACTTGTGGCGCAGCCGTTCCCAAGCCGCCGCCAAGGCCTCCTCCTCGGAACGCGGCGCAATGAAAGCCGCTTCCGCCAATTCGTTCTGCCAGCCGGTTGGCAGGGCGATTTCCTTCCGCTTGAACGCTTCCCAGCACTCGGCCTTTTTCGATGCCTCGCCCACGTTGCCCTGCTGATGCGTCAGGTGCTCCCAAGCTACGTTGCACACCGTTTTCAGCGCCTCGCAGAGCGCGGACGACAGCCGCTGCTCGTTCCAGATGCGGTTCAGGTCAATCCGCCGTCCCGACTTCTCCGCCAGCCATGCCACCGCGTAGGCCACGCTGTTGGCCCGGTAGCCTTCGAGATCGAGCGTGTCGAACAGCTTCTCCGCCGTGCGCCACAGGATGGCTTTGGCCACCGTGTGCCGGAAGTAATCCAGATTCACCTCCGGCTCGCCATCGTCCTCCATCCGCTCGGCGAAGCGGACAAAATTCTTCTCCGCGCCCAGACAGACCAGGTGCGGCAGCCCCAACCAAGCGTGCTCAAACTTCGCCAAATCCGTCTTGGTGAACTTTCGGTCCGGCGGATTGACCTTCTCCCACTCGCGACGGCGGGCGGGTGTGCCCTGCCGCGCCTTGTCGTCGAGATAAGAGCCACGGGCGCGCTCGTAATACCAGTGCGTCCGGCTTTGCAAACCCGTGACCGCTGGAGCAAAGACCGAGCGCGACAGCGCTTCCAGTTCCTGATGAAACTTCCCGTTGGCCGCGAGGTCCGCCGCGTTGACCTTGTTCTGGCTGTTCGCGTATTTCGCGATGAGGGGCACGATCTCCGTCAGGTCCTCCGGGCGACGCAGCACCGTCAGTTTCACCTGCACGTTCACCTGCGAGACATCCAGCCGTTCCTTCTTCATCGCGTGATAGATGCTCGCGGTGGTCTGACCGCCGTTGACGATCTGGAAGTCCCTCGCCCACGCCAGCCCCAACTGCCCGTCCTTGCGTTTCTCCGCCCTTACCTCCGCTGCCGTGCAGCACAGCCCGTTGTTGTAGGCCAGAAACCGCTGCGGTTCTTCGCGCAGCGTCTGTTGCAGGCCTTTGTTGACCTTGCCCTTCACCTGCAGAAAGGCCCGGACGTTCCGCTCCAGCAGCCGCTGCCCGTGCTCGCCGTAAATGCGCGCCAGCACCCGGCCCGGCATGAACGCGAGGTAGGTCTGGTATTCGCCGTCGCTCTCGTGTCCGGCCAGGCAGGGAATTGCGCCGCCATATTCCCCGGCGAAGTCCAGTTCAATGACGCCGCGTTCGCCCACGCGAAGCTGGCTCAACTTCCGCAAGTCCCAGAGCACGTAACGCAGTTCCAGCCCGTCAATCTTCTCCTCCTCCAGATCATCTGTGCGCGGGGCAACGCCGTCCGTCAGGAAGAACAATCGCACCGTCGTCAGCGAGTCCCTGGCCTCGTGGATGCGCCGGGCCACCTCGAAAACATCCTCGCGGTCCTGCAACTGCGTGTGAAAGCCTTCGCGTGCCCGGCGCAGAAAGCCGATCAGCAACTTGAACTGTTTGCGCACCTCCGGCAGCCCCACCGTTGGCACGCTCTCGCCGCCGTGGTAGAGCGTCACGAACAAATCCAGCGTCGCACCGTCTCCGGACAGCGACCACGCGTTCACCTTGGATGCCGGCCAGCGCCCCCGGCTCTCCGCGCGATGGTTGAGCAACTCGCCGTCATCGGCTTCGTTGTGTTCGGCCAGTTGTTCGAGCACCCATTCGGTGAAGGCGTTCTCCTGTTGGTCTGGCGGTGCGTCCTCCGAGCAGCGCAACGCCACTTCCTGCCGCACGTCGGCGGCGAATTGTTCCAAGGCATCGTTTCCCTCCGGCATTTTGACCTCCCTGCTCAACTCCCGGCTGCTGCTTCGAGCAACTTCAACAGCCTTTCACGCTGGTTGCCGTTCAAACCCAGATCTTCCAAATCATCCCACTCCTCCGCCGCGAACTTCGCCACCTTCTCCTTGCGACGCGATTTGACCCATTCCAAGCCGGTCGTGGCCTCAAGCTCGCCTATGGCTCGTTTGTCATCGGAGAATTTGTCGCGCACGGCTTCCCAACGCTCCGCCAAACTGGGCGGCTGCTTCTCCTCCTGCTTCCGCCCGACCTTGCCCTTGGGCCGGCGGTCCGGCGCGGAAGTTACACCTTCCAGCGTGGACGCCACCCGTCCCCGGGTGGCCGCGTGCTTGTCCGGCTTCCACGCCTGCACCTGCGCGAAGAAGTTCTCGTCGCCGAGGTCGGTGTAGATCAGGTCCTCGTCCATCATGATCTTCACCAGCAGCGGGAAACGAACCGCCTGTCCGCTGATGACGCCCTGCCCCGGACCGAATCCGGGCAGCATCCGCGCGTCCTGCTCGCTCAGGTTTTCCATGATCTGCTTCACGTAGTTCTGGTCTCGCGGATTGACCAGGCGCAGGATCAGGAACGAGTTGCACTGCGAGAGAATCGTCTCGTCCACCCGGCTCGGGCGTTGGGTGATGAGGAGTAGGCCCGTGCCGAACTTGCGGCCTTCCGTTATGAGCTTCCGCAGCGTTTCCAGCGACGGCACATCCGCCGCGCCCTCGCGCGACGAAGGGATGAACGTGTGCGCCTCCTCGATGAGCGCCAGAAACGGCGGGATGCGCCCCGAAAGATTGGCGCGGTGCTCGTAGAGCGCCTCCAGCAGGATCGAAGCGATGGTCGTCTGCGTCAGGTGATCGTAACCGCCAAGGTAGAGGATGGACACCTGACGCGGCGCGATGATGGCCTCAGGACGGCCCTGCGGATCGGGCATCTGGTCAAATTGAAGCGCCTTCAACCGTTGTCGCATCCGCTCATTCGTCAGTTCCATCCGCGCGAACCGCTCTTCAACGAGGGCCAATTGGCGGCGGCAAACCGATAGCGTGGGGATGGTGCGTCGGTCTTGAGCCTGACCGATGCGCCGTTGAATGGCGTCCAGCAGCCGCTTGATGTAGCGGAGCACCGACTGCCCTTCCTCGGGATCAGTCTCTGCCAGGATTCCGCGCATGATCTCCCGCTGCGGCTCGGTCAGCCCCTCGGTCATCTTGTTGATGAGGATTTCCACGATGTGCCGGTTCTGCTCCGTCATCGCGATGTGCGGATACAGCAGCTTCACTGTCGTGCCCTTGAACAGCTCCCGCTTCTGCCACAGGCCAAGGTAATCCCCGTGCGGGTCGAGGATCAGCAGCGGATAACCCAGCGCGATCAGTTCCCGCAGGATGCGCCGCGCCGCCACCGTCTTGCCGCCGCCGGTCATGGCCAGAATCGCCATGTGCCGCGACACCACGCGGTCGGCGGAGATGGCGATGTCCACGTCCCGCCGCGCGATCAGCGTGCCGATGGGCAGCGGCTTGTGGCCCGGGATGCCGCCCGCCAGCAGCTCCCTGATGGCCTCCGCCGGCGGGTAAAGGACCTCGGCTGCCGGCTGCACCGGATAGGTGAGCGGGTAGAGGTTCTTGAACCCGCCCGCCGCGAACGTGCAGCCGAGGATGATGACGCCCGCCTCCAGTTGGTCGCGGCTGTTCGAGAGAATCGTGTCCTGCAGCGACAACCCCTCGTTGGACAGTTCCTGCGCCGCCTCGTAGGGGAAGAACGGGTTGAACCGGCTGATGCTCACCACCCGCCCCCAGACGAAGATCTCCTGCGTGCCCGTGTAATTCTCGTCCGGCACGTCCATCCGCACCGCCACCAGATCGCCCACGCGGGACTTGAAGCTCTTGAGGATGAAGGTGAATTCAACGGTGCTGGCGTTGCCAACAACCGTTCCAATGGGCTTCCAATCGTTCTGTTCGTTCATGGTGTGCAGGGTTCAGCCGTTCCAGTTCGGGCGGAAAAGCCAGTCTCGTGTTGTGCCGCAAAGCATCCGCTTGGCGGCCTCGACCATCTTGGGATTCCCGGTGTCCATCGCCCGCTTCATCAACTGGACAGCCATCGTCGAGTGAATCGGGCGGCTCATCCAGTTGGGGACTTTGGCAAACTTGTCCACGATATCGAGGCCGGCAGGAAAGGCGTAATTGGGCATCAAACGACACGCGTGAACTACGAGCCGGACGCACATCTCAAATCCCGCAGGAGGCTCTTCAAAAAACTCGACCCGCAGGGGCTGGGCGAACTGCCCAACCCCTACGTAGGTGACGTGCGGCAATGGATACTGCGCAATGATGTCGCGCGAGTAGTTGGGCCGTTTGGAATCCACGTTGCGGTCCACCGCCACCGGCGTCAGATACTCGCCTTCGTTCAGGATGGCGTGGAACAGAACAGCATCGGGAATCCGGTAGTCTTTGATTCGGTGCTTCGTTTCTTCCAGCGGTCCAGCACCTGGCGAAACGTCGGACGTTTTAAGCAAGTCCAGCAGTGTCGTGCTGACCAGCATCGAGCCGGATGCACGTTCAACAACCGACGCGACGTTAACTTTGGACTCTTGAAGGGTCTTGAGGAGATGCAGATAAACGCTTACGAACTTGGCTTCTCTGCCTGTGCGGTTTCGCTCTTTTGGTGGGAGGAGGATTTCAAGGCCGCGCGCGGAGAAGGCCGGGAAATGTTCGTCTGCATACGCGGAAACCGGGTTTACCAGTGCGCCATGCAAGAAAAGAAACTCGGGCTTCGGGTCTCGCGCGATGCACTGAACTCCCGCCGAGGCTTCCAAGCAGAATCGGACGGCGTCCCGCAGTTTGGACGGGTCTTCAAACAAGTCCTCAAAAATCCCGTCGGAGCTTGAAAGGTCGAACAACTCGGCCACCAATTGCTTCTCCATCCGGAATTGCTCCCGATCAGGGGTCTGCCTGCCGGGAATCACAGTGTAGCTGCCCACCCGGACGGCAACGGGTTCTGCGCCCAGACTGGCCACGTTCGCCATGCCACCATCCACAAAGCTGATTGGGTTGTCTGCGACGGCCGACCACATCGCTCGGTGGTCAATCTCAACGGAGCGGATCATTTCCGCCGCCTCGAGCATGTCACGGATCCCGGCCGCGATTCGTTCAAGCTGTTGGAGAAAGTCCTTCTGAGCCTGCGACGAATGTGTCAGTGAAAGCTTTACCATCTCGCCCAGAATATGCGGCTGCTGCAGGCGCTCTTTGACACTGAGCTTGCGTTTCTTGTCAGATGGCATCAGCAGTCCTCCTCGCATCGCCGCGTTGGGCGGGCATCAAGTCCAGTTCGGCGCAATCTGCATTGGCGTTGTAGAATTGCTCCAGGCAGATCTCGCCGGTTTCCAATCGCCGCCACGCCTCCTCTCCGATGATTGCCAATGCGACCGGCCACCCGGAGCGGGCGTAGCGGCGGGCAAACAGGGCTTCGAACCCGGGCAAAGCCGATTGGTTCGGGCTGACTTCCTCCTCCGTGCCGTGGTCGCGGGCATTGTCAGGGTGGAGGTGCGGGCACAGGGACAGCAGGGCGCGCCAGCCGCGCAGGAATTCGTCCGTCGGCACGCGGCGCAACTGGCGGCGGTCCAGCCGGGCCAGGCGGACGAGTTCCTCGGCGGCGGCCAGTTGTCTTGCGGGCAACACAGGTCCGGCGGTGTTCCCGCGGACAGCGCCAGAGGACTGGCGCACTCCAAAAGCTGGCGCGCCATCGGGCGCGTTCGATTCACGCGAAGCGTCCTGGAGTGCGGCAGCCCCCTGCCGCTTTCGGGCGGGCCGGGTGGTCTGCTCCGCAAGGGCGCGGGGCGCGAAAGTCGGAGCGGCCGTGTTTTCCAGAAATTCCTTCACGGCCAGGCCCACGGCCTCGGCCACCAGCGGAGGGACGGCATTGCCAATAAGGCGGAAGGCGTGGGTTTGCGCGCGCGGGAACACAAACCAGTCCGGGAAGCTTTGCACGCGGGCTGCTTCGCGCGGGGTGAGCGAGCGGTTCTGCGTGGGGTGGATGAACATCAGCCCGTCCTTGCTCAGGTGCGCCACGATGGTCGAGCAGGGCCGCTCGCGATGCTGCCGGGTGTAGCGGTCCTTGAAGCTCGATTTGTCGTAAGGGAACTCGAACTCCACCCGACGCTCGCGCATGGCGGTGGCGGAGTTTTCGCCCTCGCGCAGCTGGGCGAAGTCGCGCAGGTCGCGTTCGCTGTGCGGGCGGGCGACGTGGTTGGTGAGTTTTTCCGCGCAGTCAATTTCCAGCACGTCCACGAGATAGCGGCGGGCGGGTTCGCCCCGGCGTTCGACGTGGTCGCAGCGGCGGGCGAAATCGTAGTCGGCTTCGAACTGCCCGCCACCGGCACGCAGCGGCGGCAGGTCGCCGAGGGCGTCCCACAAAGTGAAATGGGGAGCGCACGCGGCCCGCGTGCCATTTGCGGCGGCTCGCCGCGAATCCCTTTGCCCCGCCCACAACGGGCGTTCGGCGAGGCCGCCGAACGCTGCCGGCGAGCCGCCAGCGCTCCCCTGCCCCACGACCCGGGGAGCGGGCCGCAGGTGCGGCAGGAAGTAGCCCGGCACATCGAGGCGCACGCCGATGAAGAGCTGGCGGCGGCGCTTCTGCGGCACGCCCAGCTCCCAAGCATCCTCGATCTGGCCGTGGACGCGGTAGCCGAGTTCGCGGGCTTCCTTCTGGACACGGGTGAGGTATTCGCCGCCGGCGGCGGAGCGGATGCCCAGCACGTTTTCCATTACGAACACACGCGGGCGGAAGAAGGCCACGTAGCGGAGGAATTCGCAGTAGAGCAGCCGGCGCGGATCGTGGATGAGGCGGCGGTGGCCGTGGTTTGCGCCATCGCGCTGGCGGGCGGTGCTGAAACCCTGGCAGGGCGGCCCGCCGACGATGACGTCCACGCGCGGAATCGCCTCCTCACCCCGACCCTCTCCCCCAGAGGGAGCGAGGGAGTCGCGCAAGAGCGCAGCCAGCCGCTCCGGCGGAAACCGTGTGAGATCGGCCTCGATGGCATGGGCCATGGGAATGAGTCCGGGATGGTGTTTTTCGACCAGGTTGGCGCGGAGGGTCGCGATGGCCTCGGGGTTGAAATCAATCGCGGCGAGCACGCGGAAGCCGGCCCGCTGCAGGCCGAGCGTGAAGCCGCCGCAGCCGCAGAACAGGTCGAGGGCGGTGAGTGGAGCGGCGGGGCGGCTCATCACTCCACTCCTTTGCAAAGCTGGGCCACCGTGACGCCCAGCGCCCGCGCAAGGCGGATGACCACCTTGATGCCCGGGTTGCGCACGCCGCGTTCAATGCCGCTGAGGTAGGTGCGGTCAAGATCGGCCTTCTCGGCGAGCTGATCTTGGGAGAAACCTGCCTGGTTGCGGAGGCGGGAGACGTTATGCCCGAAGGTGAGGAGGAGGGAATCGCGCTTTGGCATAACGACAAAGGTATGCCAAACGGCGCTGCGGGCGTCTGTGGACGATCAGCTACAATGTGCGGGAACAGCACATTGGGAAGCATGGGCATTGAGACACGGTAGTGGCGAATAAAGCCCGTCCTGCAGGCTGTTTCAGCGGCCTTTGGCCGGAAGACATCAGCCGTGATTGTGCTGTTTCAGCACCTTCTGGCGCAGCCGGTCCGCGGGCCTTGCCTGCTGCTCTCCGGGGCATGGCGCTGCTGCCGGCGGGCCGGGACTTTGCGAGAGCTTTTGAAGGGGAGGAAGTGCCGCTCGCGCGTCCGGTCTTTGTGCGCGGCCGGCAATGGTTCAGCCTTTCAACCAGTGGATTTTGATTTCCTTTTCCAGCGGCTTGAACTCCGGGTCGCCGGTGACAAGTTCGGCTTTTCGGCTCTTGGCCAGTGCGGCGGCGAAGGCGTCGGCCAGGCTGATTTTGAAGCGGGCTTTGAAATCGGCGGCCAGGTCGGCCAGGGCACGGTCGGCTGGGTGAAATTCCACAGGCAGGCCGGTAAGAATTTGCGCGGAAGCCTCCCAAGCCTCCGGGCCGTCCTTGCGAATCAGGGCGTATTTGGTTTCGGCATAGTTCACCTCGGTCATGTGCAGCGGGCGTTCGCTGGCCGCAGCTTTGGTCAGGAGCGATTCGACGGTTTCTGCCCCCGGCTCATCCCGGAAGTAGGCCACCAGCGCGTGACTATCGAGCACTACCGGTGCTGCGGGCATACTTCGCCTCCTCGAGCTTTTTCTCTTCAGCCTTGTGGTCGGCCCACCATTGCGCGAAGGGGAGATCATCGGGTTTTCGCCGGGCAATGCCGCGCCCGCGTTTGATGAAGGCGGCGGTCACCGGCTTGAGGAGAATCCCCTCGGGGGTGGCCTGCACAATGGCTCTGGTGCCGGCCTCAATGTGGAATTGCCGGCGCAGCCGGGCGGGGATGACCACCTGGCCCTTGACCGAGAAGTAAACCGATGCGGCTTTTGTGGCGACAGTCATACATAAACCTTACAACAATATAAAAGTAAGGCAATAACAATTGTGTTGGAAGTTGTGCGCCGGAGCTTCATGTCTGATCGGGCGCGGCGGCGCTTCCCGTGTTCCGCGGGCGTCTCCGCGTAGCGGCGGCTGGGGACAGCGCCGCCGACTTTCACTCCAAATGGCGGCGGTCTGCCGGCGCGCCGCTCCGCCGCGCGATTTGTTGCTGACGGTTATTGGCCGGTCGGATAATCTGCCGCCCATGAAGAAGACGCCGCCCAAGCTCAAATTGCCCGGCAAGTTCGATCCCCAGACGCGCTGGCTGATCGGGTATTTCCTGGTCACGCTGCTGGTGCTCTGGGGCTGGCAGGAGTTCTTCGGCCAGTTCGCCGTTCGCACCATCCCCTACAGCCAGTTCAAGGTTCATCTCGAACGCCGCGAAGTCGTCGAGGCCGCCGTCAAGCAGGACGAAATCGCCGGGCGCATCGTGCCGTTGGCCGCCCGCGAGACCAACGCCCCCCCTGCCCCGCCGGTCCTCCATTCCGCCGATACCAACGCCGCCGAGGTGCCGCAGGGACTCCGCCGCGCACTGGCCGAGACCAAGCCGTTTCTGTTCCGCACGGTGCGTGTGGAAGACCCGGACCTGGTCAAGGAACTCCAGGCCGCCGGCGTGGAATACGTCGGCACGCGGCCGAGCGCGTTGTCCACATTTTTGCTGGCATGGGTGTTGCCCATCGGCCTGATGATTTTGATCTGGTCCCTGCTGGCGCGGCGGTTCAGCGCCGCCAGCGAGGGCATCTTCGGCATCGGCAAGAGCCGCGCGAAGCTCATCGTGGACAAGAACACCGGCGTCACCTTCAACGATGTGGCCGGCTGTGAGGAAGCCAAGCA
>JBKBTZ010000288.1:0-653 GCA_046290825.1 Limisphaerales bacterium
AAGCCGAGACCACGCGCATGCGCGCCGAGATCGAGGCCGCCATGGCCGCGATCGTCGAGGAGTTCACCGAACCCGCCGGCAATGCTCGCCGCATTCGCCCTGCCCTCTGGCCCGACCCGGCGACGAAGGACGAGCACATCAGAGGCGACCTGTCGGAACTGCGCGGCCTGCGCACCGAGTTCCGCGGCCGCATCGTGTCGCGGAAATTCATCGACTGCGTCTCGGAGGTCATGCATCGCCGCATGGCGACCGACCCGCGCATCATCGTCATGGGCGAGGACATCCACCGCCTGCGCGGCGGCACCAACGGCGCCTCCCCCCTGCCGCGCGACCCCGCCGAGATCCGCGCCCGCGCGAGCCGCCTGCCGCCGGTCGAGTTCCGCGACGTTCCCGCCTCCTTCATCCTGCGCGCGTCCTGGGACGTGACCTATTCGTTCTGGAGCGGCTGGATGGCGCGCTCCTTCCCCGGCTACCGAACCCACCGGCTGTGGAGCCCCTGGCGCGAATACGGCGGCTGGGCGCTGCGCGGGCTGAAGCGGCCGCTGCGCCGCCGCGCCTCCATCGCGCTGACGCGCGCGCTGCGCGCCGGCCCGCCCTACTGGCTCTTGCCGCTGCAGCTCGAGGGCGACTACCAGCTCCGCGCCCATTCGCCC
>JBKBTZ010000289.1:0-648 GCA_046290825.1 Limisphaerales bacterium
CCCTGCGCCGCCTCGTCGGCCCCGGGCCGCAGCGCGGTCAGGGCGTAGAGGATGGCGAAGACATCGATCGCCTCCTGCACCAGCGCGCCGGCGAGCGGCGTCAGCCAGCCCGCCGCGGCCACGCCCATGGCGACGCCCGACATGCCCATGCCGAGCGCGATCGCCGCGAAGGCGACGCGGCGGGAGCGGCGGGCGATGGCGATCGCCTCCGCCACCCGGTCCACGCGGTCCACCAGCAGCACGACATCGCCGGCCTCGGCGGCGGCGGAGGTGCCCTGCGCGCCCATGGCGATGCCGACATCGGCGGCGGCCAGCGCGGGCGCGTCGTTCACGCCGTCGCCCACCATGACGCTCGGCGCCGCGGCCGATTCCGCGCGCACCGCCGCGATCTTGTCGGCCGGCGACTGGCCGGCCAGCACCGCATCCAGGCGCAGCGCCCGCCCGATCGGCGCCGCCGCCGCCGCGCGGTCGCCGGTCAGCAGGACGATGCGCCGGATGCCGAGGGCGCGCAGGCGGCGGATGGCGCGCGGGGCCTCCTGCCGCATCCCGTCGGCCATGACGAAGGCGGCGGCGACGCGCCCATCCACCGCGAGCCAGGCGACCGAGCCCGCGGCGGCCGCGACCTGCGCGGCGACACCGAAGCCGTTC
>JBKBTZ010000290.1:0-638 GCA_046290825.1 Limisphaerales bacterium
GGTCCTGGTGATGTGATCGGTCGGGCCCGCGCGCGATCGCCGGAACGGCGCGGGCCAGTGTCTAGAGTATGGGCGTGAAGAGACGCGCGAAGCCATCGCGCAGTCTGGTCGGCAGGGATCGCGCCGCCAGCGACCGGGCTGTCACCGGCTCGGCCTCCGCGTCGCGGATCCGGTCGAAATCGGCGGCAAGACGGGCGGCGAGAGCGGAATCGTAAACCTCGACGTTGAATTCGAAGTTCAGCCGCAGACTGCGGGCATCCCAGTTCGCCGATCCCAGACAGACCCATGCCTCGTCCACCAGCATCAGCTTGCTGTGATCGAAGGGGCCGGAGCGGGCGTGGATGCGGGCGCCATGTTCCAGCACCTGCCAGAAATGCGCCTGCGCCGCCCAGTGCACATAAGGATGGTCGCTCTCGGCCGGGATCAGGATATCGACGGCGACGCCGCGCAGGGTGGCCGCCGACAGCGCGGCGATCATCGCCTGATCGGGCAGGAAATACGGCGTGCGGATCCTGATGCTGCGGCGCGCCGTGGCGATGGCGCCAAGGAACAGCCAGCGGATGCGGTCGAGCGTCTCGTCCGGTCCGGCCGAGATCCCGCGCGCCGGGGTGCCGTCCGGCACCGCGACAGGGTCGCCC
>JBKBTZ010000291.1:0-634 GCA_046290825.1 Limisphaerales bacterium
GACACCTCGTCGGGGCCGAGGATGTGATGCGCGGGCATCAACCGGCCCCGGCTCACGCCGAATTCCGGGTCGCCCTCGGCCGCGGCCACGCCGCAGATCAATTTGATGCCGGGCCACACGCCGCCGGAATCCTGCCAGCCGCCGCCGGAGCCGCCCAGCCATTCGCCCAGCAGCGCCCGGGCGAGCACGAGGCGGCGTTCCGGTTCAGTGAGCGCGCCGGTGAGCGATTCCGCCTGACCGGTCGCCCGCATGCACGCGGCGATCAGCGACGCGAGCAGGTTCGTTGAGACGGCCAGCCGCGAGCCTTTCGGGATGTCGTTGACGTGGCTGACGATTTCGAGGCCGAGGCCGGGGCCGACCACGCGTGCGAGCAGGTCCGCGAGGCTTTGCCCGGAACCCTCGATGCCCGGCGGCACCAGCCCGGACGCGATCACCGCCGCCTTGAGCAGCCCGAGGTAATCCCGCGCGAAGTCGAACACCTCCGCCAGGCTCGTGATGTCCGCGCTCGCGCCGAGGTCCACGCTCGTCAGCCGCAGCACCGGCTCGTCAATCACCCGCAGGCACGCCTCGACCGGCGGACGCGGCGCGGCGTCGCGCCCGTGAACCCCGAGGTCAATTGAGACGTTCAGCACCC
>JBKBTZ010000292.1:0-589 GCA_046290825.1 Limisphaerales bacterium
ATCGCCCGGTCGTAAGACCGGGCGCGGATTGAAACTTGCTGCGCGCGCCCTGGCGCAGCGAGCGCCGCAGGTATCGCCCGGTCGTAAGACCGGGCGCGGATTGAAACTGGGCTCTTGATCCTAACGGCACGGGGTACACGTTGTATCGCCCGGTCGTAAGACCGGGCGCGGATTGAAACTCGCTCTTCCAGCAGCGTCCGGATTGTGTCCGGGTCACGTATCGCCCGGTCGTAAGACCGGGCGCGGATTGAAACCCCTACTGGTTCGTATCAAGTCGGTGATCCTGTCGTATCGCCCGGTCGTAAGACCGGGCGCGGATTGAAACGAGCGTCGGCGCACACTGACAGCCACCGCTACCGGCGTATCGCCCGGTCGTAAGACCGGGCGCGGATTGAAACGATGAGTGCGCGCAGATAGCCCGCCGGGTTGCGGATGCGGTGCGGGTTGGCCGCGATTTCCTGCTCCAGATGCTCGATGGCAAGCTCGGCGCGCTCTCGGTAGCTGCTTGCGTAGAGCTGCGCAATCGAGGCCGGCACGCCGTAGCCGCGCAGCCGCTGCAGCAACTCATCGCTTTCCTGTCGCTGCGCCT
>JBKBTZ010000293.1:0-568 GCA_046290825.1 Limisphaerales bacterium
ATGTCGGACATCAGCAGGTGATAGCGCACCAGCCATTCCACCGTCTCGCATTCCTCGGCATCGAGGCCAAGGCGCGGGCAGACCCGCCGGGCGATCTGGGCGCCGAGGATCGAATGATCCTCGGGCCGGCCCTTGCCGATGTCATGCAGGAGCAGCGCCACATAAAGCACCCTCCGGTTCACCCCGGCCTTCAGGATACCCGAGGCGATCGGCAATTCCTCGACCAGTTCCCCCCGCTCGATCTGCGCAAGGCAGCTGATCGTCTGGATGATGTGCTCGTCCACCGTGTAGTGGTGATAGACGTTGAACTGCATCATCGCGACGATGGGTTCGAATTCGGGGATGAAGGCCGAAAGCACCCCCAGTTCGTTCATCCGGCGCAAGGACCGTTCCGGGTTGCCGTGCTTCAGCAGCAGGTCCAGGAACAGCCGCTGCGCTTCGGGGTTCTCGCGCATCTCGTCGTCGATCATATGCAGGTTCGCCGCGACCAGCCGCATGATGTTGGGATGCAGCAGATAGCCGGTGCGCAGCGCCTCTTCGAAGACGCGCAGAAGGTTCAGCTTGTCCT
>JBKBTZ010000294.1:0-567 GCA_046290825.1 Limisphaerales bacterium
GTATCGGCGGCAACAAGGTTATAGATGTAGACATCCTTGGTCTGTCCGTAGCGATGGATGCGCCCCATACGCTGTTCAAGGCGGTTCGGGTTCCAGGGGATGTCATAGTTAATCATCAGCGAGCAGAACTGCAGGTTGATGCCTTCGCCGCCGGCTTCGGTGGAGACCATCACCTGCGTCTTGTGGCGGAACTCGTGTTCGGCGCGGATGCGCTCGTCCATGCCCATGCCCGCATTCAAAACACCACCACGTCCGGGTCAAGCACATTCGCCCCGCCCACCGGCCGCACGCCCTCATGCGCGCCCCAGGGGTCAAGGTGGATGTGCCGCGTCTCCCCGCCCGGCGCCTCGACCAGGATCAGCACGGCTGACGTGATCTCATAGCTCGACAGGTCCACCACCGCGCCGTTGATGCTCAGGATGCGGTCGCCCTGCGCCAGACCCGCGAACAGGGCGGGCGAGTTATCCGTCACCCCCGTCACCATCCCCGCCCCATCCAGCACCACGCCCAGCGCCGCCAGCCGGTAGGAGGTGACCGCCTCGGGCATCCCCCCCGACACCTGCCGCA
>JBKBTZ010000295.1:0-561 GCA_046290825.1 Limisphaerales bacterium
CATCGGCACGAATGATCCCGCCTCGCTGGCCGTCTGGCGCGCGCACCAGGAGCGGATGGCCGCCCGCGCCGCCGCTGCGCGCCCCGTGCAGCCCGACCTGCGGTTGTCCTCGCGCGATCCGTTCAGCTTGCGCTATGTCGCGCTGACCGCCTTCGTCATGGCGATGATCTTCGGATCCTTCTGGCGTGTGGCCAGCGTCTCGGGGCTGGCCCCCGGCGCGGCTGTCGCCATGCTGGGGGGGCCAGGCTGGGAAGGCTGGGCCCAGCCGCCGGCCTATACCGGAAAGCCCTCGCTTTACCTGAACGAAATCACCGCCGACACCATCGAACTGCCGACCGGCACCCGTATCCAGATCCGGGTCTATGGCCCGGAAGGCAACCTGACGGTCACGCAGACTGTCGCCGACCCACCGCCACCCGCCCCGCCGCCGGAAGGCGGGGCCACACCTGCGGCAGCCGCGCCCGAGGGCATGGCCGGCGTCAGCGACCTGACCGTCACACGCTCCGGCCGCCTGGCGATAGAGGGACCGAACGGCCGCGAATGGCAGATCACGGCGCTGCC
>JBKBTZ010000296.1:0-560 GCA_046290825.1 Limisphaerales bacterium
GGAATTGCGCCGCCGGGAAAAACACCGCGATGAAACGGCGCACCACTAGGTCGTACAGTTTTTGCTCGGCGTCGCTGAGGCCCTTGGGCAACTGGCCGGTGGGGATGATGGCGAAGTGGTCGCTGACCTTGGCGTCGTCGAACACACGCTTGGTTGGCCGCACCCAGTCGTTGTCCAGCGCCTTGCGGGCGTGTGGCGCCAGGTGCTGCAGGTCGCTGTCGGCCAAGGTGCGCATGGTGGCGCGCACCGGCCCCAGGTAGTCGCTCGGCAGCGCGCGCGCATCGGTGCGGGGGTAGGTCAGCACCTTGTGCTTTTCATACAGCGCCTGCGCCAGCGCCAGCGTCGTCTTGGCCGAAAAGCCGTAGCGCGCGTTGGCCTCGCGCTGCAAGGTGGTCAGGTCGTACAGCAAGCCGCAGGCCTGGGTGGCGGGCTTGCTTTCCTCGGTCACGCGGGCTGGCTGGCCCCGCACGGCGTCGGCGATGGCGCGCGCCTGCGCTTCGTCCCACAGACGCTCGGGGCGCAGCTCGACGTCTGCGTCATCGCCGGTGGGTTTGCGCCAG
>JBKBTZ010000029.1:0-33053 GCA_046290825.1 Limisphaerales bacterium
CCCCCCCAGGGCCGCGTTCAGCGGCCCGGGTGGAAACAACGGACGGCCCCAGCGCGTTTGACGGCGACATGTCGCCTGCGGAAAGCGCGGACAAGTCCGCGCACTCCAAAGGAAATTCCTCCTTCCGCCAGACGGTTTTCATCTGCTTGCCGGTGACCTTGCGCATTTCCTGATAGTTGAAGGTGTGCCGGGACTTCTCGTTTTTCGCGGCCCAGAGAATCGTCTCGGTGGAGTGGGTGAAGTAGCGGCAGGAGAGGTTGGGCGGCGGGTTGGGCTTTTCCCACGCGATGTCGTTGAGGATTTTGAAGCCGAGCTGCTGCATGGCGAAGCCGATGGAGAAGATGACGTGGTGCGTGCCGGTGACCCAGATCGTGCCGTTGGGCTTGAGGACGCGCTGGCAGCGGGCGAGCCATTCGCGGTTGAAGTTGTGGTTCTCGTCCGCGCCCTGGGATTTGTCCCAGTCGCCCTTGTCCACCTTCACCATTTTGCCGGCGTGGCAGGTGATGCCGCCATTGGAGAGAAAATAGGGCGGGTCGGCAAAGATGCAGTCGAAGCGGCCTTCGGGATATTTGGCGGCTATGGCGTCGAGCAGCTCGAAGCAGTTGCCGTGGTAGAGCCAGAGGCTGCGCGCGGGGTCGGAGAAGATCAGCGCCGGGGCGCGTTTCTCCTCGCGGCGTTCGACGGCAATCGAGCCGTCTTCGCGAAGCTCAAAGTGGGCGGGAGCGAGCGGCGTGGCGGGGGCGAGGTGGTCGTCTGTCAGCGGATCTGCCGCCGGCTTGCGTTTGATGCGGTAAAGGGGCTTTGGTTTGCGTGGCGTTTTGGGTTTCGGCACGCCGGGATCAATTGATCAGATCGAGGGATCGGATCAAGGCTTCATTCGATCTCCGCCGGGGGAGCTTTGAGACAGGAGCGTGCGGAGCGGCTTTGAGGCAATCAGTTCGGACCGGCGACAGCGCGTTCAGCCATTTCGTTCATCATAATACTGAGCACCACATCCGGCAGGCTGAAGGCGCGGTGGCTTTCGCTGGATTCATCCACCTTGGCCAGCAGCCGGCGCAGGGTGTCGGCGCGGATGCCCTTTTCTGCCGCGACTTCCTCCTGAAGTTCGCGCAGTCGGTTGGTTTCTTCCCAGTCGCTCATAAGGGTGCCTTTCTGGCGGTTCATCTGAACACCCAATTCTCCCGCCGCATTACGTCCAAGAGGTCAATGCACCGGACGTTCAAGGCGCTGCATACGTCCGGGATGAAGTGCGTTCTCAAGGCGTTCTTTTTCGAGCGGGCCGGGGTTTCATGCGTGACCACCACCCAGCCGTTGAGCTTTGCCAGCGCGATCACGTAGCGGTCGGCCTCGTCGTGCCGAGCGTAGGGATCAATCATGCCGGGAAATTGAGCCGAAATGGCGTTGGCCTCGGCGATCAGTGCGGCGTCGTGCTTTTGAAACTGGCTGCGATTCGCCTTCGCCCATTCTTTGAGAGCCGGAGGCGCGATGTGTTGGATTTCGTCCGCGACGCGCTGCACTGCCCTCCACTTGCCGTTGGCAATCAACGCTTCGACTTTGGGGCGCACGCTCGGGAATACGTCATCGGGGTAGCGTCTTACCCACCAGTCGAGGAAGATGTTGGTATCCACCGAATACATGCGTCAGTCCGTTGCCGCCGCCACGAGGGTTGCCGGCTTCTCAATCCAGCCGCGCCGGAGGGTTTCGACGTGCGTGAAGCCCAGATCGAGGTAGTGGCAGGCGTCCACGGAACTGATCCGCTCATTGCTCAACGCGCTCAAGACGAGCGAGGTGAAGAGCGGGCCGTTGCGGCTGACCGCCTTCTCGGCGGGGCTGGCAATCCCGAACGCCGGACGATCCGGGTGAGCGTCCCGATATGCCTGCCATTGGTCTTTCCAGCGAGCATAGGCGGCTGCGGTCATGATCCGCATGTGCAGCAGGCGCGTGGCGACCGCTGTCGGTGTGACGCGAAATCTCTTGGCGATGCGGCGCGTGGCAGCGATGTCCCAATGCCCCGCACGGCGCTGTGCGACAACATCTGCGTCGCTTCGCACCGCATCTGGCGGCATCAGGGCGGCGCTGGCCGCGCCTTCGCAAAATCTCTCAACTTCCAGCCAGCCCGGTTCGTCGCGAAGCTCTTGCAGAGCCGGCTTTTCTTCGTCCGCTGCGGCAAGGGCCAGATGAACCACTTCGTGCAACAAGGTAAAGGGCTTTCGGAGCGGCAGTTCCTTGGAGCTGATGCCGACGACAGGAAGCGGAAAATGCAGAATGGCCGTGCCTCGAACATCACCAAGGCCCTTGCCGGGCATTTGGCAAACCAAAACACCCAGACGTTCGACAGCAACTCGCCAATTTCGATAGGCAACGAACTCGCTTGCCCAGCCAAATTGGTCCTCCAGCGCGATGCCCAGTGCCGATCGCAGCCGTGCTCCCACTTCTTCGATGTCTTCGCGCAAGTTGGCGCGCAGCGGAAACTCTGGCGGGTCGTCTCCCAAATCCGCATAAAGATGCAGCGCCAAGCGACGCCGATGCACGAGCCGCCGCACCGCTAGGCGAAGCTCTGGTGATTCAGATCCGGGTCGCACTCCAGGCAGCCGGCGATACTCCGTCGCGAGCGGTGGAATTTGCGGCGGCGCTGGCAGGGAGAAAATGGCTAGCGGCCGCTCGTAGAGTTTGGCGAGCCGCTCGGCTTGTGGCAGGGTGGGCTGCGCCGCACCGGTTTCCCACGCCCGCAGTTTCTCCACGGACTGGCGCAGCTTTTCCGCGACTTGTTCCAAGGCATAGCCAGCCTCCACCCGTGCCCATTCGAGCATTGGTCCGTTCACCATCGCTGGGATCGAAGCTGGCATGGAGCGATTATATCACAGTCGTCAGTTGGTGTATTCAGTTGAAAACCAGCTCGCTGTGTTCAGCCTAGTCGTCCTTCAGGATGTTGAGCAGATCATCGGGCAGGCCGAAGGCGCGGTGGCTGGCGCTGAATGCATCCACCTTGGCCAGCAGCCGACACAACGCATCTCTGATTTCCAGATAGGACGTGGAAGCCATCGGCGCGGAGTATGAGTAACGGGCGACAGGTTTTCAACCTCGTCAGCGGGGAGCTGGCCTGCGCCGGTCGGCGTTGCCGAGCCACGCCACGACAACAAACGGGGAGGCTCGGCGGGGGAACGTTCCGGAAGGTCTGTCGGCCGCCGTAGCGGGCAAGAGAGGTAGAACTTGTTCCATCCGAAACCGCGCAACGACACCGGGAGTCGCTGCGCCTCACTTCTGGTGGCTTTTGCCCGTGAGCCAACCGGAGCGATCGCTCACGGCAGCCCGACGGCGCGGAAGAAGCCCTGCTCGTTGGTGGCCGGGGCGGCCAGCAAATGCGGCGAGGCGGGCAGGCTCGCAACGTCGGCCCACACCTGCCACGTGCCCGCCGGCGGCAGGGCCGCGGTCCGCTCGACCTGGTAACGCTGCCCCACGATCCCGGTGAGTTCCAACTGGCCGTCAGCCCGATACGCCAGCCCGGGCGGCACGGGGTTCCACACACTGATCCGCAACGTGGTGGTATGGGCGAAACCGGTCGAGTCCATCACGCGGACGGGGAAATTGTTCACGCCCGCATCGCCCGTGGAGGGGGTTCCGGACAAGGTGCCGTTGGCCGCCACGGTGAGCCACGCAGGGCCGCCGAGTTTGGAGAACGTCAGCACCTCGCCGGGCGACGGGTCCGTCACGTCTCCCGCAATCGAGTGGGCGTAGGCCACGCCAGGCTGGGCGGTCGGCTTGACCAGTGGGTTGGCCGTGAATTGCGGCGGGGCAAAGCCGGCAAAGGGCTGGATGAGATTGGCGGCAGCGATGACGTTCGTGCCGTCAAACGGGGCCGGGCCGCTCCAGGCCACGGCGAGATTGTCGAGGCTGCTGCCATCCTTGTGCAGTGTTTCGAGGTAATACGCCTGTCCGGCCACCAGCGGAATGGGCGCGGACTTCTGCGAGGCGAACTTGGTCCACTCGCGCGGGCTGGTCCAGCCGCTGACCGAGGCGATGAGGGTCTTGTTGACGGCGTCGCGGTCGGGGCTGAACCACAGCTCGCTGCTGTCGTCGGACGCGATCCAGAACGTGTAGGTGCCGCTGACGGTGGGGACGAGTTGGGCGCGGGCGCGCGAACCGAAGTTGTCAGCGTAGTTGCTGGGCAACTCGAAGGGACTGTTCGTCCAGCGTTTCACGTTGGGGGTGTTCGGAAAGTTGGCGTGGCTCGTGAGATCGCTGACCGCCGTGCCGCTGCCAATGTTGTGCCAATACTCGATCAACAGGCTGCCGGTGGGGGCGTTGGTGGTGATGACCTCGATGAACGCGGTGGCCGTCGCCGCGCCGCCGGCGGCGGAGGTGACGGTGTAGGTGAAGCTGTCGTTGCCCACGAAGCCGGGATTCGGGGTGTAAAGCACGCGCCCGGCGGCGTTGGTGGCGACGGTTCCGTTGGCAGGCGCGTTGACGGACAGCAACTGCACGGAACCGCCCTCGAGCCGGGAATCATTCGCCAGCACATCGAACTCGCGGGCGGCGTTCCGAAACGTCCAGCAGGTGTCGTTCTGCGGGGCCAGCAGGCTCGTGGTCAGGTTGGTGACGACGCCGTTGGTGTTGACGTCGAACTGCCAGGTCTGGTTGCCGACCTTGAGGCGGCGGATGTAGCCGCGATCATCGCGTTCGAGGTCGGCGTAGTGGTCGAACCAGTTCACCTGCTGGGGCGAGGCCTGATACTTGGTCTCGACAAGGTTGACGCGGTTCATGCCGCCGGAGAGGAAGTCAATGAAGGTGACGACCTCGTTGATGTTCGCGCGCAACGGCCCGAGACCCGGCCCGCTGGCGCGGCGGAAGCGGTCGGCAGCGCCGATCAGGCGGCCGCGGGCATTGGCCCAGTGATGATTGGCCTGGGTGGCGAGCGATTCCTGGGAGTTGTCCATGAACCAGTCAATGTTGCCGCGCATGAAGGAGAGGCTGCGGAAGGCGGTGCCGGGGCCGTTGGTCCAGTAGGCGGCCCAAGCGGCGTTCCAATTGGCTTCGACGCCATTCCAGTAGCCCTTGGCAAGGAAGTTGGTCTTGGTGGCTGCGACGTCGCGCCAACCGTTGGTGCCCGCCATCACATCCGGGCCGGCGGCGGTGGTGGGGGTAAGCCCCCAGCGTTTGCGCAGATCGGCGTTGGCGCGAGTGTTGACGTAGTTGTCGAGCGAGTGGATCACCTCGTGGCCCATGACAAAGGTGAAGTAGTCTCCGCTGGCCGCACCACTGCCGAGTTCCTTGTTGACGGCCGCCGTCAGGTCCCCCGCCCATTCATTGGCGTTGCCCAGCGCCCACTGGCCGAACGTGTTCTTGGTGCTGTTGGGCGTCCACACAAAGCCGCCCCGCCCGTCACCGTAGAGCTGGTCGGTCGTCAGAATGGCGTCGGGGAACAGCTCGCGCGGATGACGGCGCAGAAAGTCACGGATGGTGCCGTAGGTGGCCGGCAAAGAAAGCCCGCGATCCCCCAACGCCAGGCCGTTTTCAAGGTAAATGGTCCGCATCGTGCCGGTCAGCCCCAGGACATCCGCGATGACCTGCCGCCGCGCGGGCGTGTCGGCGAGCGTGTAGTGGAGCATCACCCAGTTCTGCAGGACGATGCTGGGGACGTGGTGGAAGTTGTTCGTGTTGTGCGCCTGGTATTTCAGGAAGGCGTATTTTCCGATGTGGTTGGTGAGCGCGGTGAAGAGGTTCTCACGCATCCCGAGCGTGCCGTTGCGAAGATGGGAGATGAGATTCCAGTTGGCGTTGTTGACCGCGCCCAGGAGCGCATCCGCGTTCGCGCTCAACGTGACTCCCACGTTGTTGGTGTCCACGTTGTAGATGGCCTCAATTTCCGCGAGGCTCTGCGCGATGGTCTTCACGCCGCCCCAGGCAAGAAACAGGTTCGTGCTGGCGTGGCCGCCGACGAGCAGGTCGAGGACACCGTCGCCGTTGTAGTCGCCGAAGTCCACCATCGCGCCGTCGGTGAGCGACTGCATGGCGGGCGCAACCCCGTTCGTGTTCAGCAACGTCAGCGTGGTGGAACCGGATATGCCGAGCCATCCAACGTCGCGCCAGTAAAGGATGTCCCCCCAGTTGATGCTGCGCAGGAAGTCCACCCGCCCGTTGCCGTTCAGGTCGTAGAGGCGGGGATAGAGGTTGTAGGAACTGGAAAGGATGACGGTGTAGTTGTTGACGTCATAGCGCGGATCGGACGGGGTGCCGACGTTGAGATACAGACGCATGTCGCCACTGAAGGTGCCGGTGACGAGGTCGGGTTTGCCGTCGCCGTCCCAGTCGCCCAGGTCAAAGCGGCGGTCCGGCAGCACGAAATCCGCGCCCGCCGTGTTCTTCACGAAAACGGCGGCGGCATAGACGGGCGGGGCGTTGCTCGCGGCGGTGTTGCGATAGACGCGGAGCTTGTTGGCGGAATCGGAAACGACCAGGTCCGGGATGCCGTCGCCGCTCATGTCCGTGAGCGTCATGCCCGACTGCGTGGTGCCGGTGGCGATATCCACGCCCGCCGCCCGGACCCGGCCCGCCGTCTGGAACACGGGCGCGCTGACGGTGCCAACGTTGGTGTGCAGCCACACCGCGCCGCCGGCGGAGACCAGCAGGTCCAGCCGGCCATCTTTGTTCCAGTCCAGTGCCCGGGGGACACGCCAGCCATTGTAAAACATGTTCGTGCCGCTGGATTGCAGCGGGGCCATGTTCGTGAATTGCGTCACGGGCACGCCGCCGCCGCCGGGCGGTTCGCTCATCACCTCGACGCGGTTGGTCACGGTATAGAAGCCGCCCTTGCCATCCTCGACCGTCACCGTGAAGGCGTCGCCGCCGAGGAAGCCGGGGTTGGCCGTGTATTGAAACGAGCCGTTGCCGTTGTGCGTCACGGTTCCCTGCGCGGGTTGGGTCCAGCTCCAGACGGTCAGCGGGTCGCGTTCCACGTCATAGGCGCGGCTGAAGACGCTGTGCGTGGTGAACGGGCGGTCGTTCACGCCCTCGGTCGTCACCACCCAGAGCTTGGGGGCGTGGTTGGTGCGCAGCAGGGCGACCTCGGCGGCGGTGATGACGCGGTTGAAGATGTGAATCTGATCGAGCCGCCCGGCGAAGTGATTGCCCGCGCCGCCGGTTTCGAGGCGGCCGAGGCTGCTGAACGGGGCGGATTTCACGCCCGCCACGCCCGTGCCGGAAGCCTGCAACACGCCGTCCACATACACCTGCCCCGCCCCGCTGGCGCTGTCGCGGGTGAGCACGACGTGTCGCCATTCACCGTCATTGACAGCGTTGGTCGAGCGGACGAGGAGCGTGTCCTCCACCGCAAGACCAATACGGCCCTGGTCATCGAGCCAGCCCCATTGCGCACCGCCGGGACCGGTGACGCCGGTCACGCCGGGCGCGGTGGCCACCGTGGCAGAGCCGGCCTGCGTGGTCTGGAGCCAGAAGGAAAGCGAAGCGGTGCCGCCCAAGGTGGTGGCGAGATTCGTGGCGACGGCGAGGCGCTGATTGACGCCGTTGAAGCGGAGGGCGGTGAACTGGCGGCCCGAAACCCAGTTGGTCGCCGCCATGTTTTGAAACGATCCATGCGCGCCGCCCACCACGTCCCGCGCCACGGTGCCGGTGTGGACGGACAGGAACGGGCGGTCGTGCCAGTCGGGGCCTTCGTCAAAATTCCAGTGATGCACCAGCCCGGCGGGGGCGGCGTCCGCGGTAACCGCCAGCGCGATGGCGAACGCGAAGACCGACCCGATGGGGGGACGGGAACTGGGGGTATGCATATCGGTGAAGAGTAGCCGTTGCCGGGCCGGACTGAATACCACATTCGGGGTGCGTCACGACGGACGTAAAAAACCCGGGGGCCGATGTGCGGCCCCCGGGCGTTTTCAAACCCCTCTTCCGAACCGGATTCCTTATGGCAGGCGCAGGCGGAAGAAGACGGTGCCGTTGGCCTTGTCCACCGGGATGCTGACCGCGTTGGTCGTGGTCGAGCCGGGCACGGTGAACCAGGTGTTCGTGGGCATCGTCAGGCCGACGGCGCGGCTGTTGGTCTGCACCTGCAACTCCCAGCCGATGTGACTGTCGGGCCAGGAGAGGTCAAGGTTCGAGCCGCTGACGACGGCCGTGATGTTGGTGGGATTCGGGTTCACCCCGCCGGCGATGACCTCGATGCTGCCGTCCACGGCGAGGTTGTTTTGCCACGAAAGACCGCCAGGCAAGGTGGGCAGCGTGACGCTGGAGAACGCGCCCTGACGAGACGCAGCGCTGAACAACGTGAACTTGTCACCGACGGAAGGTGCTCCGCCGACGTTGGTGACGACCAGCGCACCGCCGTAAGTGACCGAGGCGAGGGCCGAAACCACGTCGCTCGTGACGGCCGTGCCATCAATCTCCATGCGCGCGGTGCCGGCGAGGTTGAGCGTGTTGACCCGCAGGTTGCCGAGGCCGTTGTTGCCGGGCGCAATCATGCCGCCCGCGTTGACCACGACGGTGCCGTTAATGATGCCGGTGCCGCCCAGCGTGCCGCCACTGTTGACCGTGACCGGGCTGCCCGCGCCGACGGTGCCGTTGAGGTTCATGGTGCCGCCGTTGATGGTCACCGAGGATCCGCCAACGGTGGAGTTGATGGTCCAGGTGCCGTTGTTCAGGACCAGCGGGCCGTTGAGGGCGAGGGAACCCATCGTGAGCGACCCAGGGCCGGTCTTGGTGAGGATCTGGTTGCAGGTGCCGCCACCCGGGTTCCAGGTAAGCGAGGCGGAGGCGTTTACGATGTCAATCGTCGCACCCGATTGGGCCGCGTTGTCGTTCCAAAGAGTGCGGGTCATGGTCTCGCTCCCCAAGCCCGTGTATCGGAGCGTTCCGGCCTTGAGGGCCAGCGGCGAGGTGCCCAGGTTGGCGCTCGAGGCAACCTGAAGAATGACCGGCTCCACCAGCTCCAAGCTGCCCGAGCAAGTGTTGGCCCCGGTCAAAGTCAGGACGGCATTTGTGCCACGGATGTTGAGCAAGCCGCTGCCACTCAGCACGCCATTGATGGTGACGTTGTTCACCGTTTCGGGCGTGCCGTCGCCGTCGTTGTCTCCCCGCAACTGGAGCGTGGATGTGTTCACCACTGCGATGGGATTGGCGATGCTCAATCCTGGCGCGTCAAAACGAACGGTGCCGGCGATGTGCAACGGGTTGGCCGGGTTGCCCAGCACGTTGTTAGCGGCAAGGGCCAGGGTGCCCCGGTTGAGCAGCGTGCGGCCAACCACGAAGTCGTTGGCCGGGTTGCTGAGGCGGATCACACCCAGCGGATTGGCGACGCCAAAGTCCAGCCAATTGGTCAGGCTGGCATGACCACCGCTGATCTTGCCCGCGAGGGTGAAGACGCTGGTGTTGTCCCGGCCCGCTAAACTGACGTTGGTGATCAGGGCGGTGGGCAGGTTGATGTCGTTGGGCACCACCCCGCCCCCGGGGATGTTGAATTCGACCGCTCGGAGGGTGTTGGTGATGGTGTTGGCGGTGACCGCACCGCCATGAATGGTCAGCGGACCGGTGCCGAGCGCCGCGGGATGAGCCAGCCACAGGGTGGCACCGCCGCCGATCGTGCTGCCATTGGCGCTGGTGAAGCCGTTGCTGAGAACGAGGCCGCCGGTCCAGGTGTTGGCGTTGGTCAGTGAGATTACGGCCGCACCGCCGGTAACGAGCACCTCACCAGGGCCGGAGACTACACCTCCGATAATCTGGCCCAGATTGTTCTGCCAAATGGAGTTGGAGGCCACCGTGACGGGGCCAAGCCAGATGGCGGTGCCACTGTCGGAGCGCAGCGTGCCGCCCTCGAGCACAACAGGCATGCTGATCTGCCGACCACCAAAGTTGCCGAGCGCCGCGCCCGCCTTGACGATGTTCGTCGTGGTCGCAGTCCAGGCGTTGGTCTGGTCGAAGTTCTCGTAATACATCGCCCCCTGCGCCACGGTGAGGCTGGCGAGGTTGGTGATGATTTCGGGGCGCATGGACATGGTCATGGCCCCCGTCTTGGTGAGGTGGTTGCCGCCGCCGTCCAGCTTGGTGCCCGCGGCCCCGGTGCCCACGTCCCAGCGGTTGACACCACCGATGGTGGCGTCCGCCGTCAGGTTCAGATTGAACACGCTCGCGTTGCCAAAGATGCCGCCGCCGGTATTGTTGATGGCCCCCGCCCCATTGGGGCCGTCGCCCGCGATGTTGAAGGTGTAACGGCGGGTGTTGTTGTTGCCAAAGCCGGCATAATCCAGCGCCGCGCCGCTGGCCACATTCACCGTGGTGCCAATGGGCAGGGTGCCCGCATTGCCCAGTTTGAACACGCCGCCCTGCACGTTGATGGGCCCGGTGAAGTCGTTGGCGGTGCTCACCGTGAGGGTGTTGGTGTTCTGCTTGGTGATCGAGGTGTTGCCGGTCAGTTTGCCGCCCCCATCCGCAAAGGTGTAGTCGTTGGTGCTGTTGACCAGCACGCTTTGCGGCGTCACCGCCGCCGCGATGCTCACCGAGGTGTTCACGGTGGTCCGGCTGTCATCAAAGGTCACGGTGTCCAACTGGTAGAAGTTGGTGTTAACCGTGCCGTTGAACCATTCGGTGGACGCGGTGTTCAGATCCCACTGGTTGCCCGCGCCGCCCTCCCAGACGAGGTTCTGGGCCGGGACGGTGAAGCTGACGCGCACTTCCTTGGCCACCACGTTGTGCGAGAAGGTGGCGGTGTAGCCAGCGGGCGCGGTGAAGGCCACGGAGGGATCGCCGGTCAGGGTGCCGGTGTATTTGATGAGGGTGTATTGGCCGGTGGTCGGGGCGCCGTTGAGGAAGGTGAACTTGACGGGTGTCGGGGCGAAGTCGTTGACCGACACGTTGCCGTTGACCTGGATGAGGTCATTCACGCCGCCGCCGACGGTGGTGACGTTGGCCAACTCGAAGTCGAGCGTGCCGCCACCGCCGAGGGCCAGGTCACCGTTGATGGTGAGGGTGCCGGCGGAGGTGCCGGGCTGGATCGTGCCGTTGCCGTCGTTGACGCTGCCGATGACGGTGCCGCTGCCCGACAAAACGTGGCCGGAAAGCAGGGTTAAACCACCCACCGCGGTGACATCGAACGTCGCCCCGTCGGCGATCGTTTTGGTCGAGCTGCTGTTCAGCGAGCCGGCCCCGGTCAGTTTGAGCGTGCCAGCATTGATGAGCGTCGGACCGGTGTAGGTGGCAGCGGTGTCAATCTCCATGGTGCCCACGCCGGCCTTGATGAGAGCTTGTGAGGATCCGCCATAGAGCACCTGGCTGACCAGCAGGTCAGTGTTCGCGTTGCCGGTGGCATCCGCCACGTTGAACGTGGTGTTGCCGCTGGTGGCCAGACCGTAACCGGCGAAGCCGCCCGAATTGACGCCCAGCAAACGGGAGAGGCCGGTGCCCCCCACGACCACGGTGGACGGCAGGCGCAAGGATTGGAAGCCGGCGCCATCCGTGGTGTTGGTGCCGGTGATGGTCGAGTTGTTCAGCACCAGCGAGCCGGCGCCCGAAGCGAAGCTGCTGTAGCGGTTGTTATACCAGATGCTGTTGTTGAGCACCACGCTGCCATTGTAGCCGTTCAGCATGTTGTTGATGGTGGTCACCAACGCGCCGTTGTTGAAAACGAGGAAACGGTTGAAGGTGGTCTGAGCTCCCAGCATTCCCGCGGTGCCGGCGATGAGGGTTCCGCCGTTGTTCGTGAGGTTGCCCGACCAGGCGGTCTGCACGTTGCCCAAAGTCATGGTCCACGGATTCGTCTGGGTGAGCGTGACATGCAGCGGCTGGGTGGAGCCATCCGCGTAAATATGAGTGTAGTTGGCCGCGCCGGGCAGTGGCTCAAGGGTCACGTAGGCAGGAGCGGTGGCGCTGCCGTTCTGAATGGTGCCGCCGCCGGGGGACCAGAACGGAGCGAACGAGCGGTTCTGGCCAATGAGGCGCAGGGTGCCGCCGTTCATGGTCAGGCGGATGTTGTTCGGGATCGCGTTCGCGTTGCTGGCGATGAGGATGCCCGGGCTGACGATGAGGTGGTTGAACGTGTTGGGCGATGCGGGGGCCAGCGAGATTACACCACCGGCGCCACCGGAGCCGAAGTCCACGGTGTTGGTGCCGCCGTTGATGGTGCCGGTGATGCGGTTGTCGTTCGCGTCCGTGACGGCGGAAATACGGGTGGTTCCCGCCAGCGTGATGTTCCCGGCCCAATTGGCCCCGTTGCCGAGCCGCAACGCGCCCAGCGGCGTAGTGGCTTCGCCCCAACCGGAACCGGCCAAGGTCAGCGCCGAGGTAAAGGTGACGGGTTGATTGGCCCACAGCGCACTACCGGACGGAACGTTGATCGCGGACACCGAGCCGAGCGCCGTGGGGCTGCCGACCAGCAGGCGAGAGGTAACCAGATTGATGGTGCCGCTGAAGGCGGTATTGGTGCCGGTCAGATTAAAGCTCCCCTGGCCGCTGCCGTCACCGGTGTTGCCCGGACCTTTGAGGGTCAGCGTGCCCGCGCCGGTGAGGTTGTTGGCGATGGTGGGCGAGTCGTTGCGGTCAAAGATGGCGGTGGCGGTGGCAGGGATGTTCAGGGGGCCGGTGCCGATCGCGCCACTGTTGAGACCCGCGCCGATCTGGAGGGTGCGTCCGGCGTTGACCGTGGTGCCGCCGGTGTGGGTGCTGTTGCCGGTGAGAGTCAGCGTGCCGGTGCCGGCCTGAGTGAGGGTGCCCGCGCCGCTGACGACGCCCGCGTAGGTGACGGCATCGGAGCGATTGAAGACGAGGGCGGCGTTGTTGACGATGTTGCCGGAGACCGCGCCGGAGGTGCCGCCGCCGCCAACCTGAAGAGTGCCGGCGTTGACGGTGGTGCCGCCAGTGTGAGCCAGCATGTTGGAGAGGGTCAGCGTGCCCGTGCCGCTCTTGAGGAGCGAACCGGCACCCACGATGTTCGCGCCGGCCAGGCTGTAGTTGCCGGCGGCGTTGACGGTGATGCTTTGCGGCGCCACCTCGGTCGCGAGCACGACGTTCGAGCTGACGCGCGTGTCATCGAAAATGACGCGGTCCCACTGGAAGTATTTGTCGGCCACCCCCGCATTGCGCCAGTTGTTATCCGTGTCCACGTTCCAAAGGTTGTTGACGTCGCCGCGCCAGACGAGGCTCGCGTTGGTGCCGGTGAACAGCAGGGTGATGCGATTCGGGTCGGTCTGGTCGAGCGTCGGCACATAGCGCGAAGCGTTGACGAAGCTGAGGCTGCCGGAGCGGACGCCGAGATTGCTAACGAGGATGTAAGGCGTCCCCACAAATGGCACGCCGCCGAGGAAGTTCAACGAGATCGGGTTGTTGTTCAGGTTGAGCGCGCCGCCTGCCACGATCCGGTCGCTGGTATTCGTCGTAGAGGAGAGGTCGAAGCGGAAACCCGCGCCGGAATCGGCGGTGATGGTGCCATTGGCGCGGAAGGTGCCGGTTCCACCGGTGGTGCCGGCAGAAAGGGTTGCGCCGGATTGGACAGTGACCGGGCCGGCGAGCGTGCCGGACCCTTGGAGAGTGCCCTGGGCCACCGTGGTGAGGCCGCTGTAACTGCTGGTGCCGTTAAGATTCAGCGCGCCCAAGCCCTGCTTGGTCAGCCCATTGGTGCCCGAGAGGATGCCGGAGAGGGTGATGGTGTAGGTGTCAGTATCCACGGTGACCGGGGTGCTGCCGGTGAGGAACATATCGTTGGTGGAGGTCCAGTTGGCGGTGGCCCCGAGGATGCCGCCACCGAGGTTGATGTTGTAACCGCCCCCGCCGCCCGCGCTAAAGATGCCACCCTGACCAATGTTGATGCGGCCGCCGAGCAGGTTGAAGGTTTCGTTGGTGCCGCCAATCGCTCCCGTAGCACCGTTGCCGTCCACCGCAAGCGTGAGGCAATTCACGATGCCGCCGGTGAGATTAAAAATGCCCACACCGTCCCACCCGACGGACAACTGGTTGGCGACCGTGAGCGTGCCGCCGCTCATGTTGTAGGTGGATACCCGGCCCGACCAGTGGCCCAAGCGGAACCGGTTCGCGACATTGAAGGTGCCGCCGGTCTGATCCACATCGCCGCCGATGTTAGCCGGATTCGCCACCATCACCTCGCCGGCCACGTTGATGTTGGCCCCCGGGGCAACTATCAGTTTGCCGATGGTGTCCTGGCTGACACTGAGGTTGCCGCCGAGGTTGATGCTTGCCGTTCCGTCCACCGTCATGCCGCCGGGCGTGCGGAGGAAGAGGTTGCCAAACCCGAAGGTGCCCGGGTTGCCTGCGCTGGTGATGGGACTTTGCAGCGTAAAGGCGTCGCTGCGGCCAAAGTAAAGGTTCGCGTGATTCGTTATGGCGCCTGCGATGGACGCCCCCGCGACGGGGGGATTGTTGCCAATTTGCAGGAGGCCCTGTTGGACCAGCGTGCCGCCAGTGTAGGTGTTGGTGCCGGTCAAATTGACCGTGCCAAGGCCACGCTTCACGAGGCTGCCGGTGCCGGTCAGGCTGGCGCCCGAGGTCATCGTGCCGCTGCGGTCAATAATGATGCGGGCGTTGTTGGTGCCCACGCCGCTGCCGAGCGAACCGGTGTTACCGCCGGTGCCGATCTGGAGCAAACCGCCCAGCACGGAGTTGCCCCCGGTGTTGTCATTGTCGGTCAGCACGGTCAGCGTGCCGGTGTTGGTCTTCACGAGGCGGGCGCCGCCGGTGAGCTTGCCGGTGCCGGCGAAGATGTAATCCTTGGTAGCCCCCACGGTGGCGACGGAGGGTTGCAGGTTGCCCACCAGGTTGATGGGGGGCGTGTTCGAGCCGGTGTCGTTGAACAGGGCGTTGTCACCCTGGAGGAAGGATTCAGGCACGACGCCGTTGCGCCAGTTGGTGCTCACGCCGACGTCCCAGTTGTTGAGCACGCCGTCCCCGCGCCACGTGAGATTGAAGGGCGAGCCGGTGACGATCATCTTGATGGCGCTGCCGTCGTTGGTGAAGGTGTAGATAAAGCGCGAAGCGGCGGCGGCGAGCGTGGTGACGGGACCGGCGGGCGGCCCGCTGACAAACTGGATGAGGGTGTAGGTGCCTGGCACCAAAGGCGTGCCGGAGAGGAAGGAGATATTGACGTTGTTGGTGGCGAACGAGGAGAGCGTGAGGTTGGTCACGATGAGCAGGTCATTCACGCCGGAACCCACGGTGGTGACGTTGGCGATGTCAAAGTTCAGGTCCACCTCGCCGTTGAGGTTGAGACTCTCGATGATGAGCGTGCCCGCCGCGTTGTTGCCACCGGGCGCGATGATGCCGCCCTCCGCCACAAAGTCGTTGAGGGTGCCGAGGACCCGGCCCACGCCGGCGAGGGTCTGGTTGGTGTTGAGCGAATAGCTAAACACGCCGGTCAGGTCGAAAACCGCGTTCGAGGCCACGGAAATCAGGGGGGAGTTGTTAATCGCGCCAAGACCGGTGAGCGCGAGGATGCCTTCGCTGATGATGGTGTTGCCCGTGTGGTTCGCCGCGGCGGAAATCGCCATTTTGCCCGGTCCGGCCTTGGTCAGGGTGCCGGCGCTTTGCGTGGCCTGCGTGCCGTTGCCGGCCAGTTCGATGTCGGGGTCCGCCGCGCCGTCCTGGACGAAAATGGTGCGGGAGGAGGTCAGGCCGAGGGAGGTGCCGAAAACGGTGGGGCTGGCGGCCGCCAGGTTGGTGAAGGCGCCGCTGCCACGCAGATCGCGCGCGGACGGGCTGAGGAAGGTGGCGTTCGAGAGCACCACCGTGGTGAAATACGCCTCCCGGTCCATGATCACGGTGCCGCCGAGGACGGTCAACGGCCGCCCGGACGCGCCCGCAATGTGCGGCTGGGTCAATTCGAGGGTGGCGCCGGGATTGACGGTGATGGACTGGCCGGCGGGCGAGTTCCCGTCAAACACGCCGATGCCAAAGTTGATCTTGCCCTCGTTGATGATGGTGTTGCCGGCAAAGTTAAACCCGGCCCCGCCGCCCGCGACGAACCCGCCGGTCACGGTGAGCGTGCCCGCGCCGTTCTTCACGAGGTTGCCCGAGCCTTTCAAACCGTTGGTCGGATTCTGGCTCCAGGTAAAGTCGCCCGCGCCGGCGAGCGTCAGGGTATGCACGCTGTTGCTGATCATAACGCCGCCGGGGGCGAGGAAGGACAGCGTGCCGCTCTCGCTGGCAAATGTCTGCGGGCCGCTGAGGGTCAGGTTCATCCCCACGGTGGCTCCCCCGGCGCTTGCGGTATTGGTGATGCCGGAGGCCAACGTCAGCGGAAGGCCGGACAGCGAAAACGAGGCGGCGTCAAACCGCAGCCAGCCCACCGACAGGTCGGCAATGTCGTTGTTGTTCGCGGTTTGCAGGAAGCCGTCAAAAATCAGGTTGTCGCCGTTGACCGGCGCGGTGGTGTCTCCGTCCCAGTTGAGAGGAGCGGACCAGTTGGACGTCGCGTCGCCGCCGTCCCAGGTGCGATCGGCGGCGGTGAGGTTGGTGTGGGCCACGAGCAACACCAACGGAAGGGCGGCGAGGCGCGCGGTGCGGCGGAGGTGCGGATGGGTGTTCATAAGGGTGCGGCGGTTAGGGGTGAGTTGAGGGTTGGAGCGTAACAACGGCTGAGGGAATGGATTGGTTCTGAACGAGGGAATGGCCCTGCAACGGGCAGGTCCACAAGGAAACTCATCTCGGATGGGCGCGAGACATTGGGTTTGGTTCAATTCGTTTAGCAGCAGCCAACCAGCCCTGACATACCACATTCGGGGGAGCAGGCGACGCCGTGACCCCACCCACCTTTGTGACGAGACCAGACTTGCCGCCCGCCGTGCGCTCGGGCTTCCTCCCGCCATGCCAGACCACTCCCCCGCCCCATCGTCACGGTTTCAACGTTGGCTCGATGGCGTCGAACGTGTCGGTAACGCGCTCCCACACCCGGCGACGTTGTTTGCCGGCCTGGCCGTGCTGGTCGTGCTGTTGTCGTGGGTGGCGCACACGGCCGGTCTCTCGGTCACGCATCCCTCGACCGGCGCGACGGTCTCGCCGGTGAACCTGCTTTCGGTCGCGGGCCTGCAACGCATGTTGCAGGAGGTTGCGCGGAACTTTCTGGCGTTTCCGCCGCTGGGCATCTCGCTCACCGCGCTGCTTGGCTTGGGCATCGCCGAACACGCGGGGCTGATGGGCGCGGGGCTGCGACTCGTGGTGCAGGCCACGCCGCAAAAACTCATCACGCCGATGGTCGTCTTCGCCGGCGTCATGTCCAACGCGGGCAGCGAAGTGGGTTACGTGCTGCTGACCCCGCTGGCGGCGGCGCTGTTTCATGCCTTGGGTCGGCACCCGGTCGTGGGACTGGCTGCCGCGTTCGCCGGGGTGTCGGGCGGTTACAGCGCAAACCTGTTGATTGGCTCGATTGACGTGCTGCTGGCGGGCATTACCCAGGCCGCCGCGCAGCTCGTGGATGCCGAACGCCAGGTCAATGGCATGGCCAACTGGTATTTCATGCTCGTGTCCACGTTCCTCATCACCGCCGCGGGCACCTGGGTGACGGAGCGGATTGTGGCCCCGCGCCTGGGGGACTACCGGGGCGGCACTCCCCGCGAAGCATTGAAGCCGCTCGCCCCGAATGAACGGCGCGGGCTGTGGGCGGCCGGGCTGACCGTCGCCGCGCTCACCGCCTTCGTGCTGGGCGGCGTGCTCCCGGCCAACGGCTACCTCCTCAACCCCGCCCAACCCACCTTTGCCAAGTCCGCCTTCATGGAGGGATTGCCCACGTTCATCCTGCTGTTCGGCCTGCTGCCGGGCCTGGCCTACGGGTTCACCGCCGGCACGTTGAAAAGCGATCACGATGCGGTCGCCGGGATGACGCGGACGATGCAGACGATGGGATCGTTCCTGGTGTTGTCCTTTTTTGCCGCGCAGTTCATCGCGTATTTCAACTGGACGAACCTTGGCATCCTCTGCGCCGTGAAGGGCGCGGCGGCAATCCAGCACCTGGGCCTCGAAAAGCAGCCGGTGCCGTTGATGCTGGCGCTGGTGCTGTTTGCGGCAGGCATCAACCTGCTAATCTCGAGCGCCTCCGCGAAATGGGCGCTGCTTGCCCCCGTCTTCGTGCCGATGTTCATGCTGCTGGGTTATTCGCCCGAACTGGTGCAGGGCGCCTACCGGGTCGGCGACAGCGTGACGAACATCATCACGCCGCTAATGAGCTACTTCCCGCTGATTCTGACGTTCGTGCAGAAATACGAGCCGAAGGCCGGCATCGGCACGCTGGTGGCCACCATGCTCCCCTACTCGGTCGTCTTTCTCGCGCTCTGGATGCTGCTGCTGATGGGCTGGATTCTGCTCGGCCTGCCGATGGGGCCGGGCGCGCCCCTCTTTCTGACCAGATAACGGAACTTTTGCCGCCCCGTCGCCGCAGCCAATGCCGCAAGCTGAGCGCCACGCGCGAAAAACGCATCCGAACAGCCCTTTCTCCGTCCGGCTCCCTGCGCCTCAGCGGACGGCCGTGGGCGCGGGAACCAGTTCCAGCGCGCGCACGTTGAGGGGCGACCAGCCCTCGCGCACGGCCCGCAGCTCCAATTTCCCGTCGCCGGCGGGCAGTTCGAGTTCGCCGACCCGCACGCGTTCGTAACGCTGGTAGCCGCCCGTGGCCTTCGCCTGGCCGCGCAATTGGCGTTCGCCCGCCACCAGATTGAACTGGCCGCCGCCTTCCGACGCGAGTTCCGCGTGGACTTCGTAACGCGCCGCCGCCGGCAGACGAAATTCCCAGCGCACCCAGTCGGTCGGCCGCGTCCAGAAACCGATGTTGGCGGGCGTGCCCTCGAGTTTGAGCGCGCCGTGCAACTCCGCTTCGTCGGCGCTCAGCCGAAGCCGGCCCGCTGCGTCGGGGCGCAGCACGAACATCTCCACGTCCGGCGCGCCCGCGATGCGCAAAGCGATGACGCTGGCATGGGCGTCAGGCGCGGTGGCCGGCACCTTCAGCCGCACACCGTCCGCCGCCGCCTCCGCCGCGAGCGGTTTGCCGTCCGCCAGCAGGGCGGCCGAAACAGGTCGGTTCTTCAAGCCGGGCACCAGGAGTTCCCCGTTCGCCGGCCAGTCGAAAACATGGAGGTAGAGCACGGTGTTGTCGCCCTCGGCCCGCGCCGTGCAACGGCCCCATGGCAGGCGTTTGAACGGGCTGGCCGTGGTGCCGTAAATCGCGGCGCTGTTGACCCGCATCCACCGGCCCATCTCCGCGAGACGTTCGACGCTGGGCGCGGGGATTTCGCCTTCCGCCGTGGGGCCGACGTTGAGCAGGTAATTGCCGCCCTTGCTCGCGCAGTCAATGAGTTGATGGAGGAGCACGCGGGGCGATTTCCAGTTGTGGTCGTTGCGCTTGAAGCCCCAGGTGTCGTTCATGGTCATGCAGGACTCCCAATACACGCCCGGCCCGAAGCCCGTGGGCGGAATCTCCTGCTCCGGCGTGCCGTAATCGCCCAGCCCGCCGTCGCGGTTCATGCCGCTCATCCCGGCGCGGCCCTTGCCGACGCGGTTGTTCACGATGATCCGCGGTTGCAGCCCGCGCACAAAGCGGTCGAGGTCCACGCCGCGTTCGTGCGTCCACGGGCGCTCCCATTCACCGTCGAACCACAGGATGCCGATCGGGCCATAGCCGGTGAGCAGTTCCCGGAGTTGCGCTTTCATGTAATCCACGTAGCGGTCCATGTCAGGCGGGGCGGTGGCGGTGTCATGCCAGGCGCGGCGCTGGCCGTAATCCGGGTGATGCCAGTCCATGATCGAATGGTAGAGGCAGAACCGGATGCCGGCGGCCGCGCAGGCGTCGGCCAGTTCCTTGAGCGGGTCGCGCTGGAACGGCGTGCGGCGGATGTTCCAATCGCCCTGCCGCGAAGGCCACAGGCCGAAACCGTCGTGATGCTTGCTGGTGATGACGAGGTATTTCATGCCCGCGTTGGTGGCGATGCGCACCCACTCGGCGGCGTCGAACTTCACCGGGTTGAACTCGCGGGCCAGCGGCTCGTATTCGGAGACGGGAATCTTCGCGCGCTCCATGATCCACTCGCCGACGCCGGGCACAGGCTGGCCGCGCCATTCGCCGGCGGGGATGGCATACAGTCCCCAGTGAATGAACATGCCGAAGCGCGCCTCATTGAACCAGGCCATGCGCGCCTCCCGCTCGGCGGCGGTTTCGCCGGGCGGCGCGGCGGACGCGCGGTTGGCGCCGGAGCCGGACACCAGCAACAGGCTCAAAGCGATGGGGAAAAGCGTGGCGAACCGGACGGAGGGGAATTTCATGGCGGGCATCGTGGTTGAAGGCGGAGCGGATTTCAATTCCACGACCGGGACGGTGGCAATTTCGCCTGTGGCTGCACGGCCGCCAGACCGAGGCGGACCGTGAGCCGTTTGCGCATCATGGTTTTTGCAGACGGTAAAAGACGGCGGGCAGCGCCGGGTTCACCGGCGTCGAAAGCGCATTGGACACCACGCCCGAAACGGGCGCCCAGTTGGAGTTGAGGCCGACGCTGCGCGCGTTGGTCTGCGCGTAAAGCTGGTAATTCGTGTAGTCCAGCGGCCACGACACCGTGAGCACCCCGCCGCTGACCGTGGCGGTCAGCGCGGGCGGCGCGGCGGGTTCGGGATTGATGAGCAGCAGACCCGTGCCGCTGGCGTTCAGCCCCAGCGCCGTTAGTTGCGCCGCCGTGTAGCTGCCGTTGGGCACCGGGGTCCCGGCGATCACGAGCGCGCCGATGCGGTTGGTGCCCGCCCCGAGATTCACCGTGGCGTTGAGGACGCTGGCGAGGGTCGCCGCCGGGTTGTTCCACGGATAGGTGAGAATCAGTTGTGCGCTGTTGGTCGCCAGCACCACGCCGCTCAGACTGTCGAGCGCGCCCGCCGCGAGGCTGCGCAGCCAGCTCCGCCGCTTGAGCGTGACCGTGCCGGTGCCGAGCGCGTTGGCCGCCGCCACATCCAGGATGGCGTAGTCGTCGCCGGCGTTGACGTAATCCACCACCCAGTCACCGGAGTAATCGGGACTGGCGGCCGCAACCACGAGCAGGTTCTGACGCTCGCCGCCGGCGTTGCGGTTCACGGAGTAGTTCACCGTCCCCGCGCCGCTGACGCCGCCGCTGAGGGTCAGGTTATTGTCGTAACTGGTGTCTGTGCTGCTGAAGGTGATGCTGCCCGCGATGGTGACCCGCTCGGGCAGGAGATGCTGGAGCGAGCCGTTGGACGAGCGGAACCGCACCACGGCGCCGTGCTGCAACGTGAGGAACGGCACGCGATGCACCACATTGAGCGAGGTGCCGTTGTTGCTGCGGTAGAGATAGAGCGTGCCGCCGTTGGTGACGCTCATCGAGTTGCCGCCAAACGTGTGATCGTTGTCGTCGGGCGACTGCACCTGATGGAGCACGCGGTAGGCGTTCGTGCTGGCGGGCGGCTGGCCGTTGCTCCAAGTGGTGCCGGCGTTCCAAAGCCCGTTGGCCACGGAAACCACCGTGGCCGCGGGCGGCTGCACAACGATGCGGAGCGTGGCGGTGTTCGAGAGGCCGCCGAGGTCGCGGACGAATACCGTGAACTCGTTCGTGCCCAGATGGGCGGCCGTGGGCGTGCCCAACAGCGCGCCGTCGCCCGCCACGGACAGCCACGCGGGACCGCCGAGCTTGCCAAAGGTGAGGATGTCGCCCGGGTCGGGGTCGGTGGCGAAACCGGCCAGCGAGGCGCCGTAAGCCGCGTTCACAAACGCGGGCGGCGCGAGGACCGGATTGCTGGTGAACACCGGCGGGTCGTTGAACGGGATGACAAACAACTGCACCGTCGTCTCGTCCCACAGCCCGGTGGAATCGGTGACGCGCACGACCCATTGATTGAGGCCCGCGTCGGGTTCGAGCGGCGTGCCGCTGACGACGCCGTTGGTGGCCACGTTCAACCACGCCGGGCCGCTGAGTTTGGTGAAGGTGAGCACGTCGCCCGGGTTCGGGTCGGTGACCAAACCGGCCAGTGAATTGGAGTAGGCCACGCCCTCGTTCACGCTGGCGAGGACGAGCGGGTTGGCGTTGAACACCGGTGGCAACGGCGCGAGGGCCAGCACCTGCAAAGTGCCGCTGCCCGATGCCGTCAGCCCGAACGCGGCCAACTGCGCCGCCGTGTAGGTGCCCGGCGGCACCGAGTTGTAATCAACAACCAGCGAGGCCACGGTGCTCGCGCCCGCGCCGAGTTCCACCGTCGCGCCCTCGGTGGCAGTCAGCCGGGCGGAGGCATTGACCCACGGGAACGTCAGCACCAGGCGGGCGCTGGCGTCCAGCAGGTTCACGGCGGCCAGTGAGTTCAGCCCGCCCGCGACGCCATTGACGAGCCGCCCGCCGGTGTTGAGCGTAACGACGCCGAGGCCGAGCGCGTTGGCGGCTTTGGCGACGAGTTGCGCCGCGCCCCCCGAGTCCTGGCTCGATACCGTCCAGTTGCCGGTGAAATTCGTGTTGTTGCCAAAGACATTCAGGAACGAGTTGATGTCGTCCGTGTCGCTGCGGTTCACGGTGAAGCTGACGTCGCCCGGCCCGGTGAGGCCCCCGTTCAGGTTGCAGTTGTAGCTGTAGTTGCCGTCCGTCTGGAGCAGGGCCGAAGGCGAAAGCACCGTGACGGGCCGGTTCACATTCCAGGTGGAGGTGCCGTTCGAGGCATCAAACTGAAGCGTGCCGCCGTCGAGCGCCAGGTTGGTGAGGTTGTAGGTGGCGATCCAGCCGGTGGAGTTGTGCTCCAACGGCAGCCGCAGCGCGCCCGCCTTCACCGTCAGGCTGCGTCCGGGAAAACTTTGCGTGGTGTTGGTGTTGGCGGCGGAAACCGTCTCGCCGTCCACCAGATAATCCTTGCCCGCGGCAGGATCGAGGCCGTCGCTCCACGTCGCGCCGTTGGTCCACGAGCCGTTCGCCACAGATACGATGACGTTGGTCAGCACGGTGACCTGATGCGTCGCACTGGTGAGCAGACCGTTGGTCGCCGTGGCGGTGACCGTGAAACTGAACGTGCCGCCATTGCCCGGGCCGGGCGTGCCGGAAAGCACATTGCCGCTGAGGGTCAGCCAGGCGGGAGCGTTGCTCACCGAGAACGTGAGCGGAATGCCACCGTCCCACAAGAACTGCGCCGCATCCCACTGGTAGGGCAGCCCGGCGTAGGCGGTGGCCATCACCACCGGGTCTGTCAGATAGCGCGGCTGCCCCGGCCCCGCCAATTCGTAGAGCCCCACCAATTCGGCGGGCGTGAGCGCCTTCGTGTAGAGGCGGAAATCGTCCACCACCACCTGCCCCGCCGCATCGGGACCGAGCAGCAACGGCTGGCGGCCCTGGTAGATGAACCGGCCCGCATCGAGACTGTCGGAGGCGATCTGCACGCCATTGAGAAAAAGCCGCGCCAGTTCGGCGGAGCGGTCGAATTGGAGCGCCACGTGATGCCAGCGTCCCGCCGTGATGGCGGCGCTGCCATTCAAGGTCTTGGTGCTGCTCAGGCCGTTGAACTGGCGCACTGTCGCCGTGAGGCCGGACGCGCTGACGGTGAGTTTGAACCCGACCTTCTGCTCATCGTGCCATTGCTTCTGGAGCAGCGTGCGCGTGGTGGCGGTGTCCTTGGCGTTGAACCAGAACGCCACGGTGTAGCTTTCATCCATCGGGTCGAAGAAATTGCCGCGCGCCAGCCCGTCGGCATCGAACGGCCAGTTCCCCGTCACCGTCACATCCGGCGGCACCAGCGGGGTCTTGTCGCAGATGACGCCGCCGCCATCGAGCCGGAGCGCGCCGCCGAGCACGCCGGGTTCACGGTGGGTGGCAAAGTTCGCCGCGCCCTGCAATGCGCCGTGATGGCCGAAGCCGGTGGCGTCGAGGGCGGAAACGCCGTTGGTCTGGTCAAACGTGTAGTGCGCCGCCAGTCCGCGGTTGACCACCTCCACCTGCACCAGTTCGCGCGTCTTCAAGCCGGTGCTGTCCTGCACCGTGTAGGCGAAGACGTCCTTGCCGACGTAGCCCGGCGCGGGCGTGTAACGCAGCCCGCCGCCGCCCAGCGCGGTGACCGTGCCGCCGCGTGCGGTGTTGGTGCTGAAGGCAAAAATACTGATGGCGTCACCGTTGCCGTCCCAGTCGTTGGCCAGAACGTTGATGTCCACCGGGGTGCCGGGCAGCGTGCTGGCCAGGTCCAGGTGAGTGTAGGGCGGCAGCGGGTCGGGATACGGGCCGGGATGCGGCACGAGGTGTCCCTGGGTCATGGCCTCGTTGCGCTTGCGGAGCAGGCGATCCATGCTGAACGGACCGTGATTGGGCTGGTTGCCGCCCATCGTGTCCTTGCCATAAACGAGGTGAACCACGTCCCAGTTGTGCCCCGCCTCATGGTAGAGGGCTTCGATGCACATGGGCGACTGGTTCTTGCCGATGTTGTTCTGGTAGGCGATGCCCCCAATGCCCGCGCCCAGGCCGCCCTCGGGGCGGTAGCTGTAAACCTGGTCCCACGGCAGACTGAACAGCGGCTGCTTCTTCCACTCGGTGTTCATCGCGGCAAGCTGCGCGCCGCCGTTCGTGGTCGTGTAGAAAATGTCCTGCCGCACGACGATGACGGGCACCTGGACAGCAATCAGCGCGTCCCGCGCCATCATCAGGTTGTGGATGTTCACCTCGTGCTCGCAGTTGGCGAGCGTGAGATCGAGGTTGCCGCCGTAAGTCGTCTGGTAGCGATAATGCGTGATGTCGAGGGCGAGGTCCATCAACTGCATCCCGCCCGCCGGGGGCATGTAGGTCGAGGGCGGCAACGCGGCCGCCTCGATGCCCGGGACTTCGGCGGCGGCGGCGGCTTCCGGGGCCGGCTCGGGAACGGGGGGCGCCGCCGACTGGCAGTTCGCGCAGCCGTCCGGTATGTGCGCGATCTCTGCTTCGCCGGCTTCCTCGGCCAGGACGGACGCGGTCCCCTGCCCCTCCGGCAGCGCCGCCCCGGCGGGCAACTGGCCGGAGACGTCCACGTTGGAGAGTGTCCAGTGATACGTCTTGCCCTTCTCGTAATCGAAGGCTGCCGCGCTCAACAAGCCGCCCGGTTTCAGGACGGCGCAGACCAGCGTGTTCGGCTCCTGCGCCACGGTGCCGCGATAGGTGCGGACGGGCGGCGGCGTGGCGTTGGTCTGGTAGCCGTTGGCGCTCGTCCAGGTGAGCAGCAGGAAGTTCGTGGCGCGGACCGGACGCTGATACAGGTTCAACGTTCGCGGCTGGCCATTGACGGTGACGTTGAGGGTGACCGCCGCCGGCGGGGTCTGCGCCAACACCATCGGCACGCACAGCAAAAACACCGCCCAAACCGCCACCATGCCGCCGTGCGGTCGGGGGCGGGGAAGGGAAATCATCATTCGAGGGAGATCAAAGATGCTGACCCGTCGGCTTGATGCCTACGGAGCCACCGTGCGGAAATACCGCGCGGGGACGTAGGGATGGTTCGTGGCCACCAGCTCAAACAGCCCGTTCGGCCCCGCCGTCAGGTTCGTGTAGAAACTCCACGGCCCGACCGGCGACACCGTCGAATCCTCCACCGTGTAGGTCAGCCCCGGCACGCCGGCGAAGGTGACCTTGAACTGGTTGTCGTCCAGCACCGGACCGGAAACCACGTTCAGGGACGGCGCATCCGGCGACGTCAGCGTCACCGTCACAATGCCGTTCGTCTCCCCACCCCGGCCATCGCTGACCGTGTAGGAGATCGTGTCCGTGCTGCCGCTGCCCGGCGCGGTGTAACTGATGTTCGGACCGACCAGCGTCGCGCTGCCGCTCACCGCCGTGACCGCCACAATGGTCAGCGGGTCGCCGTCGGCATCGCTGTCGTTGGCCAGCAGCTTCGCGCCACCCAGAATCGCGGTCGCGCCCCGCGCCACGCTGGCGACATTCGGCCCGGCCACCGGACGATGATGCACCAGCAGCTTGCCTTCGGTGGCGAGCTTGTTCGTGTCCCACGCCAGCCCGGCGCCCGGCGCGGGCGTGATGCTGGCAAAGCTGCCATTGAACATGCCGGCGCTGAACACGGTGAATTCATCGCCCGCCGCGAGGGCATCGCCGGTGGCGCTCACCGTCACGCTGCCGCCACAGTTCAAAGTGGTAATGCCGGTGACGAGGTCACTGGTGAGCGTCATGCCCGCCTTGTTGATTTCGAGCGCCGTGGTGCCGGCGAGCGTGACGGTGTTGTTAACGGTCAGGGTGCCGATGGACGTGCCCGGGGCCAGCGTGCCGCCCGCGTTGACCGCCACGGTGCCGTTGATGGTGCCGTTGCCGCCCAGCGTGCCGCCATTCACGGTCACGGCGCTGGCGGCGGCCAGCGAGCCGTTCACGAGCAACGTGCCGTCATTGACGGTGGTGGCACCGGTGTAATCGTTCACACCGCCCAGGGTCAGGGTGCCCGCCGTCGCCTTCACGAGACTGAGCGGGCCGTTGTTGCGGATCGCGCCGCTGAACGAGCCGGCATTCACGGTCAACGTCACCGCGCCCGCCGTGTTGTTGGTAACCACGCCCACGGTGCCCTGGAGGGACTGGAGGGTGGTGCTCTGGTTCACGTCCACCCAGGCGGTAGCCTTGAGCAGCGAGACGCCGGCCAGTGACGACAAGCCGTTCGCCGCGCCGCAGATCAACCGTGCCCGGTCATCCAGCGTAACGGTGCCGGTGCCCAGCGCGCCGGCCGCAGTGGAACTCAAGGCAACAAAGTCGTCGCTGGTGGTCGCGGTGTAATCCACGAACCAGTCACCGGAGTAGGTGGTGGAAGGGTTGTTCAAAGTGAGCGTGCGGATGGTGGTGGTGGCTCCTGAGGCGGTGGTGGCCAGGTTGCTGATGGTGCCGGAACCGCTCAACACGCCGCTGAGATTGATGTTGTTGGCGTAGCTGCCGCCATTGTTGTCAATGGTCGTGTTGCCAGTGTTGGCAATGTTCGCACCCAGATTGTGGGTGTCGCTGCCGGTGCTGGCGCGAAAGCGAAGGGTGGCGCCGCTTTCCAGCGTGATTGGCGACAACTGCCAGGTGGCTGTCTGCCCGCTGGATCCGTGCAGCATGGGCAGGTCCAGCGTGGCGTTGGTCTGGACCGTGATGAGCGAGGGCGTGTTGAACGTCACCGTGCCCGAAGCCGTCAGGCTGCCCAGCGTGAGGACGCCGCCCGCGACGGTCACCGGGCCGCTCAAACTGTGGCCGCTGTTCAGGGAGATGGTGAGCGTGCCCGAACCCTGCTGGGTCAGCGACCCGTTGCCGGAAAGGACGCCCGCCAGAGTCTGCGGCTGGGAACTGGCATAGGTGAAGGCCCCATTGTTCGCGATGGCCCCGGCATAGGTGCCCCCGCCGAGCCGCCCCGCACCGCTGATCGTCAAGCCGCCGGCCGTGATGGTGGTGTCACCGGTGTAGGTGTTTGTGCCGGCCAGAGTAACCGTGTTGGCGCCCGCCTTCGCGAGATGGAGCGCGCCCGCGCCGCCCACGATGGTCCCGCTATAAGTGTAGTTCGGGGAACTCGCGGACAAGGTCAGGGTTACCGCCGTGGCCGCGCCGTTGGTGATGACGGCGTTATATCCGGTGCCCGTGGCGAAATCGGGAACATTCCGGCCAATCCGGGCCAAGGTCTGGCTGAAGCCGTTCAAATCGAGCGTGGCGGCCGCCGAGCCCCCCAGCCGTAACGCCGTGCCGGTGGCCAGCCCGTTGTTGGCAACCAGGCGGGCCGTATCCGTGACCTGCAATTGATACACCGAACTGCCTCCCCCGCCATACTCCACCGTGCCCAGGCGATGCACAATGGTGCTCATTCCTCCGCCCGCTTCCAGCGGCCCGAGCAACCGGAGGGTGGCCCCGGTGTCCCCCGCGAGATGGCCGCCATTGCCAACACTCTTGGTGACCGTAACGGTGCCATTCACCGTGGAGAGCGCCCCGCCCGTGGCGCGGAGCGCGCCGGAGAACCCGGTGGTGGCGGTGGAATCCAGGGTGAAATCGTTGTCCATCGTAACGTTGTTCAAATCAATGCGGGAGTCGCTGCCGGTGGTCTTCAGGTTGACCATGCCGGTGCCGAACTGGTTGTTCACCGAGGCGGTGCGGATGCCGGATTGATTGATGTTAATGGTCGCGTTTCCAATGGCGGGGCTGAAATCGGTCGTGCCGCCATTGACGTGGATGGTGGAACCCGGGAACCCTCCGTTCAACGTGGCGCGTCCGCTGGTCAACGTGACCGTGGAACCGCTAACCGTGCCGCTGAAGATGTTCGTGCTGGCGCTGCTGTTCACCACGCAGCCGGCCAGGCTGCCGGTCAGCCAGTTGGTGCCGCCGCTCAGGTTGAGCGTCATGCCGGTAAAGCTGCCCGCGTTGGTGGTAAAGCCGCTCTGCAGATTCAACGTGCCGCTGAATCCCGGGCTGGTGCCGGTGATGGTGACGGCCTGTCCGCCGCCCCGGTTGATGGTGCCCGCGCCTGACCACGGCCCGGCAAAGGTGAACGGGTTGTTGTTCACCATCGTGAGGTTGTGGGTGCCGTTCCAGGTGATGGCCGAATCCACCGTCGCCGTCGCGCCCGACCCGCCACCGCCCGCCCCCAGCGTGGCGGTGTCGTTCATGACGATGTCCCGCGTGACGCTCATGGTGCCGGTGTTCCGCGAGAACAGGAGCCGGGCGTCATTGTTGACCGTGATGTTGCCGGCCCCGCCGACGGTGATGAGCGCAGACGAGGCCGCGTTGATCTTGAGCGAGCCTTGATTGACGATGAAATCACCCGCCCCCCCAATCGTGAGGTTGGCCAGCACAAGCTGCCCCGGGCCGGTCTTGGTGAGGTTGCCGTTCAAGGTGACGGTTTTCTGCGTGCCATCCGCCTGCATCCGCACACCGCGATCTACAGTCACGGCACCCGGATCGCCGCCCACGGACCAGGTCTGATTTTCGCTCAAGGTCAGATTGCCGTTGAAGCTCAGCCCCACCCCGCCGGTGAAGTTGCCGTTCGCCACCACGCCGTTGGTCAAGGTGAGGGTGTTGGCTCCGGTCTGAAACGTGAACAGCGCCGTGCGCGTGCCGGTGTCGCCGTGCGTCACCGAACCAACGATGCGGCTGGTGTCCAGGATCGCGGCGTTGTTCGGAGTGGTGTCGGCGACAACGACATGGTCACCCGCGCCGGGAATGTCGGGATCCCAGTTGGAACTGACGCCCCACGCGGTGCTGGTGGTGCCCAGCCAGGTGGCGGTGGACTGGGCGGAAACCAAGGCGGGAAGCCCCAGGACAACGGCGAGGGCGATGCAACGACGCAGAGAAGGTTTGGGAGGATTCATGACAGCAGGGGTTGAGTTGTTAAACGACGAGAAGGAAAAGTGGTGGGGCGTCGCGCGACACGACGCCCCGCCGGGATGGTCTTACGGATACATCAAGCGGAAGAACACCGCCGGATTGTTCCGGTCAATCGGCAGCGTCACCTGATTGGTCGCGTCCGAACCGGGCACGGTGACCCAGTTGGTGCTCAGGCCGACGCTGCGCGCGTTGGTCTGCGTCTCGAGCCGCCAGCCAATGTGCGAGTCCGGCCAGCTCAACGTGACGTTCGAGCTGGTGAACGCGCTCACGATGTTGGTGGGATTCGTGTTCACCCCGCCGGGGGCGACGTCGAGGTAAAGCTCGTCACTGACGAGGCTCAACGCGGCATTCATGCCGCTCTGCAAGCCGCCGCCGGTCACGGCGACGGAGGCAGGCACCGCGCCGCCCACCGCGCCGCCGGTGCCGATGCTGACGAGCTTGTAGCTGCCCGCGCCCAGCGGCCCGCCGGTGTTGTTGACGGTGACGCCCGTGGTGGCTGCCAGTGTGAGGGTGCCGTTGGCGATCTCGAGGGCGGGCGTGCCGATGTATTGCAACGCCAGCCGGGCGTTGGTGGCGACGAGGCCGCCGTTCACCTGCGCGGTGCCGCCGGTGTTGCCGAGCGTTTGCGTCGAGAGCAGCGTCCACGCGGCGTTCGTCCGGCCCAGCACGTCGAGGGTCGTCCCGGCGGCAAGCTGGAGGTTCGTGGTAGCGAGGGTGGCCGCGCCGGTGAGGGCGAGGGTGCCCTGGCTGACGGTCACCGGGCCGGTGTGCGTGTTGGCATTGTTGGTCAACGTCAGTGTGCCCGCGCCGGTCTTCACGAGGCTGAAGCCGCCGGTGCCGTTCTGGAATGTGCCACCGTAAATGTTGTTGGTGGTGCCGAGGATGTTGAGCGTGAGCGTGGAACCCGGCGCGCCGTTGTTCAGCACGGTGGCGGTGGCCGTGGCCGCGCGGGTCAACTGCGAAAGCAGTTGGTGGTAGCCGTTCAGGTCAAACTGGCCGGGATTGGAGACGGCCAGATTGAGCCGGGCGTTGGTATGGACGCCGTTGTTCGCCGCCAGCCGCAGCAGTCCCTCACCCAGTTGCAGCGTGGTGTAATTGCCGCCACCACCAACCTCGTTGGTGCCCACCCGGAAATTCGGCTGAACACTGGGCGAATTGATGAAGCCCATCACCCGCAGCACCGAGCCGACGCCCGTCGAGGCAAAGTGCCCGCCGTTGCCCACCGCCGCCGTGATGTTGATCGGACCGGTGACGACGGCCAGCCCGCCGCCGCTGGCCGTCAGCGGCCCGAGGAATCCGGTCTGCGCCGTGGTGTCCATCGTGACCTCGTTGGTCAGCATCACGCCCGCGCCCAGGTTGATGCGGGTGACTTGGCCGACCGCCGCGCCTTCATCAATCAGGATGGGACCGGTGCCAAAGGCCGCGCTGTTGTTGGCGGTGACGATCGCGCCGCGCACCTCGGTGCCACCGGTGTAGGTGTTGGTGCCGGAGATGGTAATGGCGTTGCCCCCGTGGGCGCCGAGGCCGCTGCCGCCCAGCTCCAACTTCCGGGCGCCGCCCGTCTGGCCGATGTTGCCGGCAATCGTGCCCGAACTGTTGTAGGCCGTGATGCGCGTGTCGCCGGTGAGCGTGATCGGGCCGGACACCGTGTTGCCCCCGAGCCGGATGGCCCCGAACTGGCCGACGCCCTCCACCGGGCCGAGACCGGTGACGGTCAACGGATTCGTCACGGTGATGCCGCTCGTCAACAAGTAAGCCTGCCCGCCGTCGTTCACGGTGACCGGGCCGGTGCCAAACGAACTGCCGGTGCCGGCACTGACGCGGCCCGCATTGATGATGGTGCCGCCCGCGTAGGTGTTCGCTCCGTTCAACGCCAGGAAACCGTCGCCCGCCTTGGTCAGCGTCGCGCCCGCGCCGCCGCTCAGGATGCCAGCGTTGGTGTGAATCACTCCGGACGGCAGCGTCGTCACGGTGGAACTTGCCGCCACCGAGCCGTTGCCGGTCAGATTGAGGCCGCCGGTGTCGGAAAAGTCACCCAGGGTGACGTTGCCATTGTAAACCGGCCCATTGGCCAGCACGCGGGGCGTGCCGCTGTCGCTGGACAACGCGCCGCCGCTGAGGGTGATGGGGCCGCTGCCGAGGGCGTTGTTGGCGCCGGCGCGGAGCCGGCCCGCGTTCAGCGTCACACCGCTGGTGAAGGTGTTGGTCGCGGCCAGGGTGAGCGTTCCGGTTCCGGACTTGGTCAGGCTGCCCGGGCCACTGATGGCATCGCCGGTGACCGTGTAATCGTTCAACGAGTGGTTGAAGACCATCGTCCCCGGCACAATGGTGCCGAGGGTCTGCACGAAATAGTTCACGGCGGTGTCATTGAACGTGACGTTGTCAAACGTGAGGAAGACCTCCGGGCCGCCGACGAGGTTGGTGAAATTGAAGGTGGTGTTGAGATCCCAGTTGAAGCCGTTGTTGCCCTGCCAGACGAGGTTCGAAACCGCGCCCGCCGGGAAGGCGACCGTGATCGCGCTGTTGCTGCCGGTGCCGTAGTTCACCGTCGGACTGGGAATGCGGGTGGGCGGGAGGGCGATGTTGACGGTGGGGGTGCCGTTCATCAATCCGCCGTAGTTGACGAGCGTGTAGGTGTTGCCCGCCGGATTGGCGCGCAGGGCCACTTCCATGCTGCCGCCGAAGTAATCGTAGTTGCCGCCCAGCGTGACCGTGTCCGCGCTGGCCGGCGTGGCTCCAAGGTCGAGGTTCAGGACGCCGGCCGACTGGGTGTAATTGCTGACGCTGACGGAGCCGAAACCCGTCCCGGCAATGTTCACCGTGCCGTCCTGCTGGACGAGCGTGGCCGCCGGATTGTTCCACGTGCTGCCAAGGTTGGCGATGGCGGTGCTCTTGAGCAGCGTGATGTTGGTCAGGCTGTTGAGACCACCAGTCACGGTGGTGTTCAACACCGCGCGGTCGTCGAGGGTAACCCCCGCCGTGCCCAACGCGCCCACCGCCCCGGCGGTGAGGCCCACGAAATCGTCCGACGTGGCGGCGGTGTAATCCACGAACCAATTGCCGGTGAATGGGGAATTCGGCTGCGTAAGCGTCGTCGTGCGCGTGGTCGTCGAGGAACCGGAGGCGGTCGTGGCCAGATTGCTGATGGTGCCGGAGCCGGAGAGCGTGCCCAGCAGGTTGACGTTGTTGGCGAACGCGCCGCCGTTGTTGTTGAAGGTGACGTTGCCATTGACGGTGATGTTCCCGTTGACCTCGTGGCGGCTGGAACCGGTGGCCGCGCGGAAGCGCACGGTGCCGCCGTCCTGCACGCTGACCGGCGGGAGCGTGTAGGTGACAATTTGCTCCGTGGAGGCATGCAAGCGCGGCAGATCGAGGATGCCCGTGTTGCTCACGGTGATCGAGGTGGCCGCGAGCGCGGCTGGGGTAAGGAATGTTGCCGTGTTGTTGCTGCCGTCGCGGATTTGCAGCGCGCCGCCCACCACAAACATCGGGCCGGTCAGGGTGTTGCTGCCGTTCTGGAGAACGAGCGTGCCGGTGTCGGTTTTCTGGAAGCCGCCGGCGCCCGCGACCGCGCCATTGAGCGTGACCGTGCGGCCACCCCAGACACGCAACAGATTGCTGCCGTTCGTGCCGAGCACAATTGAGTTGGCCAGGAACAGCGTGTTCGAGGCGGCGATCTCCGTGGCGGCGGGGCCGGAGCCGACCGTAGCGGAGGATTACCACTGTTACTTCATGTGATCCGAGGATTTTCCCCGCGCCGAGACTGAGGGGCGAATATGATAGAGTGATAATGCCCCCGGAGACTAC
>JBKBTZ010000002.1:0-84548 GCA_046290825.1 Limisphaerales bacterium
GGATGGCGCTGAAATCCGCGTCCACGCGCACCAGGTTCGCGCGCAGTTCGGCCACGATGGGCCTGGCATATTCGATGAGTGCCGGGTCGTCGTTGAGCGTGATGACGCGCACCTGATCCGGCGCGAGCCAGAGCGGAAAGTTGCCCGCGTAATGCTCAATGAGGAAGCCGATGAACCGCTCGTGCGTGCCGAGCGGCGCGCGATGAATGCACAGCGGCGTCTTCATGGTGTTGTCGCGATCCTTGTATTGCAGGCCGAAGCGCGCGGGCACGGCGAAGTCCACCTGGTTGGTGGCGATGGTGAATTCACGGCCGATGGCGCTCCACACCTGCACGTCAATCTTCGGCCCGTAGAACGCCGCCTCGTTGGCGACCTCCACGAAGTTAATGCCGGATTCGATCAACACCCGGCGCACCATGTCCTCGGTCTTCTTCCACAGCTCCGGTTCGTTGACGTATTTTTTGCCCAACCCCTCCGGCGCGTGTGTGCTGAAGCGCATCACGTATTTTTCGAGGCCGAAGATTTGGAAATACTTCAGATACATGTCGTTCACCGCCTTGAACTCGTCGGCAAACTGCTCCTCGGTGCAATAGATGTGGGCATCGTTCATGTTGAGCGAACGCACGCGCATGAGGCCGAACAACTCGCCCGACTGCTCGTAGCGATAGCAGCAGCCGTATTCCGCGAGGCGCAACGGCAAATCGCGATAACTGCGTGGCTCCGCCGCAAAGATGCGGTGATGATGCGGGCAGTTCATGGCCTTGAGGTAATACCGCTCCGCTTCGCCCAGCCGGTTCAACTGCTCGCGCAACGCGGACAACTCGTTGAACGCGGCGACAATCTCCGCCGGTGCGGTGCTCGTTTTGACCGCCTGTTCAACCAATTCAAGTTCGGATTTCGTAATGACAGACATGGAGCAACGATTTACTTCAAAGATTTTCCAACAACGCTTCAGCGGTAATGCCCGCCTGCTTCAGAATGGACTGCAACGTCTTTGGTTTGATTTCGCGGTGCATGGGCACACACGGATGCAGCGAACCTTTGACGTAGTGCCGGTGCGAGCCGGTCTGCCGGACGAATTCAAAACCGAGCCGCTTCAATGCGCGGCAAACCTCGTCTCCGGAGAGGTCGCGCGGCAGTTTCACGCGACTGGCGCGGACAAAACCGGATCCTGAACGAAATGGAGGCGGATCGGCCAGCGCAACCGTTCGTCACCCTCGTCAAACCGGCACTGAACCAAATCGCGGATCATGGCGATCAACTCGCCGAGACTGCTTCCTTGCGTCGCCATTTCCGGCTCATGGCAGACCGCGACGAGCATGTCGTCGTCCTGTTCGATTTCAAAAACGAGTTCCTTCTTCATATTCAGGCGCAGTGCAGGCGGATGACTTTGGGCCGCTCCGTTTCCTTCTCGAAATGGCAGGACACGGCGTCCTTTACCATCGCGCGCAAATCCTCCCAATCCTCGCCTTGCGTGAAAATGCTGTGGCCGAGCGCGCGCGCCCAAAAGCCGCCCTCTTCTGCTTCACGCACTTCAAAAATGATTTCGCTCATGGCTCAAGCATGGCTGGCCGCACCCAATCTTACAAGGCTGCCGTTGGCAACCCGCTCTTGCTGTGTTCGAGCACCGCCATCGCATCCTCGCGCTTCGCGGTCGCAAAGCAGTTCAGAATTCATCCAGCGACAGGTTGTCCTCCAAATACTCGAACAGCGCCTGCACCGGCACGCGCATGCCGCGAAACACCGGCGCGCCGCTCATGATCTCTGGGGCAACTTCGATTGGCAGATTTGCTTTCATGCCCGGGAAATAGCTGTTTTCCGCGGGTTACCCACTGGATTTCTGCTTCGCGTAATCGGCCAGTTGCTTTTCCAGTTCGGCGATGCGGGCTTCGATTTGCTGGCGGGTGGCGCGGTGTTCGTCCATTTCCATGGGCGGGAACATGCTCTCCGCGTAATACGGCAGATGGCCGGAGGTTTTATACATCTTCTCCCTGGCCAGATGCGGCGTGCGGACGCGGACATAGCCGGCGGCGAATTCAGTTTCCTTCGCCAGCTTCTCCAGTTCCTCGACGAGCACGGTGCCCTTGGGCAGCCACAGCGGCATGCCCGGCCCGACGTATTCGGTGTCAATCGTGTAGAGGCCCATCTCCGCGCCGATCTTGCGGTGGTCGCGTTTTTTGGCCTCCTCTTGCATCTTCAGCCACTCGTCGAGCTGGGTCTTGTTTTTGAACGCGGTGCCGTAGATGCGCTGGAGCTGCGGGTTGCGCTCGTCGCCCTTGTAGTAGGCGCTGGCCACGCTGGTGAGCTTGAACGCGCCGATGTTGCCGGTGCGCATCACGTGCGGCCCGGCGCAGAGGTCCACGAAGTCGCCGTTTTTGTAGTAGGAGATCGGTTCGCCCTCGGGAATCTGGTTGAGGAGGTCGAGCTTGAATTTGCTCGGATTGCCGGGCCGCTCGGCCAGTCCGCCGAGGCGTCCGCTTTGGGCGTCTTGAATGGCCTGCTCGCGGGTGACGACAATTTTCTCAAAGGGGTTGTTCGCCTTGATCTCCTTCTTCATCTCGGCCTCGATCTTCTCGAAGTCTTCGGGCGAGATGCGGTGGGAACATTCGAGGTCGTAGTAGAAGCCGTTTTCGACGGGCGGGCCGTAGGCGAACTGGGCGTCGGGCCACAGGCGCAGGATGGCGGTGGCCATGACGTGGGCGCAGGAGTGGCGAATGCGCTCCAGTTCGGTCATCTGGTTGCGCTGATCAAGCGTCTTGCGGTCGGCGTTGGGCGGGACCGTTGGCTGGGGCTGGGATTCGGCTGACATGTTTTTGTTTGCTTCACTCGGCTGGAGGCGGAGGGCAGCGTTTGCGCCGCCCTCCGCATGCCTGCCGAGGGCGGGCACGCGGCGGGAAATTAGTATCGGGGGCAGGGCAAAGGAACCTCATTTTTTGCCGGTGGAACCGGGTGGACGCATCGCCGTTGCTTGCAACCGAGACGCGAGCCGCCCTGCTCCTCGATTTCTTGCGGGGCCGTCGTGGGTTCGTAGCGCAGGTTTCCCAACCTGCCGTATCGCCGACTTTCCAGTCGGCTGGGGGTAGCCGGAATTATGCAGTGCGTTTTGGTGGAACGGCCAACTTGGCCGTTCTGGGCGGCAACTTGCCGCCCCGCTGTGCGCCCCGCACCTCCAACCATGCCGTGGCTGCTTCCTGCGCCCGACGGCGGGGCGGGTCGCCCGGCAGAACAGGCCAGAGGCCCGTCTCTCCCCCGACCTTGAACTGAATGGTCCCCCTGGTCCGTAAGTTTGTCCTTTCCGCTTTGCCCGGGGGGCGGCCCGGCCTAGCCTGCGCCGGTCCGGCGAGCCACCGATTGCCCATGCCACGCGCGCTTTCCCCGTTCTGGACGCTGTTCATCCTCACCGGACTGAACCTGTTCAACTATTTCGATCGTTACGTGTTGTCGGCGGTGCTGCCGCTGGTGCAGAAGGATCTGGAGTTGAATGACAGCCAGGCCGGCTGGTTGGGCACGGCCTTCATGCTGGGCTATTTCATCACGTCGCCGGTGTTCGGGTATCTGGGGGATCGTTCGTCGCGGAAATGGCTGATTGCGGCGGGCATCTTCATCTGGAGCCTGGGCACGGTGCTGACGGGGTTTTCGGACCGGCTGGCGTTGGCTCTGGGGTGGCAGGCGTTCGCGGTGATGCTGGCGTTCCGGGTGATGGTGGGCGTGGGCGAGGCAAGTTACGCCACCATCAGCCCGAGTTACATTTCCGACACATTCGGGCCGGCAAAGCGGAACAACGCTTTGACCATTTTCTATGTGGCCATTCCCATCGGCGCGGCGCTCGGGGCGATTGTGGGCGGGGAGATTGGCGGGCGCTGGGGCTGGCAACATGCCTTCATCTGGGCGGGCGCGCCCGGCCTGTTGCTGGCCGTCGTGTTGCTGCCCTTTGCCGAACCGCGGCGGGGTGGGGCGGATGGCGTGGTAGCCGTGGAAAAGCCCGCGCGGGGCGACATCCTCAAGCTGTTCCGTCTGCCGGATTACCTGCTCGTGGTGGGCGGTTACATGGCCTACACGTTCGCGCTCGGCGCGTTCGCGCACTGGGGGCCGACGTTTCTCAACCGCGCGCACGGTCTGGCCGAAGCGGATGCGGCGCAGTTCTTTGGGCTGGTGCTGGTGGCGGCGGGGCTGGTGGGGACATTTGCCGGTGGCTTCGCGGCGACGGCGTGGCGCAAACGCAACCGGGGGGCCTATGCATGGGTGCTGGGGCTTTCCGTGAGCCTGGCAGTGCCGCTGGCGTTCGGGGCGTTCCTCACGCCGCAGAAGGGGTTGGCAATGGCCGGGCTGGCGGGGGCGATGTTTTTCCTGTTCCTTGGCACCGGGCCGGTGAACACGCTCATTCTCGAGACGGTGCCGGTGAACCTGCGTGCCAGCGCGATGGCGATGAGCATCTTTCTGATCCACCTCTTCGGCGACATGCCGTCGCCGCTGCTGGTGGGGTGGTTGTCGGATGAATGGGGCAGCCTGCGTTCGGCGGTGTTGATTCTGCCGGTTGCCTTGGTGGTGGCGGCGCTGCTTTGGCTGGTGCTGGCGCTCAAGCTGCGGCGGGCGAAATAGGACCGCCGGATGCGGAACGCCGAAGACCAGCGCCCGAATTCGGCGGAGTCAGCACCCCACGGGCCAAGTTGCACTCCGCTCAACCGTGCCCGGCCTCTTCCTCGCGCGCGGCGTCCTTCACGGCTTGTTCCACCGGTTCCCGGCCGGATTCCTGCAACTGCAGATGCCGCCGGAAGAAGAATGTGCCCAGCGGCGTGACCAGCGCCATGCCGCCAATGATGAGCCACATGATTTCGGGCTGCCGCGGCCCCTCCGCGGGGCAATACCAGGCCAGCAGCCAGCCGGAACTCAGGCCCACGGTGAACTTGGCCACGAAATAGGGCAGCATCGAGAGCGCCATGTAGGAGGCCTCCTGGCCTTTGGGCGCGATGGCGGCGGCGTATTCATAGAGGCGCGGCGACCAGAACGCCTCGCCAATCGAGAGGAAGAAGATGAACAGGAAAATGCCCATCCACAGCGGATTCACCGGCCCGGCCACCTGGAGCCAGTCTTGCACGATCAGTTTGCCGAACCAGCCGTCGGCCAGCGGTTGGAACCAGCGCGCCGGCACGGCGAGAAAGAACACCGAGAGGGCCGAAATCAGGCTGCCCCACGTCACCATCCGGTAGGCGGACACGTTCTGGGTGAGCGCCCCGCAGATGGGCACAAGCACGAGGATCATCATCGAGTTCATCATGCCGCTGAGGTGGGCGAACGGCGCGCCATCGCCCAGCTCGCGGATGGCGTATTTGGGAAAAGTGTAGGCGAGGTGGTAGAAAATCATTTTCACGCCGACCACGAGCGTCATGAACAGAAGGAAGCGGTAGAAGGCATTTTGCCGCCAGAGGCCGCCGAAGATGCGCAAGGTTTCGCGCCCGGCGTCGCGCGCGCCACGCCACGCCGAGGCGAGGATGCCCTCGCCCGCCTGCGCCTTTTTCGGCGGCTGGATGCGGACGCCGTCCTCCGTCATTTCGACGCCCTCGCGCATGCAGGCCCAGACCAGAACCAGCCCCGGCAGCGTGAACACCACGCCGAGGAAGATGAGCATCTGGTAGGGACATTGCTGGAGGCTGTGCCAGGTGAACGTCCACAGATGTTCGGTGTGTTCCACGCCGACCGCCGAGGCACGCGTGGCGGCGGCGCGGACCTTGTCAAAAATCACGTCGCCGATGGCGAAGCCGAGGTTCATCAGCGCGTAGTAAAGCGCGAAGGCCACCGATCGCTGGGCGGCGTTGGTGTAACGCTTGCAGGCGGCGGCCATCACCGGAATCAGCAACGCGATGCCCGCCGCCTGGAGATACAGGCCAAACGGAATCACCACCCACGGGTTGGCGGTGGCGGTCATCACGAAGCGAGACACCAGGCAGATCCAGAACCCCAGCAGGAACGTTTTGCGGACGCCCAGCGCGTCGGTCAGTGAGCCAACGAGCACGGTGATGAGTGTCATGATGGCCGACCACACCGCCACCATGGCCCCGGCGGACTCGTCGCCAAATTTCAAGTCGGCAGACAGCCAGAGCGTGAGCACGCCCGCCGCCCCGACCTTGTAGGCGACGTTCTCGAAAATGTAGGCGACATAAACGATCCACAATTCCCGCGGGGCGGAGCGCAGGCCGGTGAACTTGGTAAGGAAACCCTTGAAGCCGGAAGGGGAGGGGGACGCGCTCATGCGGGGGACGGCGCGGACGGTAAGCCGGCGCGCCGGGCGGGAACAAGCTTTTTGCCGGAAACCGCCGCCGCCGACCGGCGGGAATCGCGTTGCCAGCGCGGCGCGGCGTGATTGAATGCCGCCATGCCCGGCGTTACCCCATCATTGCCGTCATTGGCGGGTCCCCCGCCGCCCGAACGGGAAGCCCTGGTGAAGCTGCTGGGCGACGAGGACGAGGCGGTGCATCAGGCGGTGCGGGCGCGGATTCTGGCGTATGGCCCGGAAGTGGTGGCGTGGCTGCGCCCGTATGTCCTGAGCGACGACGCACTGGTGCGGCGGCGGGTGCGGGAGCTGTTGCGGTTCCTGGGCGCGCGGGAGGCGGACCGCGAGTTCCTGTTGTTTTGTCTGCGCAATCAGGACGACTTCGACCTGGAAACGGGCGCGCTGCTGCTGGCGCGCACGGCGCATCCGGAAATCAACCTGGACGCCTGCCGCGCGGTGCTGGACCAATGGGCGGCGGAATCACGGGAGCGGGTGCGGTTCACCGGCGAGCCGCGGGTTTTTCTGGCGCGTTGGAACGCCTGGTTGTTCGGCCCCGAGGGTTTTCGCGGGGACCGGGAGACGTATTTCCGTCCGGGCAACAACTATGTGAACGAGGTGCTGGAGCGGCGGGCGGGAAACGCCATCGGGTTGAGCCTTGTCTATTTGTTGCTCGCGAAACGGCTTGGGTTGCCGGCGGCGGGCATTGGGTTTCCCGCGCATTTCCTCTGCCGTTATCAGGACGCCGCCGAGTCCATCTACATTGACGTTTTCGATGGGGGCCGACTGCTGACCCGGGCGGACTGCGTGAATCATCTGCTGCGCAGCGGACTGGGGTTTCAGGAGCAGTTTCTGGCGCCGGTTACGCCGCGGCTGATTTTGCAGCGGCTGTGCGCGAACCTCCACCAGAGCTACGCGCATTTGGGGGAGGGGGAAAATGCCCTGCGAGTGCGGGGCTATCTGACGGCCCTGACGCGCGGCGTGGCGGAGTGAATCGGGCCGGAGGCAGGGTCAAAAATCGAAATTCGAGTTCGGAAGCCGAAAAATCTGGGCGAAAGAGGGCGCGGTCGGGAGCGCGAATAAAAAACGCCGGCGGTGGCCCGCCGGCGTTGGGTTTTGAATGGAACTGGCGGCGCCTCAACTGGAGACCGCGCCTGCGTCGGCGGCGGGTGCGTTCTGGGTGAAGACCAGCTTGTCGGCTTCCACGCTCACCTGGATGGGTTCGCCGTCGTGGAGGTTGCCGCGGAGCAATTCCTCGGCGAGCGGGTCTTCGAGATGGCGTTCGACGGCCCGGCGCATCGGGCGCGCGCCGTATTGCGGGTCGTAACCTCGTTCGAGCAGGAAGTTCTTGGCCGCCTCGTCGAACTGCAGCGTGATGCGTTTGTGCTGGAGGCGGTTGACGACCTTGGCGATTTCGAGGTCGAGGATCTTGATGAGGTCCGGCCGGGTCAACTGGCGGAAGACCACGATGTCGTCCAACCGGTTGAGGAACTCGGGGCGGAAGGTTTTCTTGGCCTCCTCAAGGATGGTCTCACGAAGCTTTTCGTTCGAGGACTCTTCGGTGACGTTGCCGAAGCCCAACGCGCCAGTGCGGCGGCCCGTGCTGGAGCCGACGTTCGAGGTGAGCAGGATGACGGTGTTTCGGAAGCTGACCACGCGGCCGACGCTGTCGGTGAGTTTGCCCTCCTCCAGAATCTGCAGGAGCATGTTCCAGACGTCGGGGTGGGCCTTTTCGATCTCATCGAACAGCACCACGGAATAGGGCCGACGGCGGACGGCCTCGGTCAACTGCCCGCCTTCCTCGTAGCCGACATAACCGGGCGGTGAACCGACGAGGCGGGAGACGTTGAACTTTTCCATGTATTCGCTCATGTCGAGCTGGATGAGCGCCTTGGCGTCGCCGAACATCTGCTCGGCGAGGGTTTTGGCCAGCAACGTCTTGCCCACGCCGGTGGGGCCAAACAGCGCGAAGGTGCCGATGGGCCGTTTGGGATCCTTGAGGTCGGCGCGCGAGCGGCGCAACGCCTTGCAGAGCGCGGTGACGGCCTCCTGCTGGCCGATGACCACCTTGGACATCTCCTCTTCGATGGCGAGCAGGCGGCGGGCCTCGTCGCGCTCCATGCGCTGCAACGGGATGCCGGTCCATTTCGAAACGACGTGCAGGATGTCGTCCTCGTCCACTTTGACGCGCTTTTCCTCGCGGTTCGCGCGCCAGTCGGCGAGGAGCTTCTCCAGTGCCTCCTTGGCCTGCTTCTCCTTGTCCCGCATGGCGGCGGCGCCCTCGAAGTCCTGGCTCTTGATGGCCTGTTCCTTTTTGGCCTTGATGGCTTCGATTTCCGCCTCCATCGCCTTGGTTTCGGGTGGGCGGGTCATGGCGCCGATGCGGGCGCGTGAACCGGCCTCGTCCATGAGATCAATGGCTTTGTCGGGCAGGTAACGGTCCGTGATGTAACGGTCGGCGAGCTTGACCGCGGCCTCGATGGCGGCGGGGGTGAATTCGACCTTGTGGTGGTCCTCGTATTTGGATTTGAGGCCGTTGAGGATGAGGATCGCCTCCTCGACCGAGGGCGGCTCGACCTTGACGGACTGGAAGCGGCGCTCGAGGGCGGCATCCTTCTCAATGTATTTGCGGTATTCGTTGAGCGTGGTGGCGCCGACGCACTGGAGTTCACCACGGCTGAGGGCGGGCTTGATGATGTTCGAGGCGTCCATGGTGCCCTCGGCGGAACCGGCGCCGACGATGGTGTGCAACTCGTCAATGAACAGGATGATGTTCTTGGCGCGCCGGATTTCGTCCATGACCGCCTTGATGCGCTCCTCGAACTGGCCGCGATACTTGGTGCCGGCGACCATGAGCGCGAGATCAAGGGTGATGACGCGCTTTTCACGGAGGAGTTCGGGGACGTTGCCGGCGACGATCTCCTGCGCCAGCCCCTCAACGATGGCGGTCTTGCCCACGCCGGCTTCGCCCAGGAGCACGGGGTTGTTCTTGGTGCGGCGGCAGAGAATCTGGATGACGCGCTCGATTTCGTTGCGGCGACCGATGACCGGATCCATTTCCCCCTTGCGGGCGATTTCCGTCAGGTCGCGTCCGAAGGCCTTGAGGGCGGGGGTTTTGGTGTCGCCCTTCTTGTCGCCCGCCGGTTTGACGGCTTCTTCGCCTTCCTCGGGCGCGGTGAAATTGGGGTCCAGTTCCTTGAGAATCTCCTGCCGGCATTGCTCGATGTCCACGTCGAGGCTCTTGAGCACGCGGGCGGCCACGCCGTCGCCCTCGCGGAGCAGGCCGAGCAGGATGTGTTCGGTGCCGACGTAGGTGTGGGTGAGGGCCTTGGCCTCGCGCTTGGCGAGGTCGAGCACCTTCTTGGCGCGGGGCGTGTAGGGGATGTTGCCCATCGCCTTGAGTTCGGGGCCGGTGCCGACGGCCTTTTCGACCTCGAGCCGGACGGTTTCGAGGTCGAGGCCCATCTTTTGGAGGACGTTGACGGCGACGCCCTGGCCCAGCTTGATGAGGCCAAGGAGGAGGTGTTCGGTGCCCACGTAGTTGTGGTTGAACCGGTCGGCCTCCTTGCGCGCCAGGGCCAGCACCTGCTGGGCGCGCGGGGTGAAATTGCTCATCGCTTCATCGCTCATAATCGCGCCTCACAATGCGTTAGCGGTGCGGGTTTGTCTAGCGCGCCGGAACCCGGCGGCACCCGGGGTGTTTGGCGGGTGAGAAAGCCGTGGCTTTCGGGGGGTGCCAGGGGGGGTTGGTGGCGGCGGCGTTACTTGGCCACCTCGACGCAGCGGGTCTCGCGGATCACCGTGACCTTGATCTGGCCGGGGTATTGGAGTTCACCTTCGATTTTTTGGGCGATGCTGCGGGCCAGGCCGAACGCCTGGTCGTCGTTCAGGGCCGTGGGTTGCACGAAAACGCGGAGTTCGCGGCCTGCCTGCACCGCGTAGGCTTTCTCGACGCCGGGGAAGGACATGCCGATGCGCTCCAGATCCTCCACCCGTTTGATGTAGGTGGTCATGCTCTCCGAACGCGCCCCCGGCCGCGAGGCGCTGATGGCGTCCGCCGCGCTGACCAGCAACGCCCACGGGCCGACCGGTTCCACGTCGTGGTGATGGGCCGCGACGCCGTTGACGACCGGTTCCGGTTCCCCGTGCCGCCGGAGGAAATCCGCGCCGACGACGGCGTGCGGGCCTTCGACCTCGTGGTTGAGTGCCTTGCCGATGTCATGCAGCAATCCGGCGCGCCGGGCCGTGGCCGCGTCGAGGCCCAATTCCGCCGCCATGAGGCCCGCGAGGTGGGCGACCTCGACCGAGTGGTCCAGCAGGTTTTGCGCGTAGCTGCGCCGAAAATGCAATCGCCCGAGCAGCCGCGCCACTTCCGATGCCAGCGGCGCGACGGCGGCGCGGGTGGCGGCCTCCTCGCCCAGTCGGACGATGGATTCCTCCATCTCCTGCGTCACTTTGGCGACCACCTCCTCGATGCGTGTCGGATGGATGCGCCCGTCCTGAATCAGCCGGGACATGGCCTCCCGGGCGATTTCACGGCGCACGGGATCGAACGACGAGAGCACCACGGCGTTGGGCGTGTCATCCACCAGCACGGTCACGCCGGTGGCGGACTCGAAGGCGCGGATGTTGCGGCCCTCGCGGCCGATGATGCGACCTTTCAACTCGGTGTCCGCCAGCGCAATGGTGGCGGTGCTGGTCTCGCCGGTGTGCTCGCTGGCGTAACGCTGGATGGCGGTGCAGAGAATTTGCCGTGCCTTGTCCTCGGCGCGGGTGCGCGCCTCGTCCACGATCCGCCGGGCGATCTTGCTGGCGTCCCGGAGGGACTCTTCCTCGATCTCCTTGAGGAACTGCTGCCGGGCGGCGGCCGGGCTGATGCCGGCGAGGCTCTGCAACTGCTGGCGGCGCTGGTGAATGAGGGCGGCGAGTTCTTCGGCGCGGCGGGCGTTATCGGCCTGCTGGGTTTGCAGGGCGGCCTGCCGGTTCTCCAGTTCCCGCTCGGTGCGCAACAGGCGTTCGAGCTGTGCGTTCAGCAGACCCTCGCGTTCTGCCAGCCGGCGCTCATTTTCCACCAACTGCGCGCGCTGGGCGGCCAGGGATTGTTCGGTTTCGCGATTTTGGCGGGCGACCTCCTCCTGCGCGGCCTGGCGCGCGGCGAGCGCCTTTTGCTCGGCTTCCGCGTGCAGCCGGGCTTTGAGTTCCTCCGCCTCCCTCTGCTGGCGGGCGAGCCGTTGGCGCTGCCGCCACCGGGCCAGCCCCAAAGCCAGCCCGACGCCCAGCGCAAAACCCGCGGCGCCGATCCAGATGTCGCTTGTCGAAAACATTCACCAGTGGCGCACGCTAACGGAACAGGGCGTGCGACGGTGTTCGGATGCAGTTCAGTGAAACGTCGTGCGGCTCGCCGGGCAGCGTCTCGACGAGTTGAAAGTCGAACCCGACGCCGCAGGTGAAGCCGGGCAACCCCGCCAGCAACCGGTCATAAAACCCCTTGCCCCGACCGAGCCGGCGAAACTGCCGGTCGAAAGCTACTCCCGGCACCAAGATGAAGTCCAGCCGGTTCAGGGGAATCTCCGGGCAATGCGCCGTCGGCTCGCGGATGCCGAATGCGCCGGGGGCGAGGTCGCGTTCCGGGTCAACCACGGCGGCGGCCGTGTAGCCCGACGCTTCGCCTGCCTGCCGGGGCAGGGCGACCTGCTTCTTCTCCGCCAGCGCCGCGGCGAGCAGGGGCCAGAGGTCTGGTTCATCCGGCAACGGGGCAAAAAGCAGAACCGAGCGCGCGGCGCGCCATTGCGGCAGTTGGCGGATGGCCTCCGTCAGGCAGGCGCCCGACGTTTCGCGAAGGGCCGGGGCCTGCGCGCGGAGCAGGGCGCGCATCTGGCGGCGCAGGGCGGTTTTGGCGGCGATGAGGTCTGCGTTCATGGGCAGCGGCTGGGTGGGCAGCCGGAGGTTCTCCGGGAAGTAGCAAACCGGGAACAAAACGAAATCCAATTTCCGTCGGGATCCCCGGATCGCGGTCCGACCGGTCCAGCGGCGCTGGGCGGATTTCCGTTTTTGCAGGATGGAAGGCGCAAGGTGGTTGTCCTGACCCCCGCTAACCCGGAACGATTCCGTTCCACCCATACCCACTGCATGGTTCTGGCTGACACTGCCTTGCAAAATACGGAGATGTGCCCGGGGCGCTTGCGCGTTGCCGCTTTACTTCACCGGGGGGCTGGGATATGCAGACTGCGCCATGATGAAACGCTTTCTGCCGTTGCTGTTGCTGCCCCTGATTCTGACGGGCTGCACCGCCACGTTCACCAACCTCACCCCCACCCGCCAGGTGCGGAATCCGGACAACCTCTACCCCGTCGAGGTCCAGTTCAACAGCCGCCAGCAGTCGCTCCGCTGGCACACCATCCGGCCCTACATCCTCGTCGGCGACGAGGCGTTGCCCATGCGGCCGACGCCGCTGATGAAGAACCGCTGGGAAGGGCTGGTCCCCGTGCCGCCCACCGCCAGCCGGGTCGAGTATCGCTATAAGTTTGAATATGACTACAACGACTTTGGCGCGCGCAAGAGCGACAGCGCGTTATCGCCGAAGTTTGAACTGCGCATTCTCGACGCGAAATAGGCGTCACCCCAGCACCGCCGCGTAGAGCGCGGCGAAATCGGCTTCCGTGATGGGCCGCGGGTTGAAGCCCGCGGTCCATTGTTTTTGGGCCAGCGCGGCGAGGGCGGGCAGGTCGGCCACCGTGGCGCCACATTCGCGCAGAAAGCGCGGGCCGTGGGCAAGGGCGTAATGATCTGCGACCTCCTGGGCCAGTTCCTCCGGCTCCCGGGGCAGCGCCTCGCGATAGCGCGCGCGCACTGCCGGGTCCCCCGCGTTGAAGCGGATGACGCCGGGTAACATCAGCCCGACGGCGAAACCGTGCGTGAGGTTGAACCGCGCAGTCAGCGGATTGGCGGCGGCGTGGGCCGCGCCCAGCATTGAACGTTCGATGGCCGCCCCTGCGAAGGCCGCGCCCAACTGCATCCGCGCCCGGGCGGCATCGTCGGGCCGGGCCAGCAGGCGCGGGAGGGCGTCGGTGATCAATTCAAAGGCGGCGCGGGAGAAGGCGAGCGAGGCGGGCGTGCGTTTGGTGGTGACGGCGGATTCGATGGCGTGGCTGAGGGCATCCAGACCGGTGCAGGCGGCCACGCGCGGCGGCTGGGTGCGGGTCAGGAGCGGGTCCAGCAGCGCGATTTGGGCGAGCGCCTTTTCGTCCAGGCAGGCCATCTTCTGATGCGTCTCCGCGTCGGCAATGAGCGCGGCGCATTGCATTTCGCTGCCGGTTCCGGTGGTGGTGGGAATGGCAATGAAGGGGAGCATGGGTTGCGTCGCCTTGCCCACGCCCCAGTAGTCACGCATCTCCCCGCCGTTGGTGAGCAGGAAGTTCGTCGCTTTGGCCGTGTCCATCGCGCTGCCGCCGCCCAGACCGATCAGTAGGTCCACTGGCACCTTCCGCGCCGTTGCAAGGCAGGCGGCCACGTCTTCGGTGGTGGGGTTTTCCCGCACCCGGTCGAACACCGTGACGCCCACGCCCGCCGCCGTGAGCGCCGTGGAAATGCGCGTGGCATGGCCGGCCTGCACGAGGCCGAAGTCGGTGACCACGAGGGCGTGGCGGGCACCCAGTTCGCGGGCCAATTCGCCGATGCGCGCGGAACTGCCCGGGCCGAAAATCAAGCGGGGCCGTCCGGGCACGTCGAAGCGCTCGTAGTGCATCAGGCTGGCGGGATCCAGGGGTGCGGTCATTCCGGGTTCAGACGGCAGGGCGGGGCGGGCTGTTCAACTTTCTCTCGCGTTACCGGCTCACGCAACCCGCCGCGACCGCCAAAAGCAACCGCGCGAATCCAAGCCTTCGCGCCGCCCGCGACATCGCGCTTTCACCGCGCGCGGAGCGGGTGCCAGGCGTCCACCGTGAGCGAAGGCTCCCATGTTTCGCGGAACCGTCGGGCCTTCGCGTGACCGTCCACAAAGACGTAGTTGCCGCGGCCTGCGTGGCGATCCTTGGCCACGTCGCCGGTGTCGCCCGCGCCCACCCAGTAGTTGGGCATGATGTGGTCGGCGCTGCCCGCGTTTTCGGAGAACAGGATCGTTGCGGTGGGGCGGGGCACCTGCGCGGTGCGCCGCCAGGTGGCCGGATTCCCGAAATAATCGTCTTCCGGCCCCAGTTCGAAATAGACGTTCAGGCCGTAGCTCCAGGCGTTGGCGCGCCGGTCGTTGGGACAGCGATACACGCCGGTCAGTAGATGGGTCCATTGCGTGGTGGTGCCGCCGAGTTGCGGGGCGAGCGCGCGGCCCCAGGGCAGTTCCCGATGCGTCGCCGCCGAATGCTGGCTGCGCGGGAAGGTGTCGTCATGCTCGTCCGCATACAACTGGACGGCCAGGCCCAACTGGCGGAGTTGGCCAAGGCATTGGGTGGCGCGGGCGGCCTCCTTGGCGCGGGACAACGCGGGCAACAACAGCGCCGCCAGCATGGCAATGATGGCAATCACCACGAGCAGTTCGATCAGGGTGAAACCGCCGGAGCGGACCGCTTTCGCAGGCGGCCCGTCCGGCGCGCAATGATGACATGACCTCGGCATGACCGCCTCACGGTTGACGGCGCAACCGGAAGAATCCGGCGGGCGCGTCGGTGGGGAGCACCACCTTGTTTTGCTCTCCGACGACGACGGGTTCGTTGGTCACCGCCGTCCAGGTCGGGCCGTGAGGCGCGGCGGACGAAACGAGCGACCAGTTCGTCGCGCTGGCTGGCCAGGCGACGGCGAGGCTGTTGGTCGGAGTCACGACCAGTTGCAATTGCGGCCGGCCATCGGGAAGCGTGGTGAAGTCAAACACCATGGGTTCGGTGCTTGAATTCGGCACTTCCTCGCCGGTTGCGGTGTTGACGAGGAACGCCTCGAACACGGCCTGGTGCGTGTTGGTGCCCGGCGGCGCGGTGAAGCAGGGATGGAACATCATGAGGTTCCAGGGGCGCGCATTGGTGGTCCCGGCGGTGCCGAAGATCGGCTCGAAGGCCTTGGGCGCGTTGCCGCTGTAACGGTAGCAGTCGAGGCCGGGCGTGCTCGACAGTTTGCGCAGCCAGACCGTGTAACCGGCCGGCAGGGGATCGCTCATCGCACTGTCCCACATGAACCCGTAACGACGGCTGAACGCCGCGCCGCCCGCCGCCGGATCGAGCGCGGCGAACCACGGGTCGCCGGGGTGGAAGCTGTCCGCCGGATGGCTGACCAGCAGCGGCGTCAACGCGGGGACTTCCGACGGCATCATGACGTGCAGGTGTCCGTGATCGGCGTGATACATCAGCATGGGCATGACCATTGAGCCTTGCATCGGCACAGTGGTTAGCGTGGCAGCCCGGGCGGAGGGAACCAAGGTGAGCGCGGCCCCCGCCGCGCAGAGGAACAACAAAAACTTCTTCATGGATCGGAATGGACAAAAATGGGTTGAAACAGTGACGCCCGCCTCACACGAGGCCCCGGCATGGACGGAATAACGGCCGCCCAAGGCATCTGCCGGAGGGATTACAATCGGGATTCAAAATGCGCCGCGCGGTCCGGCAGGGCCGGCCATGCGCCGCGAATTCAAACGGGAGGAAGGGTGAGGCCGCGGGGCCGCGGCTTGGGGGGATCGTCGTTGCGCGGGGTAGAGAAAACATCCTCGCCGCACACCCAGGCGCGGGGTGGCTCGGCAAGCACAAATGCGGCGGTCTCGAGCAGGCCGGGATCCAGCTTGGGCACGGATTTGGCGGCTTGCTTGTCCTGCTGGCGCTCGGCGGCGCGACCCTGTTCGACCGCAACGCAGAGTGGACAGGGATGATCGCCATCAAACGTCTTGCTGACGGCGGTGGCCAGACTGTCGGTTTGCGCGTAGCGCACCAGCATGCCGGTCCAAGCCACGGTCTGGAGCAAGGCCCAGTGCAGGCCCATACTCAGGGCCAGCACCAGCACCAGCAGGAACCGCAACAGCGCGCGCACGGCGGGAAGTTAGAAGGGTTCGCGCGCGAGTCAACGCGCGGGGGCAAATATCACTTCCGGTTCAGGGCGGCATGAACCGAACTGAACCCGGGCCGCCGCGACCGGCCTCAGAAATGCGCGATGACCTCGATCTCGACGCTGGCTCCCTTGGGCAGGGCGGCCACCTGGATGGTCGAGCGCGCCGGGAAATCGTGCGTGAAATAGCGCGCGTAGATTTCGTTCATCGCGGCAAAGTCGGCCAGGTTGGTCAGGAACACGGTGCTTTTGACGACGTTGGCGAAGGTCAGACCCTGGTCTTCGAGGATGGCCTTCACGTTTTCGAGCACGCGCGTGGTCTGCGCCTGGATGTCACCGGCCACGAGATTGCCGGTGGCTGGCTCGATGGGAATTTGGCCGGCGCAGAAGAGCAGGTCGCCCACGCGGACGGCGTGGTTGTAGGGGCCGACGGCGGCGGGGGATTTGGCGGGTTTGATGATGGTCTTGGTCATGGCGTTTCGCAAATGGCGGCGCAGTGTGGCCCGGAAGCGCCGCGCAAGGCGATGCGATTTTTTGGTCAACCGTCGCGGGGTGCGCGGCCCACGGTCGTCAGGATGGCGCAGACCACGAGGAACAGGACCACCACCGAGTAGGTGCGGAAGGGAAAATCCCAGCGCGCCTGCAACAGGCAGCCTGCCAGTGCCAGCCAGCCCAACCAGACGAACCGACGGCTGGCGCCGATGCGCCCGCGCACCCAGCCGTGTGCCACAATGGCCGCCAGCGCGGCCAGCATCAGGCTGAAGCCGGTCCAGCCGAAGGTCAGGCGCAGTTCCAACCAGTCGTTGTGAAGTTGGGCCGGCCAGTATTCGTCGAGCGACTGGCGGTAAAGCTGGAACATGTGTTCGAAGGTGCCCGGCCCGGTGCCGAATACGGGATGGTCGCGGGCGATGAGCCGGGCGGTTTCATACATCAGTTCGCGTGTGCGCCAGCCTTCGGCGAGTTCGCCGAGACGCGGATTTAAGCTGGCCCAGCCCAGCCACACGCCGCCCGCCAGGGCGAGACCAAACACCGCCAGCACGGCGAGTTTGCGGAGTCCGTCCGCGCGCCGGGCGGGGATGAGGATGGCCACCGTCCCGGCCAGCAGCGCCATGCTGGTCAACGCCCCGGCGCGGCTTGTGCTGATGAGCGGGCAGGCGGCCATGATGATCGCGCAAACGAGCAGCCAGACCGAGCGCCGCCGTTCCTTCGTCCCGCGCCGGGCGGTTTGCTGCACCCACCACCAAAACCCGAGGGTCACCGGCCAGATGAGATTGAGATACTGGGCGGCATTCGAGCGGTAGGCAAACGGCCCGAATTGGGTGATGGCGTCCGGATTGACGCGGGGTTTTACGAGGAAGAGCAGTTTCCCCGAGCCTTCGAGCCGTTGAATGACCCCCTCGATGCCCAGCACCGCGCCGTTTACCGCCAGGATCCAAAGCAGGCATTTCAGCCTTGCGGGAATCCGTCCCGCCAGCGACTCGCCCGCCCGCGTTGCCCGCGCCTCGGCCGGCGTCATCCCCAACAGCCAGTCCCGCGACGCCCAGAACGCCGCTGCCCAGGCAAGGTAGTCGAACAGCGCCGCCCACGTGCGGGCGCGGTGGTAGCTGTGCGGGAGCCACGGAAGGTAATCGCGGTAGTCCAACGTCAGGCTGCCCGGGTGGTAGTCGGCCCGGGCGTTCCACGCCGCCACCACGGTGAACGCCAACAACAGCAGCGTGACCACGGCGAGCAGGGCGGTCAGCCAACGGACGGCGACCGGCGCAGGCCTGCCCCATCGCGCGGGTTGGTGGCCAAGGACATGGCGAATCCATAGTTTGGCCAGGAACAACAGTCCGCCCGCGTAGCCCGCGAGATTCATGGTCCAGATGGACCACGGCTGCGTGGTGCCAAACGCCCAAGGGCTGAACAACAGCATCCCGACCAGCAGCACGCCGCTGGCGGCGTCCAGCCGGTCATGCCAGAGCACCGCCCGCAGCGACAGGCGGGGCGGGGTGGCGGCGGGGGCCGTTGTCATGGGCGGGATTCAATCCGGCGGCGGCAAAACGACAAGTTATTCCACCGTCCGGTGGAGCGCGTTTTTTAACGACAAACCCGTTGACAGCGGGGGGGCGGTTGCTACGCTCAGGCCGTCGTCAGTCAGAAACCATAGCTCCAGCCGCCATGAATGCCTTGGCCAAAACCACTTTTGCCGTCACGCTGGCTCTCGCCACCACGCTGACCGCCCGCGCCGGTTACATCTACGACAACTCCCAAAACGACCTGGTGCAGCGCCTCCAAGCTGTGGAAGGCTTGTGGTTCGGCGACGAAATCAACCTTGCCGGCACGGACCGGTTCATGATTGGTTTCGACTTCCAGTTCTGGGCCACCAACACCACCGGCCTCACGATTGATGTCGAATTGCGTTTGCAGGACGGGCCGCTGTTCAACGGCTACGCTTCGCCCGGCACGTTGATTTACTCCTACTACGGTTTCTCCGCCCCGAACACGCCGCGTTCGACGCTGGTGTTCGACAGCACCGACCTCAGCGGTGGCATTGACCTGACCGGCGTCAACACCCTGACCTTGGCCGTTCGATTCACCAACATCGGCAGCGGTGAGGCGGGCGTGGACATCTACGATCCCCCGGTTGTCGGCTCCAGCTTCGACGATTATTGGCAATACATCGGCGGCTCGTGGCAGTTGACCACCAACAACGTCATTCCGAAGGTCAACTTCGCCATGCGCATTGACGCGATTCCGGAGCCGACCGCGCTTTCGCTGGTCCTCTTGGGCGGTCTGGCCGGTTTGGTGGGGCGGCGTTTGATCCGGCGCTGAGATTGTTTTTCCGAAAACGGCGCGGACATGCTCCGCGCCGTTTTTTTGTGCCCAAACTGACCCAGCAGGCCGGCGCGTTTCATCGGACCGCCCGCCGGTTTCGCGTTCCCATCTGTCCCCGTTGCCGCGCGGCTTCGTAGAGAAACACGGCAGCGGCGCTGGTGACGTTCATCGAATCCACCGTCGGCGGCATGGGGATCGCCGCCGCCACGTCGCACGCCGCCAGCACCTCGGGGCGCAGCCCGTCCCCCTCGCTGCCCAGCACGAGGCAGCAATCGCCCGTCAAGTCCGTCGCCGCCAGCGTCGTTTGTTCCGTGTGCGGATGCGCGGCAACGAGCCGGACCCCGTTGGACTGGAGCAGCCGCAATGCATCGAGCAGCGCGGCGGTTTCCACGATGGGCACCTGGAAGATGTTGCCCATCGAGTTCCGCACCGCGCGTCGCAGCCATGGCGAGGCGCAGGTTTCGCCGACAAGCAGGCCCTGCACGGAAAACGCGGCGCAGTTACGGACCAGCACGCCGATGTTTTCCGCGTTGCTCAGGCCGTCTGCCGCGACGAACAGGCGCGGCCGCGGCGCGCCGGCCAGCAGCGACGCCACTGTGGGCGGCGGGGGAATGCGACCCACCGCCAGCACGCCCTGGTAGAGGTGGAACCCCACCAGTTGCTCGAGCAGCCGGCTTTCGGCGGTGAAGACGGGAATTGTCTGCGGATGCGCGGCCAGCAGCGGTTCATACGCGGCCAGCCATTTGTCCGGCAGCAGCACGGAAACCACTTCAAAGCGCGTGTCCTGGAGCAGACGGCGGACGACTTTCTCCCCCTCGGCCACGAAGATGCCCTGGCGCACATGCTCGACGGGCCGCCGCATCGTGCGGTAGGGGGCGAGTTCCGGGGCGTCCAGCGAAGCGATCAGGTGCCGCGTGAACATGGCTCAAAGCACGAGCGTTTCGCACGCCGCGTCCTGGGCGGTGACCACTGTGCGGACGTGCGTGGCCCCGAGCCGGTGGAGACTTTCCGTCACCGCCGCCAGCGCGAGTTCCGGGCGGTTGCAATCCTGGCTCAGGTGGCCAAGGAACAGGTGCCGCAGGTCCGCGCTGACAATTTCCCGCACCGCCTCGGCGGCCGCGCCGTTGGAGAGATGCCCGTGCCGCCCCTTGATGCGCTGCTTGAGGCTCCATGGACGGCGCGGGTCGTTGTCCAGCAGATGCGGGTCGTAGTTGGCCTCGAGCACCAGGGCGTGCGCGGGCTTCACGCGTTCCAGCACCAGCTTGGTGGCGTGGCCGAGGTCGGTGAGGAAGCCGAGGTTGGCCGTCGCGGTGCGGAGGAGGAACCCGACCGGGTCCTGCGCGTCGTGGGGGATGCTGAAGGTTTCCACGCCCACGTCGCCGATCTCGAAGCTGGCTCCCGTCTCGAACAACCGCGCCTCCAGCCGGCAGCCCTGTTGGAATTCGATGGCCTCCTTCGTCAGCCGGTTGCAATAGACCGGCACGCGCAACTTCTCCGCAAGCCCGGTCAATCCCTGCACATGGTCGGTGTGTTCGTGGGTGATGAGGATGCCGGTGAGGCTTTCCGGCGCGCGGCCCAGGGCGGCGAGGCGCGCGCGGATTTGCCGGGCGCTGAACCCGGCGTCAATCAACAGGCGCACCTCGTCGGTTTCGAGATAGGCGCAATTGCCCTTCGAACCGCTGCCGAGAATGGTAAACCGCACAGGCACGCGGCGACGTTAGGGAGCGGCGGGAAACCGCGCAACGGCGGATTGGAGCGTTTCAATGAGTGAGCTTCTTCGACGTCTTTTTATTGGATGATCGTTCGCACTCGTCGCGAAGCGACCCGGGAAATTAGCCAGGGACGAAGTCCCTGGTTGGCCGATCATCGAGACGTCCCGGCAGGGACGGTGGAGCCGCCGGTCAACCCGGACGGATCCCGTCGTCCCTCCGGGACGTAAACGCTCTGTGCCTGGTTCCAGCCACTTCGTGGCTGGCTCATTTCCGGGGTCGCTTCGCGACACCAGGGCGACTCGCACACGATGACTGTCGAAGAACCTCAAATCCCTCTACCCATTACAAACGTCGAGGAACCACAAATGATGTAGCGCCGCAAACGCGCGCCACCCCGCATCCGCCCTTACCCCTCTGCAAAAGCTACGGGGGACAAGTCGGGCACCCTTTCCCCATCGGATGGGGGGAGGGATGGATCGAGGGGGGGACCGCTGTGATGCTCGCTACGTGATTCATGGAAATGCTCCAATTTCGCGCAGCCGCGCGGCCTTGGCGCCTCACGCGCGCGCCAGATTGCGCACAAGGCCGAAGACCAGCAGCGCGACCAGCAGCAGCCAGAGCAGCGCTTCGATGACGCGCGTTCCCGGCGTCCAGCCGCGTCGTTTGGCCCACGCATGAAATCCCGCGAGCGCGCCGACCAGCGGCAGGCCGAGGACGACCAGCGGGTTGAAGTGGAACGCCGTCACCACGTCGCCGCGCAGCAGATGGTGCATCGCCCGCAACCCGCCGCAGCCGGGGCAATCCCAGCCCGTCAGCGAGTGAAACAGGCAGCGCGGGTAAAAGGCGTGGCGCTCGGGGTTGAAGGCGAAGAGCACCGTCAGAACCAGCAACAGCACCACACCGCCCGCCCACCACAACCAGCGGAGGGGCGGGCGACTGGTGGCTCGATCATCTGGTCCGGGCAAAGCGGGACAGATGGGCGGGATGTCCGCGCTCGGAGTTGTGCTGGCGGGCGGGCGTTCGTTCACACGCGGTTTGCAGTCAGTTGCTCCAGCTTGGCGGCGGCGGCCCCGGAGGCGATGAGGCTGTCCGTCAGTTCCCAGCCTTCGAGCAGGGAGCGGGTCCGTCCGGCCACGAAGAGCGCGGCGGCGGCATTGAGCCGGACGGCCTCGCTCTTGGGGCCGCGTTCCTCGCCGCGCAGAATCGCCCGGGCGATGGCGGCGTTGGCGGCCTTGTCGCCGCCGACGAGGTCGGCCAGCGCGGCGGATTGCAGCGGGAAAGTTTCCGGCCGGAGTTCGGAGCTGGCGAAGCCGCGTTCCTGGTAAAACTCCGCCACGGTCGTCGGGCCGAGGGTCGAGATTTCATCGAGATACGCAGTTTCTGTTTTCTGTTTTCCGATGTCTGCTTTGCTGTTGGGAACCGCTCCGCACACGACCATGGCGCGGCGCACGCCGAGAGTTTGGAGGACGCGGGCGATGGGTTCGCACAGCTCGGGGCGCGGCACGCCCAGCAGCATCGCGGTGGGGCGGACGGGGTTGAGCAGGGGGCCGAGGAAATTGAAGATGGTGCGCTGGCCGCGCTCGGCGCACAGCTTGCGCGCGGGGCCGATGTGCTTGAACGCGGGGTGGTAGTTGGGCGCGAAGAAGAAGGCAAAGCCGCGCTCGCGCAAAGCCGCCGCCGCCTCGGTTGGCGTCTGGTGCAGCGGCACGCCGAGCGTTTCCAGCACGTCTGCGCTGCCAGAGGCGGAGGTGACGGCGCGGTTGCCGTGCTTGGCCACGGTGACGCCCGCCGCCGCGCAGAGCAGGGCGGCGGTGGAGGAGATGTTGATGGTGTGCAGCCGGTCGCCGCCGGTGCCGACGACGTCAAGGATTTCGCGCTGGCGGGTGGCGTTGTCGAGCGGCACGGGCACCGCGCGATCGCGGAGCAGGCGGGCGAACGCGGCGATTTCTTCGATCGTCTCGCCCTTGCGGGCGAGGGCGGAAAGGAAGCTGGCCTTCAGCTCGACCGGGACGTCTTCGCGCACCAGTTCCGCGATGGCGTTTTCAATTTCCGGCCCGGACAGGGCGGTTCCGCTCTCGAGCCGGGGGATGAGGTTGTGCAACATGCGCGGAGTTTAGGTTTGGCCTGCCGCCGCCGGAAGCCGGAAAAGTTTCGGGCAGAGCTTTGACCCGGGAGGACGGATGCGCGGTCGGGGGCTTCAACCGTGTCGGCGTTCCGGTCGAGCGTCGCCAACGTTCCCGCCTGATAACCGCGGCGTTTTGCCGAGACGCTGCTACGCCGTGGTTCACGGGAATTGCCGCTGGACGTTCCGTTGCGCGGGCCTACGCTTTCCGGCGTTATGTGGCGGTTGGTTTCAACGGGTGGCGTTTGTGCGCGGCGGGTGGTCGGGGTCGGCTTGGCCCTGAGCCTGGTTTCGTTGATGGCCCGGGCCGAGCCGCCCACGATCCGCATTTTGTCCAGTTCGCGACCGCAACAGTCCGTCGGTCTTTCCATCCGGCCCAACACCAACGGGTGGGTCCAGATCGAGGCCAGCGCGGATTTGGTGGATTGGCGGCCGCTGGCGAACCTGCTGACCACGAACACGACCGGCCCTTACGTGGACGACAGCACGTCAAATACGCCGGCCAGGTTTTACCGTGTCCGCCGGCCCGGCGTGTCGGTCGCCGAGGCGGCGGCGGCTTGGACGGCGGCACGCCCGTCGCACTACCGCCATCGTTTTGAAACATTTTTCCTCACCAACAATGGCGCCCTGCTGTGGCAGGGGACGGTGAGTGTTTCCAATGGCGTGAAGTCGGTCGCGGAGGTCACCCTCAACGGGTTTCCGACCAATGCCTTTGACGCGGCAATTTTTCTCACGCCGGACGAGGTGTTTGAAGCGCTCGCGGTGGTGGAGGCGGGAGGCGTGCAACTGGCCCACGTGAGCTACCATCCGCAATGGTCGCATCCGGTCGCCGTGAGCATCGTGTGGGGTGGCAATCAGCCCATCCAACAATGGCGATTGTTCAGCTTGGAAGCGGTGGTCGGACCGTGACCCCCCTCCCGAATCGTGGCGAGGAGTGCGTCGCCGCAGCGGCCACTTCGTTTTCCGCGTTCAGCGGGCTTGACCGGCTGTGTCTCATGGCTCGTCGGGTGACGGCTGGTTTGGTGGCGCCGGTGGACGCCCTTGCATTTGCCGGACGAGCGGGTGCGGGCAAGGCGGTCCCGGCTTCCAGCCGAGGGATGAGGTCGTGCATGATGTGGCGGGTTCTGGATCAAGTTTGCCGTCGCCGGAAGCCGGAAAAGCGCCGGTTGGGGCGGCCGTAACCAAAACTTAACGCGATTCGGGCTTGGCGGAACCCATGAAGGTGTTAAACCCTAGCGCACATTGCCGTTTCCTCCGGGTGCCAAACTGCCCGGTCGGAGACTTTTTCCGTCACACCAAACAACTCGAAACACACCATGAAAGACCTCCGCTTCCAGGCACGGGCCGCGTTCTTCGCGCTGGCGGCCGCCGTCCTTCCGCTGTCCGCGCAGAACCTCACGCAGACGAATGCGTTCCTGCCGGACCCGCAATTTTACCCGCAGTTCCTCGCGTCGGGCACCTCGAGCCGCCTCCCGGTGATGTTCCGGGCCACGGTCTCGAATCTCGATCCGAGCACGACGTATCGTTACTTCACCCAGGTGGCGACGAACAGCGACATCGGGGTGGCGCAATCGGGCGCGGGCAATCCGATGCTGGTGAGCGAGGACGGGACCACATTTGTCTATTCCACCAGCGCGAGCCTCACCACAGTCGGCAATTACGGCACCTTCACCACGGACACCAACGGCACCTACACCGGTTGGTTCGGTTTTGTGAACACCGGCAATGCGCGCTTCAATGCGGGCGCGACGCTGGTGCCCACGCTCACCATTGGCAGCACCAGTGGAACCCTCCTGCACCGCTGGGCGCCGCCCGCCGCCAGCGGCACGATGACGCCCTTGGCGTTCTCCACCAGCCCTGGCTTGCCGAATGGCACAGGCATTCGCGGCACCAATTCCTCCGCTGTTCCCAAGAACTTCATCGTGCTGCACGACAACACCGCCGGCAGTGGCCGCCCACTGGCCGCGACCTATGTGGAGGATGAAGGCATCAATGTTGCCAGTGCGGTCGCCTATTACGGGACCGGGACCGGGCCGGTGAACGGAATCAACGGTGCCTGGGGCAGCATCGTTCCCAACGCCCTGGCCAACGGGGTGCGCCGCATCGCCCAATACAACAACGCCGGCGTGCTCGTCGGCGGCAACGCCGACGCGGATGGCAACTGGGCGGCCAGCGGGAACACGGTTGATCCCGTCGGGGGCGCGGCCACGCCGATTGACATCCTCGCCGCCGACGCGCCGCTGAACGTGGCCTACACCATCACCTATAACGGCAACGGCAACACCGGCGGCACCGCCCCTGTCCAGCCGAGCAATCCGCACCCGGTCAACGGCGAAGTCACCGTGCTCGGCCCGGGCACTCTGACCAAAACCGGCAGCAGTTTCACCGGGTGGAACACGGCCGCCGATGGCAGCGGCACCAGTTACGCGCCTGGCAGCCCGCTCATTTTGACCGGCAACACCACCCTGTATGCCCAGTGGTCCGTCGGCACCACTTACACGGTCACCTACAACGGTAATGGCAACACCGGCGGCGCCCCGCCCGTGGACCCGTCCAGCCCCTACACTTCCGGCGCCACCGTCACCGTCCTCGGCAACACCGGCGGGCTGGTCAAGACCGGTCACACTTTCGCCGGCTGGAACACCGCCGCCGACGGCAGCGGGACCGACTACGCGCCTGCCGCCACGTTCACCATCACTGCCGACACGGTGCTCTTTGCGAAATGGACGCCGAATACCTACACCGTCACCTACAACGGCAATGGCAACACTGGCGGCACCGCGCCCGTGGACCCGTCCAGCCCCTACACGTTCGGCAGCACCGTGACCGTTCTTGGTCCCGGCACGCTGACGAAGACCGGTTTCACCTTCGCCAACTGGAACACCGCTGCGGACGGCAGCGGGGTCAGTTACGCGCCCGCCGCCACGTTCACCATCTCGGCGGATGTGTTGCTTTACGCCATCTGGCAGGCGGTGCCGACCAATGGACCGTTCACGCCCGGCCACCTCGCCGTGTTCTCGGCGGATGTCGCCAGCGCGAACAACACCACCTTTTCCATCCTCGAGGTCAATCCCGCCCTGACCAACCAGACCGCACCCGTGCAGACCATCGGCATCAATGGCACCAACGGCGCGGGTGCTCTCCGCACCAGCGGCTCCGCCACCAGCACCGGTTACTTGATGACGTCGGAAGACGGCACGTTGCTCGCGTTCACCGGGCACAACACCACCAACGCCATCGGCAACGTCAACACCAACCTCGTGCGCGGCGTGGGCACGCTGGATTCTGCCGGCACCTTCACCTTGCAAACCACCTACACCGGCAGCAGCGGCAACCAGACCCGCAGCGCCACCAGCCTCGACAATCTGACCTGGTATATCGGCGACCAGGGCGGTATCTTCACCAACGAAAGCACCGTGCTGAACAACGCCAATGTCCGGTCGGTGAAAAGCTTCGGCGGCACGGTGTATGTCCTGCGGCAGTCCACGGCGGGCACCAACACCGTCGTCGCGACGCTGTCGCCGGATGGCTCGACCCTTACCGGGCTGCCCGGCCTGACGAACAGCGCCACTGCGGTGGATTTCTACCTGCTTGCCTCCGGCAGCAACGGTGCAACCAACGACGTGCTGTATGTTTTGGAGAACTCCAGCGCCACCGTGGGCCGCATCGCGAAGTTCTCCTGGGTGGCCGGCGAATGGGTGGCCAACGGCGTTTACACCAACAACTTCGGCGGCTTCGGCCTCTGCGCCCGGACCAACGCGGGCGGCGCGTCCCTCTTCATTACCTCCGGCAGCGGGGCCACGGCGGCCAATACCATCCGCCAGGTGACCGACACGGCAGGCTACAACGCCGACATCACCGTGAACCCGGCGGACATCCGGCTGCTTTACACGGCGGCGGCAGGCACCACCATGAAGGGCATTGCCTTCGCACCCGTGGCTGGTTCGGCGGTCACGGTGCCGGTCATCACGGCGGTTTCCCGCTCCGGCAGCAACACCGTGATTACGTTCACCGGTGCAGCCAGCGATCCCGCCAGCGCGTTTGCAGTGGTGGGCACGACGAACCTGGCCACCACGCCGTTTGCGCCGGTCAGCGCCACCATCATCACCCTCAGCCCGGGCGTGTTCCAGGCCACCGTGCCGGGGTCGGCGCCCGCTGCGTTCTATCGAATCCAGCGGTAAATTTGACGGGCTGTTTTGCAGGCCGGGGAAACGGCGCGAACGGCGCCTATCCCCGGCTCTTTGGTCGGTAGCCGTTCCCCTGCGCCGACACACGACTGTCACGTGACCGGCACACGGCGATGGGTTAGTCTGGCCGGAAATGAAGTTGCTGATCTTCGAATCGGGCCGCCGCGCGGGAGCCGTTGCGCTGGCGCTTGTGGCGTTGGCATCGGTTGCGCAGTCCCAGGCGGTCATTGAGGCCACGTTCACCCTGCCGCCCACCAGCCTCGCCCGGCTGCAAGCGGAGGGTGCGGCCTCGTTTGACTTTGCCACCGCTGACCGCAACGGGCTGCATCGCACCAACCTTCCCTCCATCGGCTCCGGTCTCGATGTGAACGCGGCGGGCCAGTGGTTTGGTCTGACCGATCGCGGACCGAACAGCCAGTTGAAGGGGCCGAATGGCAAGGACCGCCGCGTGCTGCCGCTGCCGGATTTTGCCCCGGGCATCGTCCAGTTTCGCACCAACGGTGCGGCGCTGGAAATCGTCCGGTTCATTCCCTTGCGCGGCACCAACGGTGTGCCGCTCACCGGCCTGGGGAACACGCGCGCGGATGAAAACGGCTTCCTCAACGCCACCGCCCCGCAGCCGCTCACACCGGACCCCGGCGGGGTGGACCCCGAGGGCTTGCGCTGTCTGCCGGACGGCGGGTTTCTCGTGTCCGAGGAATACGGCCCCTCGCTCTTGCGCGTGGACGCCAAGGGTGACGTCCAGTGGCGGTTGATTCCCCAGGGCCATCAACTGTCCGGCGCGCCCTATCCTGTGAAGCCGCTTCTTCCTGCCGTCCTTCGCGAGCGCCGGGCCAATCGCGGCTTCGAAAACCTCGCGCTTTCCGCCGATGGCCGCACTGCCTACCTCGCGCTTCAGAGCACCGCCCTGGCGGACGGTCACCCCGCTGCCAAGACCAGCCGTATTCTGCGTGTTGTCGAACTGGACGTGGCCGATCCCGCTGCTCCCCGCGTCACCGGCCACTTCCTCGCCCGCTCCGGTGCCGTGACGGAACACCTTGGGACGAAATCCCAGGCGGCCATGAAATGGAATGACGCCGTCTGGCTGGCTCCGCGTCAGCTCATCATTCTGGAACAGGCCAAGGAGAGCGCCGTGCTGCGAACGGTGGACTTGCGCGAAGCCACCAACTTGCTCGGGCACGAACGCGAAAACGATCCGCGTCTCGATGCCGGCGACGTGGCGGCGCTCGCGGGGCTGGCGGTGGGCGAATCCCGGGTGCTGGTCCGGCTGGATGACGTTTCCCGCGTCGGGGGCCACAAGCTCGAAGCCCTGTTCCGTCTGGACGATCACCGGTTCGCGGTGATGAACGACAATGATTTCGGCATCGGGGAGAACGAAACGGGACTCGCGACGCTGCTGTGGATTGTGCGGGTGCCGTGAGCAGTGATGCGTGAGGCGTGAGGCGTGAGGCGTGAGGAGGACGGGAGCGGGCTGGTTCTCGATTTCCTGCGGGGCTTGTCACCGAATTGTAACCGTCCGGTCACGGTTCCGTGAGCGGGTTGGAGCAAGGTGGTGCCGCAATTGATTGCGACACGCATGATGAAATCCGCCTTGATTCTCGCCGCTCTCGCGGCGCTCGCCCTGCCTGCCGTCGGCCAACTGGCCATCACGGAAAACATGTCGTCCGCCTCGACCAACAATTCGTTGGGCGTGACGCGCGGACCGGACTTCTGGGAGCTGTCCAACTTCGGTGCCAGTGCCATTGATCTGACCGGTTACAAGTGGAACGACGAGGACGGCGGTTTGGCGGCCGCGGACGGCACACCGTTCAACGGCACGATCATCGGACCGGGGGAATCCATCGTGTTTGTGCAGGACAACGTCGCCCCGGTCAGCACGCCGGAGCAGTTCCGCGCGTGGTGGGGCTTGGCGACCAACGTGCAGGTCATCTTCTACACCGGCAATGGCCAGTCCAGCACCGGCGACCGTATCTACCTCTGGCCGCCCGACGCGGTGGCGGATGAGGACTATCTGGACCTCGCCGTGTTCGGGGCCGCCGAGGGCCGCAGCACTTTCACCTACAACCCCCTCACGGGCGCGCACGGCATTTTCAGCACCAACGGCGTGGGCAACGCTTTCACCGCCGTGCTGTCTGACGACGTTGGTTCGCCCGGCACGAACAGCGGCCCCGTGGCGCTTGCCATTACGCAGAACCCCACCAACACCACCGGCTTTGTCGGCTTCCCGGTTTCGCTTTCCGCCGCCGCCCAGGGTTTGCCGCGACCGCACTTCCAATGGCTCAAAGATGGCACGCCCTTGCCCGGTGCGAAGTCGCCGACGCTCACCATCACCAATCCAGTGCCGGCGGACGCGGGCAACTATTCCGTCGTCGTGACCAATGGCCTGACCACGCTGACCAGCGCCGTCGCCGTGCTGACGATCAACGCCTCCCCCACACCTCCGGTGTTCACCCTCGTGCCGCAGAGCATCGAGCCTTACACGAACCAGACGCTCACCCTCAACGTCGCCGCCACGGGCAACCCGGCTCCGACCTTCCAGTGGCGTAAGAACGGCACCAACCTGGTCGGCGAGACTGGCAACCAACTGGTGATTTCCGGCCTCCAGTTCAGCGACTCCGGCATCTATTCCGTCGTGGCCTCGAACATCGCCGGGGTCACCAACGTCTCCGCCGTCGTCAACGTCACCACCAAGCCGAAGCTGGTCATCACAGAAATCCTCGCCGGCCAGGCCGCGCCCACCACTGGCCACATGGATTGGTGGGAACTCACCAACCTCGACGACCGCGCCATCAACCTGCGCGGCTATCGTTACGACGACAGTTCCCAGTCGTTTGCCGTCAGCCACGTGATCGGCCAGGACGTGATCATCCAGCCCGGCGAGAGCATTGTTTTCATCGAGGCCGGTCCCAGCGGCAACATCCCCGTCCTCAAGTCGAATTTCCTTGCCTGGTGGGGCACCAACCTTCCGCCCGGCCTGCAAATCGTCGCCTGGACCAACAGCGGCGCGGGCCTCGCGCAGGCCAGCGACGCGGTCAATTTCTGGAACGCGGCCGCCACCGACCCGGCGGACACCATCGCCTCCGTCTCCTACGCTTCCGCCGTCGTCGGCACGTCCTTTGTGTATGACCCGGAGAACCCGCCGATCGCCGGCATCATGAACAAGCTGGCCACCAACGGCTGGAACGGCGCCTGGGCCGCCGTGCAAAGCGGCGACATCGGCTCGCCGGGTTACGTCGTGACGCCGCACCGCCTGACCACCACGGCGGGCGCGGGCACGGTGGACATTTCGTGGAACAGCACCCCGGGCCGCGCCTACGCCGTGGACCGCAAACCCTCGGTCCTCGCGACCAACTGGACCACCGTCACCAATGTCACCGCGACCGGCCCGGCCACCACCGTCACGCTGCCCGCCGGTGACGAGCAGGCCGTTTATCGGGGCCGCGTCATCATCCCGCTGCCTTGAACCCACCACGCCTTGCATTTATGAATCCGCTCCGCACCCGCCGCGCGTTCACGCTCATCGAGCTGCTCGTCGTCATCGCCATCATCGCGATTTTGGCGGCGATGCTGCTGCCCGCCCTGGGCCGCGCCAAGACCGCCGCGCAGCGCACCGCCTGCATGAACAAGCTCAAGCAGTGGGGTCTGGCGCTGACCATGTATCAGAATGACAGCAGCGACTGGCTGCCGCGCGAGGCGCACGGCACCAGCAGCAGCCTGAACAACTGGGCGCAGGTTTCGGACGCGGACGGTGGCGACATCTGGTATAACGCGCTGCCCCGCACCTTGGGCCTCCGGGCGGCGGCGGATTACCTCCTCGACAAGCCCGCGTTCTACCAGCGCGACAGCCTTTTCCATTGCGGAGCGGCGAAATTTCCCGACAACGCGCCGGGCCTGGCCAACGTGTTCTTCTCGACGGCGATGAACTCGAAGCTGATTGACGGCGGCGCGCTGACCATCAAGGCCACGCTCATCCAGCGGCCTTCCGCCACGGTGGTGTTCCTCGAAAACCGCCTCCCGGCCGATCCGAAAGTGGACCCTGGCCAGAGCGACAGTGACCTCGGCCAGCCCGCCAGTTTCGCGGGTCGCTTTGCCGCCCGCCACGCCGGCATCGGCAATCTGGCGTTTGCCGACGGGCATGCCGAATCGTTGCGTGGTCCGAAAGTTGTCGAGACCCGCCCCGGCAACCCCAACAAGGGCAAGGCCATCCTTCCGCAGGTGGAGGTCATCTGGACGGCCGACCCCAACGCCAATCCGAACTGAGTCCGGGCTGGGCCGGCGGCCGCAGTGACAGTTCGCTTACCGGCGTTTTCCCCCCAGGCAGCGCATCAACTCCCGCACGGCCAGTTTCCGGCTGGCCGCCCACTCCTCGCGGGCTTGTCGCAGCAACTCGCGCGGAGCGCGCACGGCGCGCAGGGCCTCCAGGACAACCTCAGAATTCTGGACCCCGCCCAGCGCCTCCTGCACCGCCACCAACGTCGCTACCGCCGGCCCGGCCCCGCGGGACTCGAGTTCGCGCAGGTAGCGCCAGCGACGGATTTTGCGGCGCAGGTCATGGAGCTGCGCGGTGGTAAGGCGGCGCGCCCGGCGGGCCTCGGCCCGGCAGTGTTTCTCCAGCGCGTCCCGCCAGCGGCGATGGCGGCGCGCGAGTTTGTCGGCGTCCACCCGGCCCGTTTTACGGATGCGACCCGGGCGCAAATCGGCGCGCAATGTGGCGAGGGCTGTGTCGGCGCGGAGCGCATGGCGGACGCGTCGTTGATGCAGCCGGGCCAGCACGGAGGCGGGGGCATGCTGCGCGGCGACCCATTCGAGGGTCACGTCGAGGTCACGCACGGGCGCAAAGAGATCGAGCACCGCCCGGGCGGCAGCGCGGAAGGCCCGCCGCCGGGCGCGGTGCGGCGACTTGCCTGCGAGGGTGAGTAGGAGGCGGCAGCGGCGCAGGGCCACGCGCAGGTCATGCACGGCCTCGGCGTTGAGCGGGGCGGGGCGGCGGAGCAGTTTGGCCGCCATGGCGAGGTGCCGCCGCCACGAGCGCCGCCAGTTGTCGCGCAGTTGCTTTGCGTTCATGCCGCGCCCCGACGCGAGCGCACCGGGAAAGTTGTGGCAGCCCCGCCGTTCTGCGCAATTGCCAAATTGTAACAAACCCGTCCCGGGGCCGACACATCCCCCGGTCAGCTTCCGGCCATGTTCAACCTTTCTTTGGGCGACATGACGGGGCCGCGCCGGCTGGCGGCGGCGCTGGACGGTGTTGGGCGTGCGCGCGTCTCGGGGAACGCCGGACGGCCAACGGAGTTTCTCCTGCGCTGGCGAGAGCGGCAGCGGCGGGTGCGTGTGCTGGCCCTGGCCTCGGATCGGCCACCCGCCCGGCCCGTCCTTCGCCTGGGTGGAGGCCGCCCATGAAATCGTCGTTGCTATCCCGTCCCACGTGCCGCCCGGTTCGAAGCGGTTTCCGTCGGCTGCGTTGGGCCGGCCCGCCGGCGTCCGCCCGCCGCGCTCCGGGGCTGGAGTATTTGAAGTGCGAACTGCTGGCCCGCGCCCAGCGCGAGAACGCCGAGCCGCATCTGGCCGCCGCGCTGCGTGCCGCTGCCGAGGAGGCCGCCGACCTCGCGCAGGCCACCGGGTTGCCGCTCCTCGTTTTTCCCGCGCTCTTCGAGGAGCTGGGGCTCGCCGCCATGCTGCGCGCCGAATACCGCTGGCAGGGCCGTTTCTGATTTGGCCATGAACACCCTGCTTGACGCGCCCCGGCTGGTCACGAGCACGTCCGCCTACGCGGTCCGGTTGGCCGCCGATCCGGAGGAAATCCGCGCCGCGCAACGGCTGCGGTTCAACGTGTTCAACCTCGAACTCAACGAGGGCCTCGCCGGCTCCTTCGCCACCGGCGTGGACGCGGATGAGTTCGACGCCGTGTGCGACCATCTCATCGTCACCGAGAACACGACCGGCGCAGTGGTGGGCACCTACCGGATGCAGACGGGCCGGATGGCGGCACAAGGGCGCGGCTTTTACAGCGCAGGCGAATTCGACCTGGCACCGTTCGAGCCGTTGCGTGGCGAACTGGTCGAACTGGGCCGCGCGTGCGTGGACCGCGCCCACCGCAATCTCGCCGTGCTGGGCCTGCTGTGGAAGGGGATTGCCGACTATGCGGCGGAGCGGGGTGGTCGTTATCTGATCGGCTGCAGTTCGCTCACCTCGCAGGATCCCGCCGTGGGGGCCACGGTGTATGCCGACCTGTGCCGGCGTCACCTCGCGCCACCGGCCTGGCGGACGCGTCCGTTGCCCCGGTGCGAATGTCCGCTGCGTGAACTGACGGAGGAGGCGGTCACGGTGCCCAAACTGTTGCGCGCCTATCTCAGTCTGGGGGCGAAAATCTGCGGCCCGCCCGCGCTCGACCGGCAGTTTGGCACGATTGATTTTCTGACCCTGCTGGACCTGGCGGCCCTATCACCGCAGACCCGGGCACGTTTCTTCGGGCAATGAGGAGTGCGTTGCGGCATCCCCTGCGGTGTGCGGGCCGTGGCCTCTGGCTGGGGGCGGAATTTTTCCGGGCCGCGCTCACGTGGTGGGGGCGGCGCACGCGGGGGCCGCTGTCCGTCAGCGACCGCGCGACGTGGTTGCAACACCACGCGCGCCGCGTGTTGCGGGTCTTGCAGGTGCGATTGCGCACGGACGGGCCGGTCCCCGGGCCGGGCTTTCTGGTGGCGAATCATCTGAGCTACCTCGACATCCTCGTCTTGGCGGCGGTGGCGCCGTGCGTCTTTGTCGCCAAGCGGGAGGTGCGGGGCTGGCCATTGTTCGGCTGGTTCGCCCGGATGGCGGGGACGGTGTTTGTGGATCGCGAGCGGCGCACGGACGCGGGCCGAACGGTGGCAGCCATGCGGGCGTTGGCCGGGCCGGGCGTGACCGTGGTGCTGTTTCCGGAGGGCACCAGTTCCGACGGCCGCGCGGTGCTGCCCTTCAAATCCGCGCTGCTCGAGCCGCTGACCGGCGAGCCGGGGTGCGCGGTGGCGCATCTGCGTTACGCGCTCGCGGATGGCGACGCGGCCGTGGAGGTGTGTTACTGGCGGGACATGACATTGTTCCCGCATCTGGTGAATTTACTGGCCAAGGAGGAGGTGGTGGCGGAGGTCCGGTGCGGGCGGGTGCCCACGGCAGGTTGCGAACGGAAAACGCTCGCGCATGTCCTGCACCGCGCGGTGGCGGACCTCGGTGCGCCCGGGGCGGGGAGATCGAACGGCCCGGTTGGCGCTGACAGTCCGCCGGCCCGCCACCCCGCTGATTTTCAACCGGCCATTTCGTAGTCGTAGGGCGCGCGCATTGCGCGGGCGAGGTGCGCGTTGCCGGCCCCGGCATGTTCGCCGGTGAACACCTCTTTCACGGGATCAAACTCCAGCCTCTTCCCGGTGCGGAGAGCGGCGACGATGAGGTGGCCCACGCTGGCGGAGCGGTGGCCGGTCTCGACCGGACAGACGGGGTCTTTGCGGCTGCGCACGCAGGCGAAGAAGTTCTCCATGTGGTCGCGGCTGGATTCGAGTTTGAGCGCGTTGTCGGGCAGCGGGGTGAAAAGGATGTCCTCGTTGCTTGCTTCGAGGTCTCCGCGGTTGACCCAAAGCCAGCCGTCCGTGCCCTCGAACCGCACCCCATTGCGCTGGCCGTCAGGCTGGAGGATGGCTCCGTTCCAGGCGTCGGCCGTGGTGGTGCGGACGATTTGTTCGATGCCGCCGGCCCAGTGCAGCGTGGCCTCGAACTCCGGCGGGGTGGTGTAGCCGCCGGGGATCGGCTCGACCAGCGCGCGGGCCTCAACCCGCAGCGGCCCGTCCTGACCAATGGCCCAGCGCGCAATGTCGTTGTGGTGCGCGCCCCAGTCCGTGACCGGGCCTCCAGCATAGTCATACCACCAGCGGAAGCTGCCGTGGCAGCGTTCCCGCTGGTAATCTGCTTGCGGCGCCGGACCGAGCCAGAAATCCCAGTTCAACTCCGGTGGCACCTTCTGCGCCGCCGCAAACGGACCCTCCCGCAGCCCCGCCGGGACAAACACCTGCACCCGCTGGAGCCGGCCAATGCGGCCATTGCGGACCAGCTCGCACGCCAGGCGGAACCGGTGGCTGCTGCGCTGCTGGGTGCCGGTTTGCAGAACCACCCGGTTTTTGCGGACAGCCGCGATGATCCGCCGCCCCTCGTCAATCGAGTGGGTCAGCGGCTTCTCGGCGTAGATGTCCTTTTTGGCGTTGGCCGCCGCCAGGTTGATCAGCGTGTGCCAGTGGTCCGGGGTGCCATTGATGATCACGTGGACATCGTCGCGTTCCATGACCCGGCGGAAATCCGCCAACGGATCCGGTGTTTTGCCGTCCACCGTCAGTTGCCGGGCGGCGGCTTCCCGGTGATTCCGGTCCACGTCGCACACAGCCACCACGTCGCCGAAGCGCGCGGCGGCGCGGGCGTCCGCGATGCCCATTCCGCCGCAGCCGATCAGCGCGATGCCGGGCCGGTCGTTGGGGCGGGGCCGGGCGGGGGCATCCTCCGCCCGCAACCGTTCCGTGAACCACCAGGGCAGGCTGGCGGCGGCAGTTACGCGCAAAAAGTGACGGCGGTTGATCCGAGGGGGAGAGGTGGAGGCGGCGGAGGCTTTTTTCATGGTGCGAACGGCCAATTAACGGCAGGGGTGGATGGGATATTCAATCCCGGATTCGCGGGATGACTTGGGTGGCCGCGCAGGTTTGGCGCGGAACCGGGCCGTTTCCGGCCGGCGACCGGCGTTTGGTCGGCCCGGCCTGGCGGGATGCACCCGGGTGGGAGCGGGCCGCAGCGGGGCGCAAAACGCAACCTGTTGCGCTGAATCTGGCGGATTGACTTGAGGGTCTTGTTTGCTAGCTTTGCCGCCCTTTGCGCATGAAAACGTATTTGCCCAAGCATGATCCCGACGCCCGGAAGTGGCAGGTTTTTGACGCCGATGGAGCCGTTTTGGGCCGGCTCGCCGTCAAGATTGCCGACGCCCTGCGCGGCAAGGACAAACCCACCTTCACCCCGCATCTTGACACGGGCGACTTCGTGGTCGTGATCAACGCGGAAAAAGTCCGGCTGACGGGCAAGAAGGAAACCGACAAGACTTACATGACCTACTCCGGCTGGAAGGGCGGCGAGAAATACCGCACCGTGGAGCAGATCCGCGCCCGGCATCCCGAACGGCTCATCGTGCATGCCGTGAAGGGGATGATCCCCAAGAACCGCCTCGGCCGCCGGTTGCTCACCAAGCTGAAGGTATATGCCGGCCCGACCCATCCGCACGCCGCCCAGCAGCCTGTCGTCCGTTCCGCCAAATAATCCTTTCAACACCTCCTCCGCATGGCCGCCAAAGCAAATCAAATCTGGGGCACGGGTCGTCGCAAGACCTCCGTCGCCCGCGTCAAGCTCATGCCCGGCACGGGCAAGATCACCATCAACAAGCGCGCCTTCGACAATTACTTCCCGCTCGAAGTGCAGCGTGTCACCGCCACCCAGCCGCTCACGCTGACCGGCAACGCCGACAAGTTCGACGTGCTGGTGCTCGTGAAGGGCGGCGGCCCCATCAGCCAGGCCGGTGCCGTCCGCCTCGGCGTGGCCCGCGCCCTCCTGAAAGTGGACGCCAGCCTGCGCCCCGCGCTCAAGGCCGAGGGCCTGCTCACGCGCGACTCGCGCATGAAGGAGCGCAAGAAATACGGCCAGCCCGGCGCCCGCAAACGCTTCCAGTTCAGCAAGCGCTGATCGGTTCACGGATTCCCCCAACCCCGCCGGACCCGGCGGGGTTTTTTGTTGCCGCGAGCCAAGCCCGCACGGAGGAAGATTGCAATTTGCCCCCGCTTGATTACTCCATCCCGCAACATTGGACTGACATGAAGAACCAAAAAGTCCGCGTCGCCATCGTCGGCGCTTCCGGCTATTCCGGCGAGGAACTCGTCCGGCTCCTGTTGGGTCACCCGCACGTCGAACTCACTGCCGTCACCTCGCGCCAGCAGGCGGGGCAGACGCTCGCGGCGGTGTTTCCGAAATTCGCCAGCCGCCCGCTGGCGCGCACGTTGCGGTTCACCGAGCCCAACGCCGAACTGCTCGCCAAGCAGGCGGAGGTCGTCTTCCTGGCGCTGCCCCACGGCGTCGCCGCCGAATACGCCGTGCCGCTGCTGAACCTTGGCTGCCGGGTGATTGACCTGAGCGCCGACTTCCGGCTGCGCAGCCCGGCCCGTTACAAGGAGTTTTACGCGCACGATCATCCCGCGCCGGAACTGCTGGGCAAAGCGGTTTATGGGCTGCCCGAGGTCTATCGCGAGCAGATCCGGAACAACCCGCTCATCGCCTCGCCCGGTTGTTATCCGACCAGCATCCTGCTGCCCGTCATTCCGCTCTTGAAGGCGGGGCTGGTCCAGGCGCAGGGGATCATCGCCAACTCCCTGAGCGGGGTCAGCGGGGCGGGCCGCAAGGCGGAACTGGATTACCTGTTCTGCGAATGCAACGAGAGCGTCCGTCCCTACGGCGTGCCCAAGCACCGGCACCTCTCGGAAATCGAGGAGCAGCTTGGCTTCGCCGCCAATGCGCCGGTGACCATCCAGTTCACCCCGCACCTGATCCCGGTGAACCGCGGCATTCTCACGACGTTGTATCTGACGCCCACCCGGCACTTCGCCACCGACGCCGAGGCGGCCGCGCTCGGCGCGCAAATCGCCGCGTGTTACCAGTCGGCCTTCGCCAATGAACCGTTTGTCCGGCTGCTCGAGGGCAAGGCGCTGCCCGACACCAAGAACGTCGTCGGCACGAACGTGATCGAAATCGCCTGGCGACTGGACCCGCGCACGGGGCGGCTCCTGGTCATGAGCGCGGAGGACAATATTGTGAAGGGCGCCGGGGGCCAGGCGGTGCAGAGCATGAACATCGCGTGCGGCTTCCCGGAGACGGCGGGATTGATTTGAGCGATGTCCACCCCCGCCGCCAGCGGCATCAAGGCCTGGGCACCCGGCTACGCCGAAACCGCCTTTTGCTTCGAGCAACGCTTCGAAACCCTCACCCGGCTGGTGGCGTGGAGTGGCGTGCCCACCCAGATCCGCCAGGCTTTTGACGCGCTTGTGGCGACCCTGCCTGACCCGCTCGAGGTGCTGCTCAAGGTCGAAGCCGGACGCGCGGAGGATGGGGAACCGTTGTGGTGGCGTTTCTCCGGCGTCAAACGCCGCGCCGCCTTCCAGGCGGGCGTGGTGGCAAATGAGTTCTTTGTCTTCTCCGACGGGGCGCACCAGTTGACCGTCAAGGACCCGGCCCGGGAACATTACTTCACGCTGGACGAACACGGCATCTTCTTCGTCTATGCGCCAACGGCCATGCAACGGGAGGCGTTGGACCGGTTGGGTTTTGCCGCGCGGGAGGCGCCCCTGCTGCATGCGTGGCCCCATTATCATCGGGTTTCCTCGAATCCGGCCCTGCGGGACCAGTTTATTCGCGAATTGGGGCTGTTGCGGCTGCGGACCTGATGGGGACGCGCCCCCTTGTGCATCCCGGCAAAAAACCGGTCCGCTTCCGGAATCCGCTTGCCACCGCCCTGCTTGTGCCTATGCTCCCGGCTCGCCTGGACCCGCGTGGGCGGTGTCCGTGAGAGGCTGAGAAAAGCAGTTCAACCGAGCAACCTAACCTTCAACCTCCGTTGCCCCGCAACGTCGGTCCGTTAGGCAATGGAGCTTCAAGCCCCGCTTGCAAGTTCCCCGTTCGTCCGTTCCGCAGAAAGTTACGTCCCTATGTTGACCATGGCCGAAGCCCTGGCGCAGAGCGAAAAACGCTTTGCGGCCGGTGAAATTGTCAAAGCAACCGTCATCGAAGTCCGCCCCAAGGAAGTCCTGGTGGACATCGGCTACAAATCCGAGGGCCTGATTCCCCTCAGCGAGTTCCTGGATCCCGAGTCCATCAAGCCCGGCATGGAGATTGATGTGCTCATTGAGAAGCTCGAAAACAAGGACGGCATGGTCGTCCTCTCCCACGAAAAGGCCGAGTTCAAGAAAAACTGGGAGCGCATCCTCTCCATCTGCAACGAGGGCGGTCGCGTCTCCGGCAAGGTCAAGTCCGTCGTCAAAGGCGGCCTGGTGGTCCACATCGGCGTCGAGGCCTTCCTGCCCGCTTCGCAGATTGACATCACCACGCCCAAGAACCTGCAGGCCTACGTCGGCAACACCTACGATTTCAAGGTCGTCAAGATCAACCACGACCGCCAGAATGTCGTCCTCAGCCGGCGCGAGCTCCTCGAGCAGGAGCGCAACGAGCGCCGCGCCAAGCTGCTCGCCGAAATGATGCCCGGCGACATCCGCAAGGGCAAAGTCAAGAACCTCACCGACTTTGGCGCGTTCATTGACCTCGACGGCATTGACGGGCTGCTCCACATCACCGACATGTCGTGGGGCCGCGTCGGCCACCCGTCTGAAGTGCTCAAGGTGGGGCAGGAACTGGACGTCGTCGTCCTCGACATCAACAAGGAGAAGGAGCGCGTCAGCCTCGGCCTCAAGCAAAAGATGGCCAACCCGTGGGACAGCATCGAGGCCAAGTTCCCCGTCGGCACCAAGGTCAAGGGCAAGGTGGTCAACCTCGTCCCCTACGGCGCCTTCGTCGAGATCGAACCCGGGGTCGAGGGTCTCGTCCATGTCACCGAACTTTCCTGGACCAAGCGCATCGCCAAAGCTTCCGACGTCCTCTCCCAGGGCCAGGAAATCGAGGCCGTGGTGCTCGGCATCAACAAGGAGGAACAGAAGATCTCCCTCGGCGTCCGCCAGTTGGAATCCAATCCGTGGGATCTTGCCGACCAGAAATATCCGCCCGGCACGAAGATCAAGGGCAAGGTCCGCAACCTCACCAGCTACGGCGCCTTCGTCGAACTGGAGGAGGGGCTGGACGGCATGATTCACGTCTCCGACATCTCCTGGACCCGCAAGATCAACCACCCGAGCGAGGTCCTGAAAAAGGGCGACGAGGTCGAGGCCGTTGTGCTCGAAGTGGACAAGGCCAACCAGCGGATTGCCATTGGCATGAAGCAGCTCACGCCCGATCCGTGGGAGCACATTGACCAGTATTACAAGGTCGGCGATCTCGTCACGGGCAAGGTCACCAAGCTGGCCAGCTTCGGCGCGTTCATCGGCCTGGCCAACGACATTGACGGCCTGGTTCACATCTCGCAGATCAGCGAGGAGCGCGTGGACAAGATCAAGAACGTGCTCAAGCCCGACCAGGAGGTCACCGCGCGCGTCATCAAGATTGACAAGGCCGAGCGCCGCATCGGTCTGTCCATCAAGGCCGCCAACTACAGCGACGAGCAGCTCAAGGAGGAGCAGAAGATGCTCGACGCGCTCAAGCCCGGTGAAGACCTCGTTGCCCTCCAGCACGCCTTTGACAGCCTCGAGGTGAAGGAAGACAACAAGTAGTCGTTTTACTTCCAGCGATTCCGCGCGGGCGGGCCGTCATCGGCCCGCCCGTTTTCCTTTTCCGGTTCCGGCCCGGAACATTCCAGGATGTCCTTTTGAAGCAGCCCGGGGTAAGAAATCCGCCGCGTGCAACCGCTCCATTGCCACACCTGCAAGCTGACGCCGGAACAGGCGGCGGCGTTGCGGATGCATCTCGAGCAGGCGGGGTTCCAGTTTCGCGAGGTGCCGCACGCGGCGTTCGCGGCGGACAAGGACAAGGTGGGAGTCGTCTTTTACCAGAGCGGCAAACTGGTCGTGCAAGGGAAGGGCACCCGCGAGTTCGTCGAGTTCGTGCTCGAGCCGCAGATTCTGAAGCAGGCCCGGCTCGGTTACGAAACGGTGTTGAATCCCGACCTGCTGCTGCCGCGCCTGGGCGTGGACGAGAGCGGCAAGGGCGATTACTTCGGTCCGCTCTGCGTGGCGGGGGTGTATGTCAACGAGGCCATCGTCCGTGCCTGGCAGGATGCCGGCATCCGCGATTCCAAGAACATCTCCAGCGACCGCCGGATCGCGGAACTGGCCGAGCGCATCCGCAACACACCTGGTTGCGTGACCTCGATGGTGCCCATCGGCAACGAGGCTTACAACCGCCTCCACGCCAAACTTGGCAGCGTCAACGCCATCCTCGCCTGGGGCCACGCGCGCGTCATCGAAAACCTGCTTGGCCAGCGGCACCGCATGAACCCGCCGCCCGTCCGCGCCATTAGTGACCAGTTCGCGCGCAGCAAGGCGACCGTGGAGCGGGCATTGATGGCACAGGGGCGGGGCCTGGAACTGGTCCAGCGCCATAAAGCCGAGGAGGACCTGGCTGTGGCGGCCGCGTCCATTCTGGCGCGGCATGAGTTTGTGACGCGCCTGGCCGGCCTGAGCCGGGATTGCGGCATCGAACTGCCCAAGGGCGCTTCGAGCGCTGTTATCGAGGCGGCTCGGGAATTCGTGGCCCGGCATGGCGCAGAGCGGCTCGGGACGGTGGCCAAGCTGCATTTCAAAACCACGCAGGTGGTGACCGGATGACATCGGGTTTGGCCTTTCCGGCCGCGGTTTCGCTGCTACGCTGCTTCCCATGATCGAACTGACCGGACCCCAGTTGCGTTTCCTGAAGGGCCGCGGGCAACTGCTCGAACCCGTGCTGAAGGTTGGCCACGCCGGCCTGAGTGATGCCTTCCTCGCCAGCCTGGATCGGGCGCTCGACGACCACGAACTGGTGAAGGTCAAATTCACCGACTTCAAAGAGGAGAAGAAAACGCTTACGCCGCTGATGGCGGAAAAAACCCGCAGCCGGGTCATCCTCCGCGTGGGCAACGTGGCCGTGCTCTACCGTCCGGCGGCGGATCCGGAGAAGCGCCGGCTCAAGCTGCCGTGAGCTGGGGCGGCCCAAGCCTCAACGCTGACGCTGTCCTTTCGCCAGTTATGGCAACAAGTATGAACGCCAATCCCCTTTCCAAGGCCGACTTTGCCGTCGAAAGATTGCGCCGCCCCGTTTCCACCGTTTTCGTGCTGCTGATTTTGCTGGGCGCAATTTTCACCCGGTCGGCCGGTCACGCCACGCGTTGGTATGAAGTGATGGAATTTGCCGGCTACCTGCTTCTCATGATCGCGGCGTTGGGCCGCGTTTGGGCGATCGTTTACATCGGGGGGCGCAAAACCCGGGAACTGTGCCAGCGCGGACCGTATTCCCTGTGCCGGAATCCGCTCTACTTTTTTTCGTTCCTCGGAGTGGTGGGCGTGGGGCTGGCCCTGCAAAACCTCCTGCTGACCGGGTTGCTGGTGACCGGCTTCCTGACTTACTACGCGGCGGTTATTCGCAGCGAGGAACGACGGCTTGCGGCGGTTCACGGGGCCGAGTTTGAGAGTTACGCGCGCCGCGTCCCCCGGTTCTGGCCGCGCTTTCGCCACTACCAGGAGGACGAGGAATTGGTGGTGCGCATCCGGCCCTTCCGCCGGGCATTGTTCGAGGTCTTTTGGTTTCTGGCGGTCATCGTGGGGGCCGATTTGCTGGAGCGCCTGCATGAGGACCGCCAGTGGCCGGTCTGGATGCTGCCCATTTAGCGGGCGTGCATCAGTTGAACCGGACTTCCTGTTGGACCGCCAACGCCAGCCGCCGGAGGTATTCGTCGCGGGGGATTTCCACTGCGCCGAGCGCCGCCGTCGCGGAGGTGACCATCTGGACATCAAACAGCGCAAACCCCCGTTCGCGCAGTCGTGCCACCAGATGCGCCAGCGCCACTTTCGAGGCGTTGTCCGTGCGGTGAAACATGGACTCGCCCGCGAACAGGCCGCCGGCACTCACACCATAGACGCCCCCCACCAGTTCGCCGCCCCGCCAACATTCCACGCTGTGGGCGTCGCCCGCCTCATGCAGCGCGGAGTAGGCGGAGATGAACTCTTCGGTTATCCAAGAGTGTTCACGGCCCGGGGCCGGTGCCGAACAAGCGGCGATGACGTCGCGAAAGGCGTGGTTGAAAGTCACCTCGAAACGATGCTGCCGAAGGATCTGCGCAAGGCGCCGGGAGGGCTTGAACTGGTCCAATTCGATGATCCCGCGCGGGTCGGGGGACCACCAACTTACCGGGTTGGCCGTCCAGGGAAAGATGCCGCTCCGATAGGCCAGCCGCAGCCGGGCCACCGACAGATCGCCGCCCACCGCCACCAGCCCGCGCCGATCCGCGCGGCGCGGGTCGGGGAAGGTCAAAGTCGCATCCAACCGGGGTGGCAACGTCGCTTTCACGGGCTGTCCGCTTCGTCGAGTGCCTCGATCAGCGTCATCTGGAACGCGCCACCCACTTCCATGAGCGAATAGTCCATTTGCCGCTCGGGCGGCAGTTTTTCCGGCTCGCGTGGAAGTTCCTCCGGCGCTCCCAGCCGCAACCAGCAGCCGACCCGCACGTCGTTGAGCGCCTGGAGCAGCCATTCCACGTCGTCGCGCGGCACCACCAGCCGATATCCGAATTCAGTAGAACGCCAGCGGCCCGGTGTCGCCAGCCAGTTACGAATGCGTTCGCGTAAGGTATTGCGCTGTTCGGCCAATGCTTCCCGGAGCAGCGGCTCGTGCTCCCGCAACGCGGCATCACCGCCGCGGGTCAGGGTGGAGTGCGACTCGGGCACCACCGGGTAGCGGTTCAGGACGGCGATGAGCCAGTCACGCTCAAGCTGGCTCAGCCGGAACACCAACCGTTGGGGGCTGGCGGAGAGCAGCTTCATTCGTCCCGCTCCAGCGTGGCGTGCAGATGGTATTGCTGCAACTGGTGAACGTAAAACTCGGCCCGTTCCAGGCTTTCGCGGGTGAGCACGCTCCGGCCCTGCTCATGAACCTGGAGCATGTGGAATTCCGCCTTTTGACGGCTCCACCCAAATACCTTTTGGAAAACGTGCGTGACGTAGCGCATGTAATTGACCGGATCGTTCCAGCAGACCACGAGGTAGCCCGGTTCCAAGGTGTCGCGACTGCCGGTCTGTTCCTCCAGATTCGGCAGCACGGTGGGCGTCATCGTTCCCGGCATGGGCCTAGGATAGAGGGCGCGTTTGGCGTTGTCGAGCGGGCCTGGTGGGCAACGGCAGGTGAAACTCTCGGAACGAAAAAGACTTGCGCTGATGGACAAGGCCCCAAATGTGACTGCCGCGCCGCAAAAGTTCCCGCCCGCATTTTGTTGTTTGAGCAGCGGAATATTCCGTTGACATCAAAGGGGTTCGACCTAAAGTGGCTTCGGAAAAGCTCGGTGAAAGCCCCTGCGATTATGAAAAATATTTCCTCGCTCCCCAAGCTGCTGGCCTTCGCGTTTTTGTCCGCTGCGCTGGTTGCCTCTGCCGCGGCCCAGCAAATGGCCCAAGGCACCGCCAAGGTGGTCCGAATCAAAGGTTCCGCGCGCTACGCCACCGCCAACAACGTCTGGCAGCCGCTGAAAGTCGGCGATGTGTTGCAACCCGGCACCATCGTCCAGACCGCTGAGAAATCCCGCGTGGACATCGTGCTTGGCGATCCCGAGGCGAAGCCCAGCGAAACGGTGTGGGGCGAAATGCTCTCCTACCAACCGGTTGCCGAACAAAATTTCATCCGACTCTGGGAGAATACGGTCCTCTCAATTGACAAACTCGTCGCCGCCAACACCGGCACCGACATGATTACCGAGACGCAGCTTGATCTGAAGACCGGCCGTCTGTTTGGCACGGTGAAGAAGGTGTCGGCCGCCTCCAAATACGAAGTGAAAATTCCCAACGGTGTCGCCGGCGTGCGCGGCACCATTTACACCATCTCTTCGGATGGCATCATTCAGGTGCTCGTCGGGTCGGTGGTCGTCGCCTACGTGGATGGCTCCGGCAACGTTGTCACCCAGGTGGTCATTGGCGGGCAGCAGTTCGACACGCGGACCGGCCAAATTTCGCCGATCCCCGACTTTGACCAAAAGCGCATGGTCCGCGACGCCAAGGATGCCCGCATCGGTCCGAATACGCCGCCGACCACTTTCGTGCAGGACAACACCACCTACTACGTGTCGCCGCGCCAGGGCTTCAACGGCAACATGGGCACCAGCACGCCGGGTGGTGGTGGTGGCGGTGGTCCGGAAGTCTCCAAGCCTTCCAAATAACGCGACTTTTTCCCGCAGCCAGAGCAACCTTGAGTTGCTCTGGCTTTTTTGTTTGTTTCCGTCGCGTGCAATTCCGCCGGCTGCAACGCGCCCCCCTGTTGTTGACGGCCCTGTTCCTCCTGCTGCTGGCGCTCCTGCACTGGCTCCGGCCCGATCTGCTTTCCCGGGTGGAAAATGCCACCTACGACCTGCGGGTGCGCGCCTCGGCTACCGCCCGGTCGCCGGTTGCCACCAATCTTGCCTTCGTCTGGTTCGATGACGAGACCGTGCGGGCGGTGAAGCGCGGCGATTTCGGCTATCGCTTCGGCCTCTATTGGCCCCGTCAAGTCTATGGCCGGGTGGTGGAGGAACTGGCCCGGCGCGGCGTGGCCCTGGTGGCCTTCGATGTCGTCTTTGGCGAACTGCGCGACGACCACGCCGTCGTTGGTTTCGTGGGCAACACCACCCTCGAATCCGACGAATACTTTGCCGACCAGATGCGTCGCGCGGGCAACGTGGTGCTCGCCACCACCCCCGAGGTGGAACTGCCCGAGCTGTTCCGCACCAACGCGGCCGCGCTGGGGGACATCAGCACCGACAAGGACGCAGACGGCGTGCTGCGGCGGGTCAAGGCCTTCCGCGAAGTTCGCCGCTGGCATCCGCTGCTGCGACAGGTTGAAGCCGACCCGGAATATGGCGTGGACCTGCGGCGCGCCCGGTTGCTGCCGGGCAAGCTGGTCCTGCCGCGCGACGGGGTGGAGGACATCGAGATCCCGCTGGACGCGGACGGATGTTTCGAGGTCGCTGATTTCACCGCCCATCCGCCGCCCGGCTTGGCCCCGAAAGCCAGGCCCTTTGAAGTCGAGCGGCGCTGGCACATGGGCGTCGTTCTTGCTGCCCACGCGCTGGGACTGGATTTGAAGCGCGCGGTCGTGGACCTCGAGGGAGGCCGGATCGTCCTGCCCGGCACCAACGATTGCGAACGCGTTCTACCGGTGGATCGCGAGGGTTTTTTCCTTGTGGATTGGAGCATGACGCCGAACCACCCTGCGCTGTTGCGCCAGCCCATGCACCATCTGCTGGCCGCCAATGCCGCTCGCCTGCGAGGGGAAACGGTGCCTGACGACGGAGCGTGGCGCGATCGTCTCGTCATCATCGGTTCCGCTGTTGCCGGGGGCAACGACCTGACCGACCGCGGCGCGACGCCACTGGAAAAGGATACCCTGCTCGTGAGCAAGCATTGGAACGTGGCCAGTTCAATCATCACCGGACGGTTTGTCCACGCCCTGGCCCCGGGCCGGGAGTTGGCCCTCATGATCGCGCTCGTGGCCGTGGTGGCGTTGCTGACCTGGCAATTGCCCATCCGGCTGGCGTCTCTGGCGGTCCTTCTGATCTGGGTCGGGTGGGTGGGGCTGGCCTTTCTTTTGCACGCGCAGAACCGGCTCTGGCTTCCCTTGGTGCTGCCCACGTTGGGCCTGTTTGGCATCCACGGTCTGCTGGTCACCTGGCGGGTGGTTTTCGAGCAGGCCGAGCGGCGGCGCGTCAAATCCGTCTTCTCCAAAATCGTTTCCCCCAACGTCGTCAACGAACTCCTCAGCGCGGAGAAACTTTCCCTCGGCGGGGCGCGCCGTGAGGTCACCGTGCTGTTTGCCGATGTGCGCGGCTTCACCGAATTCACCGATCAGGCCCAACAGCGCACCGAGGCATTCGCCCGCGAGCGCGGCCTGAGCGGGGCCGCTGCCGAGGCCTTTTTTGCCGAGCAGGCCCGGGATACGCTGGCCACCATCAACCTCTACCTCGGGGTCGTGGCCGATGCGGTTAAACAGTATGACGGCACCCTCGACAAATACATCGGCGACTGCGTGATGGCCTTTTGGGGCGCGCCCACCAGCAACCCCCGCCACGGTGTCTCCGCCGTGCGCGCCGCCATCGCGGCCCAACGCGCGATTCATGCCCTCAACCAGCGCCGTGCCGCCGAAAATGAGACGCGCAAAGGCCGCTCCGATCTCGCGCCACTGCCCCTGCTGGAACTGGGCACCGGCATCAACACCGGCCCCGCCACTGTCGGCTTGATGGGATCGGACGCGCACCTGGTCAACTACACCGTTTTTGGCCGCGAGGTGAACCTCGCCAGCCGGCTGGAAACTGTCTCCGGGCGCGGTCGCATCATCATCAGCGCCGCCACGTTGGCGCACCTGCGGAAACACGATCCCACGCTGGCCGAATCGTGCGTCCGCCTGCCCGATGTCGAGGTCAAAGGCATCCGCGGCCCGGTTGAAATATATGAAGTGCCGTGGCGCCAGGTGGGCTGAACGGGCGGCGATGGCAGGGGCGTATGCGTTGGGGCAGGGGAGGGTGGTGGCTGGAGACGGAATCGAACCGCCGACACAAGGATTTTCAGTCCTCTGCTCTACCAACTGAGCTATCCAGCCGAAACCACCGCGAGCCGGACGGGCGTCCGGCGCGGCGCGGACAGTGCCACAATCCCGGCCCGCCCGGCAAGCTCTAACCCGTGCTGCCCGCGAACGCCCGCTCCAGACGGCGCAGGATTCCGTCCGGCTCCGCCACGCCCAACCGCGCGATTTCATCCGCGCGCGCCTGGGTGTCGGCCACCGCATAGATGCGCAATTCGTCCGCATTGCCGGAAGGACGCACGTGCGCCACGTCGCCGTTTGCAAAGTAAATGCGCGCGCCGTCGGTCGTGTCCAGCCGTGCCACCGCGCCGAAGCCGAGTTCGGGCGTGAAGAATTCGGCGATCCGGCCGGGGTTCTGCGTCAAACCCGCCACGATGTTGAGGCTTGCCGACCGGGGGAAGCGGCGCAGCAGCGCCGCCCGGCTGAACCGGCGCGGCAAGGCGTCGAACAACGCGCTCATTCGCCACCCCCGCCGCCGCATGGCCAGCAGCACGCACAAGATGGGCAGAAACGCATCCCGCGTCGGCAACGCGGGCAGCACCCGCCCGCCCCGCTCAAAGTCCGAGCCGGTCAGGAATCCACCGTTGGCTTCCCAGCCGCAGACGCGCCGCCGCCCACGCGCCTGCGCGGCCAGCATTCCGGCGATGACGTAGGGCGAACCGATTTTGGTTTTCGGCTCCAACAACGGTTGCAGCGGCCCCCGGTCAATCGCGTCGTTGCAACTGATCGGCACCACAACGGCGTCCGCGCCGAGAAATTCCGCCACCACCATGCCCACCAGGTCGCCGCCAAAGAAGCGCGCCCGGCAGCTTCCGTCCGTCGCGTAGTCCATCCCGACCAGCAAGGGCCGGTCGCTGTCGCCATCGGTCGAGACCACCGCGTCCACCGGCCCGTGCGCGGCGCTGGCGTTGGCCGCCAACTGGCGGATTTGCTCCAGCGTGGCGTCGTCAATCGCCTCGGTGTCAATGGGCACAAACGACTCGCTCCGGCCCGCCGGAATCACCTCGGCACCCAGCGCGCGAAGCAGGTCCACCAGCAGATCGCGCCCGACCGCCGAATGTTGGTAAACCACGAGCCGCAGTCCGCGCAGGGATTCGTCGGCGAAGAAACTGGTGTAGCGGCGCAGGTAGTGTTCCCGGCCCGCTCCGTCAGCAGCGGGCAACGGTTCGCGCGCGTGCGCCTTGAACCGTCCCATCTCGTCAAACAGGGAGGTGGCGAACGGCTCGGCGTAAAGCCGCGCGCGCCACGCGGCCACCCGTTCGTTGATCGGCGCCTCGTCGTCTTTCAACAATTCTCCCCGCGCGCTGTTGGTCTTGTAGCCGTTGCGGTCAAAAGGAATGTGGCTGCCGGTCACCATCATGCTGCCCGCGCCGCGGGCGAGTGCAAACGCGGTCAGCGCGGGCGTGGGCAGCGCGCCGAGGTTGACCGGGCGCAACCCCGCGTCCCGGATGGCCCGGTGGATGGCTTGGGCCAGTTCGCCGCGCCCGCCCTGTTCCGGCACCAACCTGGTGGAACTGGGCCGCAGGTCGTGCGCGAGGAAAAAGTCCTGTCCTCTCCGCACCCCGCCCTGTTCCGTCGGCAGGGACAGCAGGTAATCCAGTTCCGCGCGGGCGTTGAGATAGACCTCCAACTGGGTCAGGTGGGCGACTTCGCCCCGTCGGCCGCTGGTGCCGAATTTCAGGGGCTGCGGCTCGTAGCGCAGCGCGGCGCGCAGGCTGCCGGGCGGAAACAGTTCATGGTTCATGGTGTCCGCAGCATAGGCAGCGGTGCCGGTCGGGTCAAAACCGCGGGCGGAAATTCTCCAAAGCCGCGATTGCCAACCTTTCCTGGCTGTGGAACTATCCGCCGCCCGGTGGCCGGGCAATGGTTGTTTGCGGCCCCGGTTTTGAAGTTATGTCCGCCATCGCCCTTGATCCCGTCGTCCTCGAGAAAACCCGCGAGTTGTGCCAGAGCATTCTGGCGCAGCCGGTCATGCAGGCCATGCGCCAGAACATCCACTCCTTCCTCACCAATGAGCAGGCCCGCGCCCAATACGAATCCGTGATGCGCAAGGGCCGCGCCCTGCATGAAAAGCAACATCAGTCGCTGCCGTTGACCGGTGAGGAAATCAACGATTTCGAACGCAGCCGGGACGAACTCCTCGCCAACCCCGTCGCCAAGCGTTTCATCGAGGCCCAGGAGGAAATGCACCACCTGCGGAACTCCATCCACGACTACGTCTCCAAAACCCTCGAACTGGGCCGCCTCCCGCAGCCGGAGGACTTCGCCTCCGAATGTTGCGGCGGCCACGGCGGCGGGGGCTGCTGCGAGGAGGACCATGACCATGAGCATGAGCATCCCCACCATCACCCGCACGGTCATGGCGGTTGTGGGTGCAACCATTAATCGCCCCTGTTTTTCCCACAACGGCCAGCCGGATTCCGGCTGGCCGTTTTTGCTTGGGGGCGTGTGCCGCGCGCGGCGGGCAATTTTCGCCCAGTGTTGGCCAATCTACGACAAGCGCGTTTTGTCGGGCTGGTGGAAAGTGCGTCCGCGCGGTGGGCCGGTTGTCCCCGGCTCCCGCAAAACACCATGACTGCCGCCACCTCAGCCAAGCAGACCAGCCGGCTCGCCGCCGCTCTCGAACATGCCTCCGGCGACAAGCGCTTCAAAATCCTGGAGGTCCACATGAAGAAGCACCAGTTCCGCCAGGACGCCCTCATCGAGGTGCTGCACAAGGCGCAGGAGCTGTTCGGCTACCTCGAGGATGATCTGCTGCTGTTCATCTCCGCCAAGCTCAAGCTGCCGCCCAGCCGGGTCTATGGTGTGGCCACCTTCTACCATTTCTTCACCCTCAAGCCGCAGGGCGAGCACACCTGCGTCGTCTGCATGGGCACCGCCTGTTATGTGAAGGGCGCGGACAAGGTCATCGAGGCCCTGCAGGAAAACCTCAAAATCAAGTCCGGCGAGACCACGGCCGACGGCAAGGTGTCCCTGCTCACCGCCCGCTGCATCGGGGCCTGCGGCATCGCCCCCGCCGTTACCTACGACGGACAGGTCGCGCCCAAGCAGACGCCCGCCGCCGCCCTCGAAAAAATCAACCAGTGGAAATGACCATGCAACTGGACGACCTCAACACCATCGCCGCCAAACGCAAGGCCGCCACCAAAAAAGTCTGCCTGCGCACCTGCATGTCCGCCGGCTGCATGTCCTCTCAGGCCGACGTCATCAAAAAGAACCTCGAGGCCGAGGTGAAGGCGGCCAGGGCATGGAGGCGGACGTCGAAGTGCGCCGGGTCGGCTGCATGGGGTTCTGTGGCCAGGGGCCGCTGGTGGGCGTGGACCATCATCACGATGGCCACACGCACGAGGAGTTGTTCGAGTTCGTGAAGCCCGAGGATGCCCCGGCCATTGTCCGCCATCTCCAGGGCGGCGAATGTCACGTTCAGCGGGGTGACCCGAACCATCCCTTCTTCGCCAAGCAGGTCAAGATTGTGCGCGCCCACGGCGGTATCGTGGACCCGGAGAACATCGAGGACTACATCGCCCACGGCGGCTATCAGGCCCTGCATCAGGTGTTGACGGAGATGAAGCCCGCCGAGGTTATCGAGGAGATCACCAAGAGCGGTCTTCGCGGGCGCGGTGGCGCGGGCTATCCGACCGGCCTGAAGTGGGGCACCGTGGCCAAGTCACCCGGGGCCAAAAAATACGTGGTTTGCAACGGGGACGAGGGCGACCCGGGCGCTTTCATGGATCGCAGCGTGCTCGAGAGCGATCCGCACCTCGTGCTCGAAGGCATGGCCATCGCCGCCTACGCGGTGGGCGCGGACCAGGGCTTCCTGTATGTGCGCGCCGAATACCCGCTGGCCATCTCGCGCCTGCAAATCGCGATCAAACAGGCCAAGCAGCTCGGCCTGCTGGGTTCGGGCATTTTCGAGACGCCGTTCAACTTCAACGTGGACATCCGCATCGGCGCGGGCGCGTTTGTCTGCGGCGAGGAAACCGCGCTCATGGCCTCGGTCGAGGGCAAGCGCGGCACGCCCCGCCCGCGGCCGCCGTTCCCGGCGGAGTCCGGCCTGTGGGGTTGCCCCACGCTGATCAACAACGTCGAAACCTTTGCCAACATCACCGCCATCATCACCAAGGGTGCGGATTGGTATGCCAGCTTTGGCACCGAGAAGAGCAAGGGCACCAAGGTCTTTGCCCTCACCGGCAAGATCACCAACAACGGCCTCATCGAGGTGCCGATGGGCATCCCGCTCCGCCAGATCGTCGAGGAAATGGGCGGCGGCGCACCGGGCGGCCACAAGGTCAAGGCCGTCCAGACGGGCGGCCCCTCGGGCGGCTGCATCCCTGCCCAGCACCTCGACACCCCGGTGGACTTTGAGTCGCTGGGCAAGCTTGGCTCGATCATGGGGTCCGGCGGCATGGTCGTCATGGACGACACGACGAACATGGTCGAGATCGCCAAGTTCTACATGGAGTTCTGCATGGACGAGTCCTGCGGCAAATGCATCCCGTGCCGCGCGGGCACCGTGCAAATGCACCACCTGCTGGAAAAGATTTCCAAACGCCAGGCCACGGCGCGCGACCTCGCCAAGCTCGAGGAGCTTTGCGACATGGTGAAGAACACCAGCCTCTGCGGCCTGGGCCAGACCGCGCCCAACCCGGTGTTGAGCACGCTGCGGTTCTTCCGCAATGAATACGAACAGTTGCTCCAGCCGGACCACTTCGGTCCGCGCGGCAACGGCAAACCCGCGCCCCAGCCGGGGGCGGCGCAGTGACCGGAGGAAGCTTTTATGGCCGCAAAAACACTCACGATTGACGGCAAGGCGGTTTCCGCCGAGGAAGGCCAGACGGTCTTGCAGGTGGCCGAAGAGGCGGGCATCAAGATTCCCACCCTGTGCCATCTCGAGGGCGTGTATGACGTCGGCGCCTGCCGGTTGTGCCTCATCGAGGTTGCCGGCGTGCCGAAACTGCTGCCCGCCTGCACCACCAAGGTCGCCGAAGGCATGGACGTGAAGACCGACAGCGAGCGCCTGCGCAAATATCGCCGCATGACGCTGGAACTGCTGTTTGCCGAGCGCAACCACGTCTGCGCCGTGTGCGTCTCGAATGGCCACTGCGAACTCCAAACGCTGGCCTATTCGCAGGGCATGGACCATGTCCGCTACGAATACCTGTTCCCGAAGTGGGGCGTGGACACCACCCACCGGCTGTTTGGGATGGACCACAACCGCTGCATCCTCTGCACCCGCTGCGTGCGGGTGTGCTGGCACATCGAAGGCGCGGGCACCAAAAACGTTGCCGGCCGCGGCGTCAAATCCCGCATCATCACCGACCTCGCGATGCCGTGGGGCGAGAGCGACTCCTGCACCGCCTGCGGCAAGTGCGTCCAGGCCTGCCCGACCGGCGCATTGTTCCACAAGGATTCCACCGTGGGCGAGATGGAGCGGGACCGCTCGAAGCTCGAATTCATCGTGACCGCCCGCACCAAACAGCAATGGATTGCCGATTGACCTTATGAAAGCGCGCCTGGCCACAGTCTGGTTTGGTGGTTGCTCCGGCTGCCACATGTCCTTCCTCGACCTCGACGAGTTCCTGCTGGAACTCGCCGACGCCGTCGAAATCGTTTACAGCCCGGTGGTGGACATGAAGGATTACCCCGAGAACGTGGACGTGTGCCTCATCGAGGGCGCCATCTGCAACGAGGACAACCTCGAACTGCTCCACAAAATCCGTCAGCGCACGAAGGTCCTTGTCAGCTTCGGCGACTGCGCGGTGACGGGCAACGTCCCCGCAATCCGCAACCAGCTTGGGCTGGGCAACGACGAGAGCGTGCTCCAGCGCGCCTACATCGAGAATGCCCAGCACAACCCCCGGCTGCCGAAGGAGGACGGCATCGTCCCGCCGCTGCTTCAGCGCGTGATGCCGGTCCATGAGGTCGTGCATGTCGAACACTTCCTGCCCGGCTGCCCGCCCCCGGCGGCCCGCATCAAGGCGCTGGTGAGCCAGTTGCTCGCGGGCGCGGAGCCCAAGCTGGAAGGCGCGAATTTGAAGTTTGGATAACCCCGGCGGGATTCGGGATACGCGAGTTCACGCATCCCGAATTCCGCATCACGAACCATGGCAAAACGCATCGTCATTGACCCGGTGACCCGCATCGAGGGCCACGCCAAGATCAGCCTTTTTCTCGACGACGCCGGCAACGTCTCCGACGCCGAGTTCCACGTTGTCGAGTTTCGCGGCTTCGAGAAGTTCTGCGAGGGGCGCCCTTATGCCGAAATGCCCGGGATCACCCCGCGCATTTGCGGCATCTGCCCCGTCAGCCATCTGCTGGCCTCCGCCAAGGCGGGCGATGCCATCATGGCCGTCCAGATTCCGCCCACTGCCGACAAGCTCCGCCGGCTGATGAACCTCGGGCAAATCATCCAAAGCCATGCCCTCAGCTTCTTTCATCTGAGCGCTCCGGACTTCCTGCTCGGCTGGGACACGCCCCAGCCGCAGCGCAACGTGTTCGGCCTCATCGCCGCCAACAAGGAGCTTGCCCGCGCCGGCATCCGCCTGCGCCAGTTCGGCCAGGAAATCATCGAAATCCTTGGCGACCGCAAAATTCATCCGGCCTGGGCCGTGCCCGGCGGAGTGCGCAGCCCGTTGACGAAGGAGGGCCGCGACCGCATTCGCGGCTGGCTGCCCGAGGCGTATGCCACCACGCAGACGGCGTTCGATTTGTGGAAGAAAACGATGGAAACCCACCAGCGCGAGGTGTCCATCTACGGTAACTTCCCGTCCCTGTTCATGGGGTTGGTGGCCGAGGACGGCACCTGGGAGCATCACGGCGGCAAGCTGCGCTTCACGGACAGCAGCGGCAGCGTCATTGCCGACCAGATTGACCCGCAAAAGTATTATGAGGTCATCGGCGAGTCCGTGCAGACCAGTTCCTACCTCAAATCACCGTATTACCTGCCGCTGGGTTTTCCGGACGGCATTTACCGCGTCGGTCCGCTGGCCCGGCTGAACGTCTGCGAGCAGATGGGCGTGCCGAAGGCGGACGCCGAGTTGAAGAAGTTCAAGAAGCTTGGGCGTGGCGCGGTCACGGCCTCGTTCCTCTACCATTACGCCCGGCTCATTGAAATTCTCGCCAGCATCGAATACGTCGAACGCTACATGGATGACCCGGACATCCTGGACGACTACCTGCGTGCGGATGCCGGCATCAACAGCCTGCGCGGCGTGGGCGCCAGCGAGGCCCCGCGCGGCACGCTGTTCCACGACTATACGGTGGACCGCAACGGGCTGTTGAAGAAGGTCAACCTCATCGTCGCCACCGGGCAGAACAACCTGGCGATGAACCAGACGGTGGCCCAAATCGCGCGGCACTACATCAAGGGCGCCAACGGAGCCATTCCCGAGCCGCTGCTCAACCGCGTCGAGCACGGCATCCGCTGCTACGACCCGTGCCTGAGCTGCTCGACGCACGCGGTTGGCCAGATGCCCATGCACGTGCAATTGATCGCGCCGGACGGCACTGTCCTCAACGAGGTGGTGCGCGGCTGAACGAGCGCGACAGGCCGGTTCCTCGTACGCGGAAAGGTTGTCATGATTTGCGGCGAGTCATTCACCCCGGAGCGTCCAACCGAACGGAAGCCGGCGCTCCTTGTCATCGGCTACGGCAACACGCTGCGCCGCGATGATGGGGTTGGTCCACGCGTGGCCGAGGCGGTGGCGGCCTTGAACCTGCCCGGGGTGGCCACCTTCACCTGCCAGCAGCTTTCTCCCGAGCACGCCGACCCCATCGCCCGCGCCGAGCGGGTGGTGTTTGTGGATGCCGCCGTGGACGCCCCCCGGGAGGTGCAATTGCGTCCGCTGACACCCGGCGAGAGCACCCAGCTCATGGCCCATGCCGCCGACCCGCGCACCATGCTGGCGCTGGCCCGCGACGTATTCGGTCATGCGCCGACCGCGTGGTGGTTGACCATCCCGGCCGTGGAACTGGGCTTTGGCGAGGAGCTGTCGCTCACTGCGCAGCGCGGGCTGAACGAGGCGGTGGCCCGCATCGCATCCCTCTGCCAGTAAATTGGTCCATTCGTTTTGCACAATCCACCCCGCCCTAGACGCCTGCCGGGGGATGGCGTAGTCTCCGCGCATGTCCAAGCCTGCCAAGGCTGCCGAGGCGGCCCGGCCCGAAAACCTGTCCTTTGAGGCCGCCCTCCAGCGGCTCGAAGCCATCGTCGAAACGATGGAATCGGGCGACCTTTCGCTGGAACAGCTTCTCGCCCGCTACGAGGAGGGCATCCAGCTTGCCCGCGCCTGCCAGTCGAGGCTCGCGGATGCCGAGCTGCGGCTCCAGCAGTTGGAAAAAACCGCGGCCGGCGCGCTGACCCTCAAACCGCTGGCCGTGAGCGAGGAACCCGGGTCCAACGGCTGATGGGAAAAGGAGCCGCCGCGTTTGCCCGCTCGCGTTCCGCGCCAACCCTGAACTCCGCTCCCTATTTGAAACAACCAATGAACCGCTACCTCGACATGGTGGACCATCCGACGCACGTGAAAAAACTCACGACGCCCCAGCTTCTGCAACTCGCGGAGGAAATCCGGCATGAACTCATCAACGTGCTGGCGCGGAGCGGCGGCCACGTTGGCCCCAACCTGGGCGTCGTCGAATTGACCCTTGCGCTGCACTACTGTTTTTCGACGCCGCGGGACAAATTCGTCTGGGACGTGAGCCATCAGGTCTATGTCCACAAGATGTTGACGGGCCGGAAAGATCGCTTCCACACCATCCGCCAGACCGACGGCCTGAACGGTTTCGCGCTCCGCTCCGAAAGCGAGCATGATTGCTACGGCGCGGGCCATGCGGGCACGGCGTTGTCCGCCGCGCTCGGCATGTGCGCCGCGCGCGACAAGCGGGGGTCGGACGAGCACGTGGTCTGCATCTTCGGCGACGCGGCATTGACCAACGGCATCTCGTTCGAGGCGCTGAACAACATCTCCCACACCACCCGCCGTTTCATCGGCATCCTCAACGACAACGAGTGGAGCATCGCCAAGAACGTCGGCGCCATCGCCACCTACCTGGGCAAGCTCACCACCAACCCGCGCTACAACAAGCTGGCGCACGACTTCGCCAACTGGTTGCGCCGGATGCCCAAGGGGGATGTCGCCCTCAAATTGGGGCACAAGGCGGAGGAGTTTCTCAAGGGCGCCATGGCCGGCATCTCGCTGGAACAGGCCCCCGCCGGCCTCGGCACCGATGGCCGCGGCGGCTACGGCAGCAGCATTCTCTTCGAGGAAATGGGGCTGCGCTACCTCGGACCAATTGACGGCCACGACCTGCAATTGCTCATCAGCACGCTCGAGTTCGCCAAGACCTGCCGGGAGCCGATTGTGATCCATGTGCTCACCCAGAAAGGTCGCGGCTTTGAAGCGGCGCAGAAGCATCCCGAGAAATTTCACGGCCTCGGTCCCTACGACGTGCGCACCGGCACCACCCCCGCCGCCAAGCCCGGTTCGCCCCCCCTCTGGCAGGACGTCATGGGCCAGACGCTCGTAAAGCTGTGCCGCCAGAACAGCACGCTGGTCGGCATCACCGCCGCCATGCCCACCGGCACCGGCCTCAAGCATCTCGAGACCGCCATGCCCGACCGTTATTATGATGTGGGCATTGCCGAGGAACATGCCGTCATCTTTGCCGCCGGCATGGCGACGATGGGCTTCCATCCGGTTTGCGCCATTTATTCCACCTTCCTCCAGCGCGCCTACGACTGCATTCACCACGACGTCTGTTTGCAGGACCTGCCGGTGACGTTCTGCATGGACCGCGCGGGGCTTTCGGCCAACGATGGTCCCACGCACCACGGGCTGTTCGACATCGCCTACCTGCGCTGCCTGCCCAACCTCATCGGCATGGCCCCCAAGGACGAGGATGAGCTGCAGGACATGATGTTCACCGCCTCGCTCCAGCCGCACCCGGTGGCCATCCGTTATCCGCGTGGCAACGCCGAGGGCGTCCCGCTCAAGGATCAGCCCGCCCTGCTCGAAATCGGCAAGGCCGAGGTGCTCCGGCACTTTGCCAACCACGGCGGGCGCAAGGTGGCGCTGTTCGCGCTGGGCAACATGCAGCCGGTCGCCCGGCAGGCGGCGGAACAGTTGGTTGCGCAGGGTTGCGATGTGGCGCTGATCAACCCGCGTTTCTTCAAGCCGCTCGATGCAGGCACGCACGAGTTCTTCGGCCGCGCGGCGGACGTCGTGGCCACGCTGGAGGATCATGTGCTGATGGGCGGCTACGGCTCGGCGGTGCTCGAGCTGTTCGCCGACCGGGCCATCCCCACGCCGGTATATCGGCTCGGCTGGCCGGATCAGTTCATCGAACATGCCACCACGGTGGAGCACCTCCGCAACAAATACGGTCTCACGGCGGAAAATTTGGTGGCGAATGTCACCCGGCTGCTGGGCCGGGCGACCGCGCAGCCGGAGGTGACGGCGACGGCGGGCGCGCGATAAGCCCGCCCGGGCCTCCGTGCAGAGGCAGGCGCGGGTTCAGGTCCGGGGCGGAGGTTCTTCGCCCGCCGTGCGGTGCGGCGCGCGGAGCTTGTTATAAAGCCAGACCTCCAACGGGCGGAACCACGGCAGGCAGGGGCGCAGGGGCGAGTAGATCAACCGCAACCGCACGGTCGAGAGGAACATGGTCAGGGACGAGCGGAACAGCGAGGCCGTCACCTTTGATCCGCCAATGTCGGTCCACTCGGTCGGCACCTCCAATATCTTGAAACCTGCGCGGTGCGCCGAGACGATGAGGTTCACGTCAAAGGCGAGGTCCGCGATGCGCAAGTGCGGCAGGATGGTTTCCACCACGCGGCGGCGCATCACCTTGGCCGGGCATTGCGTGTCCTTGATGTGCATCCAGAAGAGGCTTTCGACGATCAGGTGGAAGCATCGGCTGGTGAACCGCCGCAGCGGCGTTTGGGCGCGATGCAAGGTGGCCCCCGGCAGCCAGCGCGAACCGATCACCATGTCGGCGCGATCCGTCATCCGCGCCAGGGCATGCAACGCCCGCGGCGGCGTCGCGCCGTCCGCGTCCACGTAACCGATCAGGTCCGCGTCCCGCGCCACCTTCAGTCCTTCGATCAAAGCCCCGCCTTTGCCGATGGGCGCGACGTGGTTCTGCCATTCAATCAAGGGGAACTCCTTCGCCACCCGTTGCACGACGCCAAGGGTGTTGTCCCGGCAGCCGTTGAGCACCACGAGAATCCGCGCCGGGCCGGGATACTGCGTCTGGAAATAGCCCGCCACCTCGCGGAGCACCGGTTCAATTCGGGCTTCCTCGTTGTAGGCGGGAATCAACAGCAACAGGCTGGGTTCGGGCACGGCGCGAGTGTATGCACGAAAAGCGGTTTGTCGAACCCGGGCTGGCGTTCAATCGCCCCAGAGGTTCTTCAGATGCGCCACCCCCGCGCGCACCTCCTCGACCGTCAGGCGCGGGCTGAGTTCAAACACCTTGATGTGCTCCGGGCGCACGAAGGGCTTGAGCGCGGCAAAGTCAATCATGCCCGTCCCCGGCGCGCAGTGGTCGCGGCCCGGCGGCTGCACGTCGTGCAGATGGAATCCGGCCAGCCGCCCGCTCAGCGACTCGACCTGCATGACGTGACCGATGAAGCCGAGGTTCTCCTTGATCTGCGCGTGACCCGTGTCGTGCCAGTAGGCGACCGCGGGGCTGGCGAACTCGGCGAACAGGAACCGGAAATCGCTGTCCAGCGGAATCTCCTCCAGCGCCTCGCGGTTCTCGATGCCGAGGCGCAGGCCGCGCTGTTCCGCCTCCGTCACGAGCCGCCGCAGCAGTTCGTAGGCGCGCTCCACGAACGGCCCCTTCTTCGCCTCGCGCTTTTCATCGGCCTCGGCGCAGAGCCGTTGGTATTTGGGCGTGTCGTTCTGCCCGGCGGCGGCCAGGTCCAGCAGCTTGTCGGTGTAGTCCTTCATCTCGATGCAGCCCAGGTGCAACACCACGAGCGGGGCCTTCACGCGCTGGGCAAAGTCGAGCGTCTTGAGCGTGTAACGCAGCGCCAGTTCGCGCTCGCGGGGATTCTCGGCGGAGAACTTGTAGAGGTTGGGCGCGGAATTGTTCACGCCCATCGGCAGCGGGCAGAAGTTGTGCAGCGACGAGATTTTCATCTCGCCCGCGTCCACCGCCTCGAGGATGCCGGGCACCAGGCTGATGCGCGTGCCGTGGCTGAGTTCGACGTAATCGAAGCCCAGCTCGCGCGCCTCGCGCAGGAGCGCGCGGCCATCGGTGTGCCGGTGGGAATTCCAGCAGGTGGAAAGCGAATACATGCGGGGAAGATGGCAGGGCGGGGGCCGGCGGAAAACGCAAAACCCGCCAGCCGGAGGCGGAACAAAAAAGCCGGGCGCGGTCAGGAGACCGCGCCCGGCGGCAGATTCATGGCCGGCTCAGAGGTCGGCGTAGCGGCGGGCCAGCATGGCGGAGAAACGGGCCACCTTTTCCTTGCGGCGGCGTTTCTCGCTCGGCTTCTCGTAGGTGCGCTTGGCGCGGACCACGCGGAGCGTGCCCTCGCGATCCAGCCGCTTCTTCAGCCGGCGCAGGGCCTTGTCAATCGGTTCGCCTTTCTTGAGTTTGATCTCGGTCATCCAGTGTCACTTCCCTTCCAGCGACCTCGGAGCGCATGGTTGAATGCGACTCCCTCCGGTCAGGGGCGGGCAGTTTAGACCGGGCGGCCGCCGTGTCAACGAGCCATCCGGGGCCATCTTTGGGGCGGCAAACCTTCTTTCCTTGCCGGAACGCGGGGGGGGTGACTCGGGGGCGCGGGCGGCCTGTTCCGGGCCAGAAACTGAGCGGTGCCTCTTCACGCGGGACGGAAAGGGGGCCGAACCTTTAGCAGCCCAAGGCCCGCCGTTGCAATGACCGGGAACGCGGTCTAGGCTGCGCGGAAATGACTCGTTTTCTGTTTCTGTCGGGCAGCCGCCTGTGGCCCCTCTTGGGTGCCGCGCTGGGTGTGCTGGCCTCATCCAGTCCGGCCCAGGTGCCGCCGGCCCGCTCAGTGGAGGAGTTGCGTGACCAGTTGCAGCAGCACGTCACCGCACCCCGGTTTGCGGGCGCGCTGTGGGGCGTGAAGGTGGTTTCCGCTGAGTCGGGCACCGTGCTGTTCGAGCATCACGCGGACCGCTTGATGAGTCCGGCCTCCAACAGCAAGCTATTCGCTGGTGCGCTCGCGCTGGACGCCGTGGGCGGGGATTATCGCATCGTGACGCCGGTGTGCGCCACGGCTGCGCCGGACCGCACCGGCCGGCTGCGGGGCGACCTGATCATCCGCGGGCGCGGTGACCCCGGTTGGAAGCTGCCGCCCGGGGAAACGAATTTCTGGGCGCTATTTGATCCGATTGTTGCCATCGTCACCAACGCAGGCATCCAGCGGATTTCGGGGCACGTCATCGCCGATGGCACCTGGCTCCAGACGCCGCCCAACGGGGCAAGCTGGACCGTAGATGACCTCGAAAACAGCGAGGGCGCGGAGGTGTCGGGCATCACGCTGCTGCAAAACATGGCCCAACTGGAGGTCGCGCCCGGGCCGCATCCCGGCGCGGCGGCGCGGCTCGCGCTTCGGCAACCGCACACCGGGCTGGCCCTCGACAACCGCGTGGTCACGGGGACCAATGGCAGCCCGACCTATGTGGACGCACGCCGGGTGTTCGGGGAAACGACGTTGCGGGTGTTCGGCACCATCGCGCCCGAAACCAACGTCACCATCCAGGTTCCCGTGCCCCGTCCGGCACAGTGGTTTGCCAGCGCGCTCCGGGAGGCGCTCACCCGGGCGGGTGTTCGCGTGGACGGCGTGGCGCTGGGGGTGCGTTGGCCGGACCGCGCGGGGCTGCCCGCCGAGCTGGTGACGCTCGGGGAGATTTCCTCGGCCCCGATGCGCGACCTCGTGCGCGACTTCATGAAACCGTCGCAAAACCTCGAGACGGACCTCGTGTTCGCGCATGTCGGTGAGCTGCGGCGCACGCCGGAGACGCCCGCGTGGCGCACCTCCGAGCAACTGGCAGTGGCGGCGCTGGAGGCTTTTTTGCGAACCAACGGCCTGCCCGCGGGCGACCTCAAGTTCGATGAAGGCTCCGGCCTCTCCCGCAACAATCTCGTCACCGCCCGCCTGACGCTGGGTCTGCTCGAGGTGATGAACCGCCATCGCGCGGCGGACGATTTCCTCGCGTCGCTGCCGGTGGCGGGCGTGGACGGCACGTTGCGCCGCCGCATGAAGGGCACGCCCGCCGAAGGCAACGTCCGCGCCAAGACCGGCACGCTGCGCTGGGTGAACGCGCTCTCCGGGCACGTCACCTCCGCTGCCGGGGAGCGCCTGCTGTTCAGCTTTTATCTCAATCGCAACGTGGCGACCGCCACCCGCAGCGGACGCGACGAACTGGACGCGCTGGCCGTCCTGCTGGCGCAGTTCGCAGGCCGGTCCGACACGACCCTTGAAAAACTCTTCGCCAGCCAGGGTCGGCTCATCTTGACCCCGATGTTGAACGCGCCATTTCCCCACGCGGCCCGGCTGAACGGGCATACGTATCGCGGCGAGTTCTATCCCGGCACCCCGCACTATTGCGACAGCACGGTGGCGATGTTCATCCCTCAATCGTTCCGCGCGGGTGAGCCGGCGGACCTCGTGGTGTATTTTCACGGCTGGCGCAACGCGGTTCCCGGCGTGCTCGGTCAATTCCGTCTGATCGAGCAACTGACCGCCAGCGGCCGCAACGCCATCCTCGTGGTGCCCCAAGGACCGCGCTTCGCGCCCGACTCGTTTGGCGGCAAGCTCGAAGACACCGGCGGCTTCAAACGGTTTCTCGCCGAGTTGCAGACCGTCCTTCGCAACGCGGGCGTGGCTGTCGAGACCGGCGCGGGCCGCGTCATCCTGGCCGGCCACAGCGGTGGGTATCGCACGATGGCTGCGATTCTCGAACAGGTGGACGTTTCCGCGCTGGTGCGCGAGGTCTGGGTCTTCGACGGCTGGTATGGCGGCACGGAGAAATTCCTCGGCTGGCAACAGGCCCAGGGTGGCCGGTTGGTGAACATTTACACGGACGACGGCGGCACCCGGGCGGAAACGGAGCGGGCGCTGGGGTTGTTGCGGCAGCGCAACACGCCGGTCTTCACCGCGGAACACGCCGCGCTCGACCCCGAAGCGCTGCGCACCCATCGCGTGATTTTCGTGCGGTCGGAACTCGGACACAGCGAGGTGGTTGCGGGCCGCGAAACCTTCCGCCGTCTGCTGGAAACTGCCGGCGGCGCGCCGTGACCTTGCGCGCGGGAGGGTGGATGTCTCCATTCGCCGCGGTGCCCGGGGCACCCCTGCCCTGCGGCGTTTCTCCATCGGCTGTGAACTGAGTTTCGGGTGCCTTCGTCTCCGGGCGCGTGGCTGGGGACGAGGACGTCCGCGTTCCGTTTTGTCTGCCCCGACCTGTCCGTTTGGACGAGGCCGGATGCCAGATTTTCCGTGAATCCGGCCCGGGTTGGGCTAGTCTGAAGCCATGATGACAACACCCTCTTCGCTCGTCCTGGTTCTTCCGGTCTGTGGGTTTGCCCTGCTCGCGTGCGTGGCCGGTTGTGCCGCGCAACCGCCGGCGGCGGCGGTCAAGCCCAAGCATGTCCTCGTGGTCACCACCACCGTCGGTTTCCGCCACAGTTCCATCCCCACTGCCGAGGAAACCATCGCCGAACTGGCCCGCCAGAGCGGCGCCTTTACCGTCGAGTTCGCGCGCGTGGAGCCGGCGGACCCGCAGTTCCAAGGCCCCGACGGCAGGCCGGACAAGGCCAAGGTCAACGCGGCCATCAAGCAGGTGCTCGCCGACAAGATGAGCGCCGAGGCGCTGCGGCGTTATGACGGCGTCATCTTCGCCAACACCACCGGCGACCTGCCGTTGCCCGACCCGCAGGGCTTCCTCGATTGGATCAAGACCGGCAAGGCGTTCATCGGCATGCATTCGGCGACGGATACGTTTCCCGGCTTCCCCGCCTACACGGACATGATCGGCGGCCACTTCGCCTATCATCGGGAACAGGTGCTGGCCGAATTGCGCAACGAGGATCCGTCCTGCCCGTCGTGCCAGCATCTCGGCGCCACCTGGGGCGTGTTTGACGAGATTTACATCCTCAAGAATTTCGAGCGCGCCAAGGTTCACGGACTCCTGCGGCTGGATCATCATCCCAACACCAAGGAGCCGGGCGACTACCCGGTGGCTTGGCGGCGCGATTATGGCCAGGGCCGCGTCTTCTACACCTCGCTCGGCCATCGCGAGGACGTGTGGAGCGCCGACTGGAAGGACAAAAACGGCACCCGCAAGAACTCTCCCGAGGTGGCCCGGCAGTATCAGCAGCACATTCTCGGCGGCATCCGCTGGGCGCTCCGGCTCGAACCTTGAACTTTTTTTCGCATCATGAAGGACCTCCCCTCCTCCCCTGAACTCAACCGCCGCGCCTTCATCAAGGGCGGCTCGGTAGCCACGTTGATGACGCTGATGGGCGGCATCGAATTGATCGCCCAACCCACGGAAGCCGAAACCGCCGCCCCGGGCAATAAGGTGCGGGTGGCTGTCATCGGCTGCGGCGCGTGGGGCCGTGAACTGGTCAAGATGTTGAGCCGCCTCGAGCAGGCGGAAATTGCCGCCCTGTGTGACACCTATCCCGCCGCCCTGCGTCGTTGCGCGGCGGACGCCCCGGGCGCGAAGCAGGTGGCCAAGGCCGAGGACATTCTCGCGGACAAGGACATCCATGCGGTGTTCATCGCGACACCCACCCACCAGCACCGCGAGCTGGTGGAGGCCGCGCTCAAGGCCGGCAAGGATGTCTATTGCGAGGCCCCGCTGGCTCACACGATCGAGGACGCGCGGGCCATCGCTCTCGCTGCGCAGGCCGCGCCCAAGCAGGTCTTTCAGGCCGGCCTGCAGATGCGCTCGGACAAGCAGCGCATCTGGCTGTTGCCGTTCATTCGCGCCGGCAACCTCGGCACCTTCGTCAAAGCCCGCGCCCAATGGCACCGCAAGACAAGCTGGCGCACCGCCGCGCCCAATCCCGACCGGGAAAAGGAATTGAACTGGCGGCTCGAACGCGCCCTCTCCCCCGGCCTGCTCGGGGAAATTGGCATCCATCAAATGGACCAGGTCGCCTGGTTCCTCAACGGCCGGCCCCGCGCGGTCACCGGGTTCAGTTCGCTGGTGCAGTGGCGCGACGACAACCGCGACGTGCCGGACACTGTGCAGGCCGTGCTCGAGTTCCCCAAAGGCGTGCATCTCACCTGTGACCTCACGCTGGGCAACTCCTTTGACGCCGAGTATGAGGTGCTCTACGGCGCCTATGCGGCGGTGATGATGCGCGAGAACCGCGCGTGGATGTTCAAGGAGGCCGACTCGCCACTCTTCGGCTGGGAAGTGTATGCCCAGAAGGAGACCTTCCACAATGAGACCGGCATCATTCTGATGGCCGGATCCTCAAAGCAGGAGACGTGGACCCAGAAACTCGACGCCGAGGCGAAAATCCGTGCCACGCCCCTCTATGCCGCCGTGGAGAACTTCATCTACAACGTCGGCGAGCAGCGCGCGGCGATTCAGGACTTCACCGAGGCCTACGGCGAGGATGAGGCCGCACTGGCCGAGCACCTGAAGACCGAGGTGGAACCCAAGCGCAAGCCCGGCGCGACCGCGCTGGAGGGCTTCCAGGCCACCGTCACCGCACTTAAAGCCAACGAGGCGGCGCTCGCCAAGAAACGGATCGAGCTGGCTTCCGAGTGGTATCAACTCGCCTGATCCGGTCGCTCAAAATCTGCAAAAAACTAATGAACATTTCCCGCGCCACCCACGTCCATCTGGGCGGCGCACAACGCTCCAAACTGATAAGAACCATGAAAGTGAAAGTCCCGTTTCTCCTGTTCTCCCTGGCTCTCGCCGCCTTGCCGCTCGCGGCGGCGGAAATGGTCCGCCTCGACACTACCCCCACTGGCAACAAGATCCGCATCGAGGGCACCTCGACCATTCACGACTGGCAGGTCGAGGGATCTGTTATTGGTGGCTTCATCGAGGTCGGCGAAGGGTTTCCCCTCAAGCCCGGCGCGGCCGTTCAGCCCGGCAAGGTGCCCGCCAACGTCAGCGTCTTCATCCCCGTCCGCAACCTCAAAAGTGTCGAAAAGGACGGCAAACCCTACAGCACCTCGATGGACAAGATCATGTATGAAAAGCTCCTCGAGCCCACGCACAAGCGGATCACCTATACCCTCAAGGAACTGGAGTTGAAGGAACTGCCCAAGGCCCCGGACGCGCCCTACATCTTCGAGTCCAAGGGCGAACTCTGCGTGGCGGGTGTCACCAACACCATCACCATGCCGGTCACCGTCACGGTGCTGGGTGAGAACCGGGTCAAATTCGGCGGCTCGGTCACGGTAAAGATGACCGACTTCAAAATCACGCCGCCCGCGCCTTCGGTGGCGCTTGGCCTGATCAAAACCGGCGACGAAGTGAGGCTGAGCTTCGAGTGGGTCGCCGCCAAACGCGCCACTCCCGCGGCCGCGCAGCCCTGATTGTAACCGCGCGCGGCGCGCTGCTCCGGGTCACCCTGCGGTCGCTGCCGCAAGGGGCAGGTTGATGGCCGGCTCCTCGGTCACCGGCCGCGGTGAAAGCTGCGCCTGCGCCCGCAACGCGGCGCCGCTGAGGCCGTCGCGGTAAAGGGTGATGGCGGTGTGTTCGTTGGCGCGGATGCACTGCTTGATGGCCTCGGGATCCTTCTCGCAGTTCACCAGCGTCTTCCACGAGTAGATGTGCTTGGGCTTGTGGAAGTCGCTGTTGGCGATGAACGCGAACCGCTTGAGGCCGATGGGCGTGAAGATGTTGTTCCGGTTGGCGATCTCCCAGGCGTCAATGATCGGCGCGAACACCTCCTGGTTCTCCCACAGGTAGAGCGTGTTCTTGCCCCATTCGCTTTTCATCACGTGCGGATGCGCCGCCACCGCCAGCCCGCCCTGGCCGTGCGTCTGCGCGATGATCTCGACGAAATCCAGCGCGGGGTTGATGGGCGCCTTCAGGTCCACGCCCAGCAAATGCCCGGAGGTCTTGCGCGTCCAGCCCTCCTTGTTGAACTCCAGGCCGGCCATCACGAGCATCTCATATTTGCGCCACGCGCGGCGGCGTTCGCGCTCGATCACGTCGAAATATTCGTCGAGCTGGTCCGGCGCGAGGGTGAGGTTCACCAGTTCGCTGAACTTGCCGATCAGCCGTTTTGGGTCCGCGATGTGGTCCGTCACACAGATGCAGTCAAAGCCGCGTTTGCCGTAAAAGTCCACCACCTCGGGCAGCGAGAGCTTGCCGTCGGAGTAGTTGGTGTGGATGTGAAAATCGCAAAGCTGCATCCGCGCCGCGGAACCGGAGGTGAACGCCGGAGCGCGGTCCGCGACGGCGGGTTCGGAGAACAGCTTCGGCGCGCGCGGCGCGGCGGAACCCTGGTCGCTTTCCGCCAGGATCAATTCCGCGATGCGCAGGGAGGCGTCGGGCCGGCTGACGCGCTCGAGGTTGTTCTTCCATTCCTGCCAGCGCGCCGCCTTGTCGGCAAAGGCTTCATAGACGCACTCGGCCACGTCCTTGCGTTTCTCGGCCACGACGCCGACGCCCAGCGTTTCGATGAGTTGCGCGTTGCCCTCCTCCTGGCCGGGAATGACCTGGTTCACAATCATCGGGCAGCGCGCGGCCAGGGCTTCCTGCACGGTGGCGCCGCCCGCCTTGCCGATGACGAGATGATGCGTCATCAGCAATTGCGGCATCTGGTTCGTCCAGCCGATGATCTTCACGCGGTCGCCGTGATCACGCAGCCGGTCCATCAGCTTGGCCTTCAGTGCCGCGTCGCGCCCGACGGTGATGGTGAGTTCCACGCCTTTCAGGTCGAGGAGTTCCTCCATCGCGCGGCCCACCTTCTTTTTCCCGGTGTTGACGATGTAAAGGACCTTGCGCGGGGTGTCCTTGCGCGGCGGCGGGAGCGCGGCGGGCCGTTCCAGCGCGAACTGCGGGCTGACCGGAAACCCGAGCGGCAGCACGCGCGCCTTTTCGATGCCGCCCGCCACGATGACCTTCGCCGTCGGCTCGTTGGCCGCGATGAACAGATCGCTCGGCGCGCGGAACCACGCGGAACAGACGGAGATGGAGTCCGTGACCACCGTGATCAGCCGGAACGGACGCTCGGCGTGGTCGCGATAGATGTCGTCAATCAGGTGGGCATAGACTGGATAGGTCGAGACCACGCAGTCCGGCTCCGCGTCGTGCAACACGGCCGCGAGCCGCTCACGCAGCTTCGTCATGTTGTTCATCTGCTGGCGGAACAACGTCGGGTTGTCCATCACCTGAAAGACGCCGGACCAGAGGATGGGGGCAAAACGCACCATCCCGAGATAGGCCTGCTTGGCCAGGGTGTTGAGCATGCCATAGGACGATTCGAAGAGGTCGAGCACCTCGACCTTGGCGTCGTCGGTGGTGTGCTCGAGCGCTTCGCGCAGACTGCGGGCGGCCGCATTGTGGCCGTCCCCAAAACCGGCCGTGAGGATGAGGATGCGTTTCATGGCGGGCCTTTCTGACGTGACAAGGATTTGGCGGCTCCGTCACGGCCCGGTGTCGGTCCGGTGAAAAGTTATTCACAATCGCGGCGGACCCGAAACGGCTCAAATGTCACCCGTTCGTCAGGCAACTGGCGCGGGAAATTCACAGGGCCTTTGCACCGTGCATGTGGCCGACCTCCCGTCGAGGCCACCGGCCCACGTGAAGCTCGCGCTCGTTACCGAAACTTACGCGCCGGAGATCAACGGTGTCGCCATGACGCTGGGCCGTCTCGTGGACGGCTTTGCCCAACGCGGGCATCGCGTCACCATCATTCGTCCCCGCCAGCGGCACGAATCGCCGCGTTTCAGCGTCACGCATCGCCTTGCCTGTCGCCAGGTGCGGCTGCCGGGGGTTCCGCTGCCGGGCTATCCACAGTTGCGCCTTGGCCTGCCCGCGACGCGCCGGCTGCGCCAGCTTTGGACCACCAGCCGGCCCGACCTGGTGCATGTGGCCACCGAGGGACCGCTCGGCGCCTCCGCTATCACCGCCGCCAACCAGCTTGGCCTTCCGGTCACGTCCAGCTTCCACACCAATTTCGACCAATACACCCGCGACTACCGCATCGGCTGGTTGAAGCCGGTGGTGGCGGCGTGGCTGCGCCGCGTTCACAACCGCACCCTGCGCACCTTTGTCCCCACGCACGACCTGCTGGCGCGCCTCGCGGGCGAGGGTTATGCCAATCTGCGGCTGCTTTCGCGGGGTGTGGACACCGCGCTGTTCCACCCGTCGCGGCGCGATCCGGCGCTGCGGGCGGCTTGGGGCCTTGGCCCGGACGACCTGGCCGTGTTGCACGTCGGACGCATGGCGGCGGAGAAGAACTATCCGCTGCTGTTCCGCGCGTTCGCCGTCATCCGCGCCGCGCAACCGCGCGCCCGGCTGGTGTTGGTGGGCGACGGACCGTTGCTGGCGCAGTTCCAGAAACAGCATCCCGAGGCCATCTTCACCGGCTTCTACACCGGTGTGAACCTGGCGCGCCACTACGCCTCCGGCGACATCTATCTGCACACCAGTTGCACCGAGACCTTTGGCAACGTGGTCACCGAGGCGCTCGCCAGCGGGCTGGCGGTGGGGGCCTTCAACTACGCGGCAGCGCGGGAATTCATCCGTCCTGGCGTGAACGGCCTGCTCGCCGCGCCGGACGACGAGGCGGAGTTTCTGGCCAACGCCCAACGCCTTGCCGCCGACGAAACGCTGCGCCACCAACTCCGCACCAACGCCCCGCTGGCCGTGCGCGACCAGTCATGGGAGGTCGTCATAGACCGCTTTCTTGCCGACTTGCACGAGGCCGCTGCCGAACACCAGAGCCGATCGTCCCGTCGCCCCGCCACCGCACCACTTCAACCCGCCCCGCAGCCATGAAAAAGCTCCTGCATGTCCGCTCGGTCATCCTGTCCGACATCCACCTCGGCACGCCGCACTGCAAGGTCGAGGAGGTGACGCACTTCCTGAAACACGTCCGCTGCGAGCGGCTCATCCTCAACGGGGACATCATTGACGGCTGGCGGTTGCGGCGCGGGGCGCGCTGGACACGTGACCACACCAAGTTCATCCGCCGCGTGCTGACCATGTTGCAGAAGCAGGGCACCGAGGTCGTCTATTTGCGCGGCAACCACGACGACTTCCTGGCCCGCCTGTTGCCGCTGGCCTTCGACAACCTGCAACTGGCCGAGGATTGCGTGCTCGAGACCGCGCGGGGCCGCTACCTGGTGCTGCACGGCGACGTCTTCGACGGCGTGATCAAGAACGCCGTCTTCCTGGCCCACCTGGGCGACATCGGTTACGCGCTGTTACTGCGGCTCAACCGCGCTTACAACCTTTGGCGGGCGTGGCGAGGCCGGGAGTATTTCTCCCTCAGCCAGGCCATCAAGGCGCGGGTCAAACAGGCGGTCAGCTTCATTGGAAAATTCGAGGAACAGGTGGCCGCGCTCGCCCGTGCCCGGGGTTACGCGGGTGTCATCTGCGGCCACATCCATACCCCGGCGGACAAGTTGATCGGCGGCGTCCACTACTTGAACTCGGGCGACTGGGTGGAGTCGCTGACGGGCATCGTGGAGCATCTCGACGGGGAACTGGAGGTGTTTCGTTACGCTGACTTTGCTGCGCGCTTTCCGCGGCAATCGCAACTGCCCCTGGTGGAGGAGTTGGAAGAACTGGTTCCCCCACTGGTGCTGGCTTGATCCAGGAACGGAAATGGGCCGATAAACCAAATTGATTGCATGCCTTGCTAACGGTTTCTGTAAATAACTTCTAATAAGCGGTTTGGGTCTATTCTTTGGGCGAATTGGAGTGGGAATCACTTGGCAGGCAGAAGGAATTTCCATTTATTACTGAACATTCCTAAAAAAATTGCTTGGCAGGGTGCGGGCAGCGGCGTATGACGTATCGCCACAGCCATGAACGCCACTTCCCCCCGCCACCCCACGGGCGCTGGCAGCCGCCTCGCCTTTACGCTGATTGAATTGTTGGTCGTCATCGCGATTATCGCGATTTTGGCGGCCATGCTCCTGCCCGCGCTGACCAAGGCCAAGGAAAAGGCCAAGCGCATCAACTGTTCCAGCAACCTGCGGCAGCTCGGCCTCGCCTGCCAGATGTATGCCAACGACAACAACGACCGGCTGCCCGTCAACGGAGGCAACTGGACGTGGGATATGACCATTCCGGTGGCGGACGCGCTGACCGACAACGGTGCGCAGCGGCGCATCCTGTATGATCCGTCTTTCAAGGAGCAGGACAACGATGTTCTCTGGGGCGGTGCCCAGGGCTTCAACAACGCGGGCTATCGGGTCATCGGCTATGCGGTCACCTTCCCGGGAACGGCGGGTTACTCGGGCGTGTATGCGACGAACGTCAACACCAACATCTCCGCCCGGGCCATCCAGATTGGCGGCTTCAGCATGCCGGCGCCCTCGCCGTCGGAGCGGGTGCTCGTGGCCGACGCGACCATTTCGCAATTCAACAATGAGGCCAACCGCGCGGCCAACAACTACGTGAACATCACTGGCGGCTGGTCGGAACGGCACCGCAGTCCGCACGTGCAGAACAATCTTCCCACGGGCGGAAACGTTGGGGCGCTGGACGGCCACGTCGAGTGGCGGCGGTTCCAGGTGATGCGCGTGCGCACCGGCCAGTATCCGTATTTCTGGTGGTGAATTTTTTCCCTTTCCCAGACAGAAAGAACAACGAACCCCCAAACCCCCATGCAAAATACCTCCCCACATCGCATCGGCCGGCGTTTCTCGCGCCGGATTTTTACCGCACTGGCCCTGGCCAGTCTGCCCTTGGCCGTCTCTGCCCAAAGCAGTTGGACGGGCGCTGCCAACACCGATTGGAACAACGCGGCCAACTGGACTGCCGGCGTTCCCAGCGGCGTCAACGCGATCATCACCAACATATCGCCCAACCTCTGCACCGTTACCTCGACGCCCATCGCGACTCCGGTGGACATTCTGGTGGGCACGGGCGCGGGCATGACCGGGCGCGTGGATCATATCGCCGGGGATGTCAGCACGGGCGATGGCAACTGGATGTTTATCGGTTGGCAGGGCGGCAACGCCACTTACAACCTTGCCAACACGGCAGCCGGCGGCGGCGCGTTCACCGGCTATGGCACCGGCAGCGGCAACCTGACCGTGGGCGGAACGTTGCTCAACGGCAACCTGTTTGTGGGGTTGGACAACGGGACGCTCTCGCTGCTCAACATCAACTCTTCCGGCACCCTGACGGCAGGCGGCCTCTATGTGGGCGCGAATGGCAGTTCGACCGGCACCGTGAATCTCGACAATGGCACCGTGCAGATTCAGGGCGAATGTCAAATCGGTTCCAGCTACTGGGGCAATGGTTTTTCTGGCCGGCTCAACATGAGCGGCGGCACCTTCAACGCCAACATTCTCAGTTTCTCGCGCGGGGCCAATCCTTCAGCCGCCATCACCGGCATCGGCCATTTCACCGGCGGCACCGTCAACGTGGGCCAGTGGTTCACCGTGGGCTTTGCCGGCAGCGCCGCGTCGGTGGCCCTGGTCACCAACAACGGCGCGACCATCAACGTCAACGTCAACGGTGGCGGCAATTTCGAGATGGGCGTCTGGGATCCCATGACGCCGCGCTTCGTGCTCAACAGCGGCGCGGTCAACGTCTGCAACAGCGGCTCGATCCTGTTCGGCGTGTTCGGCCAGTCGGGCGCGGCCACCTTTGACCACAACGGCGGCACCGTGACGTTCTACAGCGATGCGGGCTTCACCGTGGGCGGCTTCGGCGGTATTGTCCTGGGCAATGTCGGCGGCCCCAACCCTTGGGAGACCAGCACCGGCACCTTCACCTACAACTTGAACGGCGGCACCTTGACGGTCCCGCAAATCTCGAAGGTCAGCGCCCCGGCCACGGGCGTGTTCAATTTCAACGGCGGCACGCTCAAGCCGACCACCAGCCTGGCGACGTTCCTTCAGGGGCTTTCCAGCGCCAACATCCTCGCCGGCGGAGCCGTCATTGACACCGATGGCTATGACATCACGATCGCGCAACCCCTCGCCGGCACCGGCGGATTGGTTAAGCGCGGCCTCGGCACGCTTACCCTCACTGGCACCAACACCTACAGCGGGCTTACCGTCATCAGCAATGGCGTCCTGGCCCTCAGCGGCTCCGGCGTCCTGGCCAGTCAGGTGGTGATTCCGGCCGGCCGGACGTTTGATGTCTCCACGCTCTCGGTGGGGGTCGAAAACGACATCTCCGGCACCGGCACCATCGCCGGCCCGCTCACGGGTGCCGCCAGCATGGATGTGTATCCTGCCACCGACGGCACGGCGGGCACGCTCACCATCAATGGCGACGCGAATCTAACCGGCGGCGGCTCGCTCCGGTTCGATCTCAGCACCACCGCCTCGAGCGGCAATGACCGGATCGTGGTCAGCGGAAATCTCTCTGTCAGCAGCGCCACCGCCATTCGCATCCAGGCGCTGGCCGGCGCTTCCCCGCTCGACACCACGACGGATTACATTCTCTGCCAGGTCAGCGGCACGCTCACGATGGGTTCGACCCCGTCGCTCGCGTGGGACGGCACTCCGCCTTCGAACTACCTGAGCTACACCGTTCAGCAGGTGGGCAACAATCTGGTGCTGAAATACACGCCGGCGGTGGCCCCCACCGTCAGCGCCACTTCCACGCCATCCGTGGTGGTGCGTAACCAGGCCCTCAGCATTACGGCTACCGTGACCCCGGGCACCGGCTCGGTCACCAACGTCTTTGCCGACGTCACGCAAATCGGTGGCTCGGCCACCGCACCCTTGGTGCTGTCCAGCACGCCCAATGTTTATACCAACACCTTTGTGGTTGGCTCCGCCATCGTGCCCGGCGTGAAGTCGCTTTCGGTGGTGGCCCAGGCTAACACCGGCCTGAGCAGCCCGGCGGCGGTCGTCACCAATACCGTCGTCGCCACCAACGAAGTCTGGACCGGAGCCGGTCCGAACGACAACTGGACCACCGCCAACAACTGGCACATCACCCGGCCGGCGGACTCCGGCGACGCGGTCACGTTCGCGGGGAGCACCCGGCTCACGCCGAATCTGGATGTCAACCTCAGCGTCACCGGCGTCAGCTTCGAGACCAACGCGGGGGCCTTCACGCTCGGCACCAGCACGGCCAGCACGCTGACGCTTGCGGCGGGCACCGGCATCGAGAACCGTTCGACCAACACCCAGACGATCAACCTGCCGCTGCTGATGACCGCGCCGCAGACGCTGCATGCCGCCGTCGGCACGCTGAACGTCGCCGGCAGCCTCGACAAGAATGGCAACCTCCTCACCGTAACCGGCGCGGCGAACACGGTCCTCAGCGGGACCGTCTCGGGCAGCGGTTCGCTCTTCAAACGGGGCAGCGGCACCCTGACCGTGCCGGTCAACACCACCTGGGATTTGAACCAGGCCTCCTCCGGCGGCTTCAGCGGTCCGCTCATCGCGCAGGCCGGACGCCTGGTGTTCAACAATGGCTCCTTCCAGTCCGTCAATGGCGAACTGGTCATCGGCGGGGTCATCACCAACGGCCATCCGGGCAATGACGCGACGGTGGTGGTGGACAACGCCACGCTCAACATCTCAAGCTGGCTCTCGGTCGGTCGCGGCAATGGCACCGGCACGGTCTCCTCGGTGCTCATCCTCACCAACGGCGCCACCGTCATCGCACAAAATTGCAGCGCCGGCTTCAATGGCGGCAACGCCGCCAACCGGCCCAAGGGTGCCATCCGGCTCCACGGCAGTTCGACCCTCTCGCTTTCCGGCGTTTTGCGCGTCGCCGAATCCGCCGGCGCGGACATGAGCGTCACCGTCAATGACAACTCCACGTTGGACGTCGGCGGCATCATGGACCTCGCCATCGGCTTCGGGCCGACGCTGGCGACCCTGACGGTCAACGGCGGCAACGTGAACCTCGCCTCCGATCCCTACATTGGCCACTGGGGCAGCGGCCAGGCCGTCCTCAACCTCAACGGCGGCTCCTTCAACGTGGGCACCACCGCCACCAAGTGGATGTTCATGGGCTACTGGGACTGGGTGAACAGCACCGTCAACGTCAACGGCGGTTCGCTCAAGCTGTGGAACAACTCCTCGCTCAAGATGGCCCGGAACAACAACCACGCCGGCAACGCCTTCACGCACGTCATCAATCACAACAGTGGCAATGTGACCTATTACAGCGACGCCGGCGTGACCCCGGGCGGCATCGGCAATCTCGACCTCCAATACACCGGCGGCTCGAACGGCGTCTCCCTCTATCACCTCAACGGCGGCGTGCTCACCGTGCCCACCATCATCTCCTCGGCGACCACCGGCACCCGCGTCTTCAACTTCAACGGCGGCACCCTGCGCGCCGCCGCGGACAGCGTTACCCTGCTGAACCTGGGCGCGGGCAACGCGCATGCCTACGTCCGCGCCGGCGGGGCGGTCATTGACACCGACGGCAAGAACGTGACGATCGCCAGCGCGCTCGAGCATTTCCCCGGCGATCCCACCGACGGCGGCCTGCGCAAGCGGGGCGCGGGCACCCTGACCCTCACCGCCACCAACACCTACGATGGCAACACCGTGGTCGAAGCGGGCACGCTCCAACTTGCGGTGGATTCGCTCGCCAGCGGCTCGACCGTTTCCATCAGCAACAGCGCCACGCTGCAGCTTGACTTCGCCACCACCAACCAGGTGGCCGGCCTGGTCCTCGCAGGCGTCCCGCAGCCGGCGGGCGTCTATAACAACCTCAACGCCCCCGCCTTCATCACCGGCGCGGGCAGCCTGCTGGTCAACCCGATTGCCGGCTACGCCACCAATATCACTGTCACCGCGGGCGGCGGTCTGATTGGCGTGAGCTGGCCCGGCACGCACCTCGGCTGGATCCTCCAGACCCAGACCAACAGCGCCGCCACCGGCCTCTCCACCAACTGGGTGGATGTGCCCGGCTCGGCCGCCGTCACCAACATCAGCTTCCCCGTCAACCCGGCCAACCCGGCGGTGTTCTACCGCCTCCGCAAGCCGTGACCTGATGCGGGAGGCGTGATGCCGTTCGTGGCGACGGATCACGACTCAAAATCAAAACAGCGCCGGGCCGGTCTGCGTGGTGGCGCACGTGGGCCGGCCCGTCGTTTCAATGACCGTTACCAACTGCCGCTGCACCATGACCCCAAAAACCGTCTCCCCTCTCGCGCTCGTGCTGGCCTTCCTGGCCGCCCCCCTCACCGCCGCCGAACCGCCCGCTCTCACCCTCCACGCCGACCGGCCCGGTCCGGCCATCAACCCGCAGATGTGGGGCGTGTTTTTCGAGGACATCAACTTCGGCGCGGACGGCGGCCTTTACGCCGAACGGGTGAAGAACCGCGGCTTCGAGTTCCCCGAGCCGTTGATGGGCTGGGCCATCGAAAACCCGGCGGGCACGGGCGTTGTGGAAGTGCGGAACGATGACCCCTTCACCGCCAAGAACGCACGTTACGTTCGGGTGCGGTCTTCCGGCTCCGCTGCCACCGGCCTCGTCAACGAGGGTTTTCGCGGCATCGGTCTGCGCGGCGGCGAGCGGTATGATTTCTCCACCCGAATCCGCGTGCGGTCCGGGGAGCCGGCGCTGCGCGTCGAATTACGCGCGCCGGACGGCAGGGTGCTGGCCGATGCCCGCCTCCGTCGCCTGCCCGGCCATTGGGGCAAGGTCACGGCCACGCTGCGTCCTGCGAGCACCGAACCGCAGGCCCGGTTGTTTGTGGGCCTGGAAGGGGAGGGCGAGGCGGATCTGGATTTTGTTTCGCTGTTTCCCCGCCAGACGTGGAAACAGCGTCCCGGCGGCCTGCGCGCGGACATGGTGCAGGCCCTGGCCGACCTGCGGCCCGGTTTTCTGCGCTTCCCCGGTGGCTGCATCGTTGAGGGTTTCGATCTGGGCAACCGTTATCAGTGGAAGAACACCATCGGCCCCGTTGAGGAACGACCCACGATGATCAACCGTTGGAACATCGAGTTCAAACACCGCCTCACACCCGACTATTTCCAGTCCTTCGGCCTTGGTTTTTACGAATACTTCCTCCTCAGCGAGGACCTCGGTGCCGCGCCGCTGCCGATTCTCAACTGCGGCATGGCCTGCCAGTTCAACACCGGCCAGCTCGTCCCGCTTGCGGAACTGGACCCCTACATCCAGGACGCGCTTGACCTCATCGAATTCGCCAACGGCCCTGTCACCTCGAAATGGGGCGCGCGCCGCGCCGCGATGGGCCATCCCCAACCCTTCCACCTCCGCCTGCTCGGCATCGGCAATGAACAATGGGGGCCGCAATACCTTGAACGCTACCTCGCCTTCGCTCGCGTCCTCCGCGAAAGGCATCCGGAAATCCAGCTCGTCAGTGCCGTCGGTCCCGACCCGGACGACGAGCGGTTCCGATTTCTCTGGCGGGAAACCCGCGCGCTACCCACGCCGCTGCAGCCCGCTTTTGTGGACGAGCACTTCTACCGCCCGCCCGCCTGGTTTTACTCCGCCGCCAACCGTTATGACCGCTACGACCGCCGCGGCCCGAAGGTGTTCGCCGGGGAATACGCCGCTCACGACGGCCAGCCCCGCACCAACAATCTTCGTTCCGCCCTCGCCGAGGCGGCGGCCATGACCGGCTTCGAGCGCAACGCCGACGTGGTCCGCATGGCCAGCTACGCCCCGCTGTTTGCCCATGTGGACGCCTGGCAATGGCGGCCCAACCTCATCTGGGTGGACAACCTTCGCGTGGTCCGCACCCCGAACTATCACGTCCAGCAACTCTTCAGCCGGAACCGCGGCGACGCGGTGGTGCCGCTGACCGACACCGGGTTGCCCGACCGCGTCTTTGCCTCCGCCGTGCGCGACCCGGCCCGCAATGAAGTCATTCTCAAGCTCGTCAACGCCTCCGACCGGCCCGTGCCCGTTCGACTGAACCTTGCGGGTGTCCGCGCCCTGCGTGGTCCGGCCACGATCGTCACGCTGAGCGGCCAGCCCGGCGACGAAAACACCTTCGACCAGCCCGATCGTATCGCCCCGCGGACGACGCGCGAGCGGCTGGCGGGAACCGGATTTGTGCGCGAGTTTGCGCCGCATTCGCTGACCGTCCTGCGGATGCCCGTGCGATGAGTGCATCGTTGTTCCAGCCCGGCCGCAAAATCGGGGCCGCCAACCCAGCAAGGCAGCCACCCCGATTGGCGGTCCGCTTGCCGCGTTCCGGTTGCCTCGCGGTTCTGCTCTTCCTGCTGGCAGCCCCGCCGCTGCCCGCGCAGGAGCCGCTCTTGGGAAACACCGGCGCGCACGACCCCTCAACGATGATCTGGGACGGCAGCCGTTACTACGTGTTCTACACCGGCGCAGGCATCCCGTGGAAATGGTCCACCAACAAGGTCAACTGGAACTTCGGCGGGACGGTGTTCCCCCCGAACAATCCGCCCGCGTGGACCACCAACGCCGTCCCCTCGTTCACCGGTTTTTTCTGGGCGCCGGACATCGCGTGGTTCAACGGCCGGTTTCACCTCTATTACTCGGTGTCCGAGTGGGGCACCATCAACTCCGCCATTGGCCTCGTCACCACTCCCTCGCTGCTCCATCCCGTCTGGACCGACCAGGGCAAGGTCATCCAGTCTGATGCCGTGTGGGAGGCCGGGCCGGACACCGACGTCACCTTTCTAAACTGCATTGACCCCGGCCTCCTCGTGGACACCAACGGCGCCGTCTGGATGGTCTATGGCTCCTACTCGGACGGCATTTACGTGGTGGGCATCAACCCGGCCACCGGGAAACGCTTCGCCAACTCGGACATCGGCGTGAAGGTGGCGGGCAACTGCGCGAATTTCTTTTGCAACACCACCGAGGCGGCCGCCCTGCACCAGCGCGGCGGCTTCTACTACCTCTTCCTCAACTACGGCGGCTGCTGTTCCGGCCTGGAAAGCACCTACAACATCCGCGTGGGCCGCGGCACCAGCCCCACCGGCCCGTTCTTCGACCGTAACGGTGTGAACCTTGTCAACAGCGGCGGCACGATGTTCCTGGAAAGCGTCGGGCGTTACGTCGGGCCGGGGCATGCCGGACTGCTCGAGGAGGACGGTGTCACATGGCTCTCCTACCATTACTACGACGCCCTCCACGCCAACCCTGGCGAACCCACGCTGGGTCTGCATCGCGTCGCTTGGACGGCTGATGACTGGCCCGAGGTCACCAACCATTGGAACGCCTTTCTGCCCGTGGAAACCGACGCCCGCGACCATCGCGGTCAGTTCCCCGGCGCGCTGACCAATGGCGCGGTCACCGTTGCCGACCCGGAACGGGGCCGTGCCCTCGACCTGGACGGCGTGGCCGCGCATGTCCGCTTCACCCCCGCCATCGCCAATGCCTCGACGTTCATGGCGTGGGTTCACTGGCGCGGCGGCGGCGACTGGCAGCGCATCTTTGATTTTGGCACGAACACCTCCCGCTATCTGTTCCTGACGCCGCGCGCCAACAACGGACGGATGCGCTTTGCCATTCGCAACGGCGGCGGCGAGCAGACGCTCGACGCCCCGTTCGCTCTGCCCACCAACACGTGGTGCCATGTTGCCGTTACGCTCGACGGGCAGCGCGGCACGCTGTTTTTCAACGGCCAGCCCGTCGCCACCAACACGGCAATGACCCTCCGGCCGTGGCAGTTGCTGGCCCGCAGCAATTACCTGGGCCGGAGCCAGTTTCCCGCCGACCCGTATTTCAACGGGCGGCTCGACAGCGTCCGCGTCTTTGGTCGCGCGCTCGCCGCGCCGGAGATCCGTGACCTCGCCTGGGCGCATCCCGCCCTCGCGCACCGCTACCGCTTTACCGATGGCGTGCGCGACAGCATCGGTCAGGCACACGGCGCGTTGCACGGCGGCGCGCGGGTCACCAACGGCGTGTTGCGCCTGAACGGCGTGCCCGGCGATTACGCCGCGCTGCCCGGCGGGCTGGTCAGCTTTTGCTCCGCGGTGACGTTCGAATTCTGGGCCGCATTCCGCACCAACGCCGCGTGGGCGCGGGTCTTTGACTTCGGCACCGTCAGCGGGGCGTCCGGCTCGCGGTATGTGTTTTACAGTCCGCGCTCGGGTTCGGGGACGCAGCGGTTCCAGATCAGCACCACCGCCGGCACGTTCACCCATGACCCGCCGCCCGCGCTGGACGGGCGCGCCGTTCACGTTGTCTGCGTCCTCGATCCCGCCGCGAATTTTGCGGCCGTTTACACCAACGGCGTCCTCCAATCCCAGGCCGTCGCCGTCATTCCGCCGATCACTGGCGTTCACACCAACCTCGCGTGGCTGGGCCGCTCGCTGTTTGCCGCCGACGGGTGGTTGAACGCCGACCTGGACGAATTCCGCATCTATCACGGCCGCCTGACTCCGGCGGAAATCGCCGCCAATTTCCGCGCCGGCCCCGACGCGCTCGCGTTGCCCGTGACCTTGCAGGTCGCGGACCTCGGGCCGCAGGTGGAACTTTCGTGGCCCGCCTGGGCGGTGGGATTCCAGCTTGAATCCGCCGCCGACCTGGTTGCTCCCGCGTGGTTGCCGGCCAACGCCGCGCCCGTGCTCGGGAACGGTCGCTGGATCACCACCCTCGGTGTCACCAACTCGCCCGGGTTCCACCGCCTCAAACGCTGACTGCCTTATGCGACTGCTCCCGCGCCCCTTCCTCGCCGTCCTCCTCTGCGCTGCGGCGCTGTCTTCCGGGGTGCGCGCGCAGGATCGCACCGTGCTGTTCGACGTCGCCGCGCCGGGCGTGAGCCGGGCGGTGCCCAATTGGGGCCTCGACACGGCCTGGTATAGCGAGGTGAACGTGCGCCGGGGCGCGATTTTCATGGGCACGGGCCAGGTGGACGTGGTGCGGATTTCGTTCACGCCGACCGCCGCGCTGGTGGGCGGCGACCTGCCGGCGGCCGAGTTCAACACCCTCTCGAACCGCCTCCGCTGGGTCAGCCTGTGGACCAGTCCCGCCACCGCCGTCTGCATCAACGAGGATTCGCCCACCGTGGACGCGTGGTTCAAGCTGCCCAACGGCTATGTGGATCCCGCGCGCTGGGCGGAGCTGATCGAGGTCACCACCCGCCGCGCGCAGGAGGCGGGGCGCACCGTGGTGTCGGTGGCCCCATTCAACGAGCCGGACTTCTACCGCGCCGAACGGCTCGCCTCGATGCAGACCTTTTTCGACACCTGCGGCGTGCTGACCAATTACCCCCGTTTCGCCACCAACCCGATCCGCCTCAGCGGCGGCAACACGCTGAACACCGACCAGGCCGGCCCCTGGTATAACTTCCTGAAACCCCGCCTCCGCGAGGGCAACACCCACCAGCTTGCCGGCAGCTTCGACAATTATGCCGCGTTCTTCCAGAACGTCGCCGCCAGCGGCCACCATCCCGCCAACGACGAACTGCACAACGTCATGGAGGCGATGGTCGGCGCGGAATACGGGATGCAGACCGGCATCTGGTGGGGCACGGCGGAGCGGGCGCGTGGTGAGTTTGTGCGCGCCAGCGACGGCCAGCGGCTCGGTTACGCCGAGCACCGCCCCAACTGGACCGCCGCCTCCGTCTATCGCGCCCCCGATGGCCGTGTCCTCGGTTTCGTGGGCGAATCCGAACGCCAGGCCCAGCCCACCTCCTATCGCTTCTTCTCCCGCGACCGCGATGTGTTCTACGACGGCGACGGACCCCGGCGGGATTTCACCGTGACGACCACCGGCGGTCCCGGCTACCAGACCGCCGCGCACCGAAACGCCGAGCGCGTGGTGAGCATCACCTGGGGCGACGACGTGCCGCCGCCCATCCAGGGCCGCTACCACGTCGTCAACCGTCACAGCCTCCGCGTGATGGAGGTGCAGAACGCGGGCACCAACAACGGCGCGAACATCCAGCAGAACGCCTTCAACGGCGCCCTCCACCAGCAGTGGGATTTCACCCCCATGTCCCCGGCGGTGGACTATGGCGATTACAGCTACTTCATGGTCACCGCTGCCCACAGCGGGCGCGCCGCCGACGTGAACAATTTCTCGTTCAACGACGGCGCGAACGTGATGCAATGGACCAACTTCCCCGGCCTCAACCAGCAGTGGTTCCTCGAATACGTCAGCAACGGCTGGTTCCACATCCGCAGTCGGTGGAGCGGCAAGTATCTCGAGGTCAGCGGCGCCTCCACCGCCAACGGCGCAAACATCGTCCAATGGTCCGCCACCGGCCATCCCAGCCAGCAGTGGCGGCTCATCCCCGTCGGCGCGGTGGCGACCGACGTGACGCCGCCGCCCGCCGTAACCGGCGTCAGCGCGACGGCCCGCGCACGCTCTGTTCAACTCGCGTGGAATCCCGTGGTCGCCGCTGACCTCGCTGGTTACACGGTGTTGCGGGCCCCCCATCCTGCCGGCCCCTACGAAATCATCGCCCGCGGCCTGACCAACACGAGCTTCACCGACAAATCCGCCAATCTGCCCCGCCCGTATCATTACGTGGTCCGCGCGGTGGACCGTTGCTGGAACAGTTCAACCGGTTCCGCCCCCGTCAGCGCCACGCCCACTGGCGGCCCGGCGCTGGTGGCCCGCTATCGGTTCGACGGCACGATGCAGGACGCTTCGCCGAACGCGAACCATCCGATCGGGGTGGACGGCGCGCCGGGTTACGCCGGCGGCGCGTTCGGCTCCGCGCTGTCGCTCACCGGCGTGGGGCAGGCGGTCCTGTTGCCGGCCAACCTGCTGGCGGGCGTCACTAACTTCACCCTCGCCGTCTGGGTATATTGGAACGGCGGCGGCGCGTGGCAGCGCATCCTGGATTTCGGCAACGGCACCGCGCAGAACCTGTTCCTTACCCCGAGTTCCGGCAGCGGCACCTTGCGGTTCGCCATCACCACCAACGGCGGCGGCGCGGAACAGCAGTTGAACGCCCCGGCGCTGCCCGTCGGCCAGTGGCGCCACCTCGCCGTCACCCGTCAAGGCCCCACCGCCCGTCTCTACACCAACGGCGTGCTGGCCGCCACGAATCCGGGTCTCACGCTCTCGCCCGCCGACTTTGACCCCGCGCTCAATTACCTGGGTAAAAGCCAGTATGCCGCCGACCCGCTCTTCAACGGGCGCCTCGACGAACTGCAAATTTACAACTACGCCCTGACCGACGCGGAAATCGCCCGGCTGGTGGCCAATCAACCGCCGCCGCCCGCTGCCCCCGCCACGTTGACCGCAACGTTCGCCAACGACGCGCTGCATCTTGCATGGCCGACCGAGTATCTGGGCTGCCGCCTCGAATCCAACGCCGTCAGCCTGCTCGCGCCCGGGGCGTGGTTTCCCGTGCCCGGCTCCGGTTTAACCAACGAACTGACGCTCCCCATCTCCGCCACCGCCTCGAACGTCTTCTTCCGCCTGGTTTATCCCTGAGCGGCCGATTGCCGCGTCAGGCCCCGCTGCGACTCGGGCGCGGCCGCACCCGGTAAACCAGAAACATCTCGTCGCCCGCCCGCCGTGCCGCGCGCAGTTCCAGCGCCGCCGCCTCCGCAAGGCGCGCAAAGCCGGCTCCTTCCGCGATGGTGGGGGCATTCCGGCCGCCCAGCAGGAACGGGCAAACCGTCAGGTGCAGTTCATCCACCAGCCCGGCGCGGAACAGCGCGTCGTTTAATTCGCCGCCGCCCTCGCATACCAGCCGCCGCACGCCGCGCTCCCGGCGCAACCACGCCAGGGCGGCGGGCCAGTCCAGTTCCTCGCGGCCAAAGCTCCGGACCGCTCCGGCCACGGCGCGCAGGCGGCGGAGCCGGACCGCCGGGGCGCGGCCCGACGTCAGCACGATCACCGGGGGGCCGGGAGTTTTGAAGATGTGCGCGGCGGGATCGAGCGTGCCGGAGCCGCTGACAATGACGCGCAGATTAAACTCCGCCAGCCCGCGCCGCCGCCGCAACGCCTGAAACTCCGCGCCGCCCGGGCCGAGACTCACCCGGTGCAAATCCGCCGTCCGCGCCCCGCACAACACCGCGTCCGCCGTCGCCCGCACCTCGTGCAAATGCCGCTGGTCGCGCGCGCTGCCGAACGACGACACCGCATGGTTGGCCGACGCGATCTTGCCATCCGCTGTCATGGACATGTGGACGAGGACGAACGGGCGATCCGCCGCTGCGGTGCCGCTGGCAATTCGGGTTTTCATGCGAGGAACATCGCGTCGCCGTAGCTGAAGAACCGGTAGCCCTCGCGCACCGCCTCGGCATAGGCGCGCAGCACGAGGTCGCGGCCCGCCGTCGTCTCGCCCGGCGCGGCGAACGCGCTCACCAGCATCAACAGCGTGCTGCGCGGCAGGTGGAAATTCGTCAGCAGTGCGTCCACCGCCCGGAACCGGAACGGCGGGTGGATGAAAATGTCCGTCCGGCCCGCGCCCGGCACGATGCGCCCGGCGTTTTCCCGCGCGACACTTTCCAGCACGCGCATCACCGTGGTGCCCACCGCCACCACGCGGCGGCCTTCCGCCTTCGCCGCGTTGATCGCGTTCGCCGTCGCCGCCTCCACGGCGAACCGTTCCGCGTGCATCACGTGGTCCGTCACCCGGTCGGCCTTCACCGGCGCGAACGTGCCCACGCCGACGTGCAACGTGACAAACCGCACGTCCACGCCGCGCGCCCGGGCCGCGTCGAGCAGTTCCGGTGTGAAATGCAGTCCGGCCGTCGGTGCGGCCACCGAGCCGGGCGGCTGCGCATACACCGTCTGGTAGCGCTCGCGATCCGCGGCGGAACTGGCCCCGGCAGTCCGCGCAATGTAGGGCGGCAGCGGCATCTCGCCCAGGTCGTCGAGCGCCGTCAGCAACGGGGTGTCCGTGTGGAACCGCAGACGGCGGTGGCCCTCGGCGTTGAGGGCGGTGACTTCGGCGGTGAGCGGGGCGGGGGAGCCGTCATGGCGGCGGAACCGCAGCCGTGTGCCGGGCCGGATTCC
>JBKBTZ010000297.1:0-557 GCA_046290825.1 Limisphaerales bacterium
CGTCACCTCATCGCTGTACTGACCGCTTGCTGAGGAGACTGCCACCACCGTCGGCGCCACAATTGTCGCCGGTGCCGTCGGCGCTGCCGTGTAGTAATTGTTTGCCAGCAGCGTCGCCACCACGGTGTACGTATAGGCCGGGAGATTGCCCGTGGTCACGGTCGCCGTGCCGTCCGCCTGCACCGCCGCCGTGTACGGACCGAACGTCTGCGAGGGGTTCGCCGTCCGCACCAGCGTGAACTCGACCGTGCCCGCCAGCGCCAGGTTGCCCAGGTGGCCGTCCGCCTCCTGCGTCAGCTGCACGCTCAGCGTCAGCGGCATGTTGTCGCCGCTCATCAGGTCGCCGGTGTAGGTCATGGTTGCGTTCTCACGCGTCACCGTCAGCGTATTGGTGCCGGTGGCCGGGAAGAAGTCCACATCGCCGGCAAACTCCGCCTCAATATTGTACGGTGCGGCATTTGCAGGCAGGGCGCCGGGCTCAATGTTCCGCCAGTTGAAGGTGACCACACCACTACCGTTGGTCGTCGGGCGGGCCAGCGGGTTGGTTACTTCCACGC
>JBKBTZ010000298.1:0-551 GCA_046290825.1 Limisphaerales bacterium
GCGCGGGGCGCTGCCGGCGATCGGCAGGCTGAAGACATGCCCGCCTGCCCCGGAATCCTCGATCAGCTGGCGGGAATATTCCACGCCATCCGGGCGCGACAGCACGGCGGTCAGGGGCAGCCCTTCGACCGCCTTCTGTTCCGGGTCGCGCGCCAGTGCGGTGACGTAGACGGTTTCCCCGGCGCGATAGGCGCCCCGGTCGGTCGTCACGTACACATCGACCGGCGGTGCGGCTTCGCGCCCCTCCACGCCCCGGTCGGACAGGTCGAACTCCGGGTCGGTCAGCGACAGGAAGGCGATATCCTCGGCTCCATCCTTCACCACCACCATCGCCGGCGCGCTGCCCCCGGTGCCGCGTGTCAAACCGGCATCGAACACCGCATAGCCCTGGTCATCGGTCGTGGCCGTGCCCAGCACCGCGTTCGAGCGGTTCAGAAGTTCGACCGTGACACCCGCCTTGGCCTCGGCGCTCCCCAGCGACCGCACAAAGACATGCAGCCCGTCCACGCCCGACATCGTCGTGACCCCAAGGTCGGAAATCACGAACCATT
>JBKBTZ010000299.1:0-541 GCA_046290825.1 Limisphaerales bacterium
GGCGGGCGAGTATCTGTCGATCCGCATCTGGGGGGCGCCCGCGACCATCGCGCTTTATGCGCTGACCGGCTGGCTGGTGGGTCTGGGCCGGACGCGGGGGGTGCTGGCCCTGCAACTGTGGCAGAACGGGGCGAACATCGCGCTGGACCTGTGGTTCGTCCTCGGCCTTGGCTGGGGGGTGCCGGGGGTGGCGCTGGCCACGCTGATCGCGGAATGGAGCGGGCTGGCGCTGGCCCTGTGGCTGGCGCGCGATGCCTTCGGGCCGGGAGTCCGCGAGGGGATGGCGCGGATCGGCGACCGGCTGGCGCTGCGCCGGTTGTTCACCGCCAGCCGCGACATCATGGGGCGAACGGTGCTGTTGCAGCTCTCGTTCACCAGCTTCGTCTTTCTGGGCGCGCGCTTCGGCGACGTGACATTGGCCGCCAATCAGGTGCTGATGCAGTTCCTGGAGATCACGGCCTTCGCGCTGGACGGTTTCGCCTTCGCCGCCGAGGCGCTGGTGGGTCAGGCGGTCGGCGCCCGGTCGGCCGTCCAGACCCGG
>JBKBTZ010000300.1:0-533 GCA_046290825.1 Limisphaerales bacterium
GTAGTCGCCGCAATACATCAGCACGGCCAGGCTCATGTTTTTCAGGTTCGACAGACAGGTGGTCTGCCGGGCCTTCTCACGAGCCCGGGCGAAAACCGGGAAGAGGATTGCTGCCAGAATGGCGATGATGGCGATCACGACGAGCAGCTCGATCAAGGTGAAGGCTCGACGACGGAGCATGGATGACCTCCTCTGGATGAGGTTTGGAAGGAGAATTGGGGGCTTTGACAACCCACGAAGCGTGGTGGTTTCCAGTTATTGCAATCGTTTGAGAATACCTGCTTGACCCTCTCAGCGTATGGATTCAACCTACCTGCCGAGGCACCTCTGGTTCGGAGGGTGGAGCCTTGGTGCCCACAATCCCGACCAATGCAGCATTCGCTTCTGGTCGCGCGAGCCAGAATTCTCCCTGGAGGTGCCACCCATCCGGCGGTCGGAGTGGAAACATTCGTGATTAAGATGCCGGCTGATTGGGCAAGAGACCGAAGGACGCTTCATAACCCGACGAATCAATCAATCGGCGTCCCGCCTCC
>JBKBTZ010000301.1:0-531 GCA_046290825.1 Limisphaerales bacterium
GGATCCTCCAATCGGGGTCGGTTGTCAGTTCTTGGTACGCCACATTGTAGTCCCGCACAATTCGCAACGTCAAGAAACGCCGGGCCGATCCGGGCGCCGCCACAGCATAGGAACAGGCGTCACCCCAATGGGCGCCGGGGCGCGCGTCTTCGGCGCGCGATCGCCCCAGGAAACACGGGCTTGACCCGTCTGGAGCCCTGTGATAGCATGGATTCAGTCCTGTGGAGAGGTGGCTGAGTGGACGAAAGCGGCTTCCTGCTAAGAAGTTATACGGGCTTAAACTCGTATCGGGGGTTCGAATCCCCCCCTCTCCGCTCCTTGCGCTGGTAGCTCAGTTGGATAGAGCGTCTGACTACGAATCAGAAGGTCCCAGGTTCAAGTCCTGGTCGGCGCGCTAAAGGCCCCGTTCCCCCCGAGGGAGCGGGGCCTTTTACTGCCGGGGGCCGCGCTTCACGCCTGCTTGCTTTCCGCCCCACCCCACGGTACGATGGCGCCTCCACGTCCCTGTGTACGAATGAGGAGCCCCCATGC
>JBKBTZ010000302.1:0-524 GCA_046290825.1 Limisphaerales bacterium
CGCTCTTCCTCACCACGTCGTAGGAGCCGCCGGCCGACTCGCCCGCCTCGAAGTCGTCGAAGACGATCTTCCCGGAGACCGCCTCGTCGGAGAACACCGACTTGCCGCCGCGCAGCACCTCGAACGAGAGCGCGGCGCCGGCGAAGCCCTGCGACAGGCCCGCGCCGTCGCCGAACAGCAGCAGCCACATCCGCAGCACGGCGTAGATGCCGACCTTGGACAGGATGGACATGATCGCCGCGGCGGGCGTGCTCGCCGCGGCATAGGTGGCGGGCAGCCAGAAGCCGAGCGGCCAGATTGCGGCCTTGGTGAGGAAGGCGATGCCGAGGATCGCCGCACCGGCCTCGACCAGCCCGCGGTCCTCCGCCTCCAGCATGCGGATGCGCGCCGCGAGGTCCGCCATGTTGAGCGTCCCGGCCACACCGTAGAGCACGCTGACGCCGACGAGGAAGAAGGCCGAGGCAACCAGGTTGATGACGATGTAGTGCAGCCCCGCGCGCACCCGGGCGGTGCCGGAGCCGTGC
>JBKBTZ010000303.1:0-523 GCA_046290825.1 Limisphaerales bacterium
GCTCGGAAGTCGGCCGCGCGGGTGTTCTGACCAATTCCGAAACCCACAAGAAGAAGATCATCTTCCACCCCAAGCTGATGCCCGCGGTCACCATCTGCGACCCGGCCCTGACCGTTGGGATGCCCAAGTTCATCACCGCCGGCACCGGGATGGATGCCTTGGCCCATTGCCTGGAGGCCTACTGCTCGCCCTTCTACCACCCGATGAGCCAGGGCATCGCGCTGGAAGGGATGCGTCTGGTGTTCGAAAACCTGCCCCGCGCCTACAAGCACCCCGACGACCTCGAGGCACGCGCCCACATGATGAGCGCGGCGGCGATGGGGGCGGTCGCCTTCCAGAAGGGCCTTGGCGCCATTCACGCGCTCAGCCACCCGATCGGCGCGATCTACAACACCCACCACGGCACCACGAACGCGGTGGTGATGCCGATGGTGCTGGACTTCAACCGCAAGGCGGTGAAGGACAAGCTTGCCGCAGCCGCCGCCTATTGCGGGATCAAGGGCGGTTACAAGGGGTTCCATCA
>JBKBTZ010000304.1:0-522 GCA_046290825.1 Limisphaerales bacterium
CTCCGATCTGCCGGATCTTCCCGGCGCGTCCCATGCCGTCGCGGCCAAGCCCCTGGCGGCCTATGCCGCCGCCTGGGAGGCCTTCCTGGCCCGGGGTCTTGCCTTTCCCCGCGTGACGATCCTTGGCGCGGGCCTTGGCGGGGTGGAGCTGGCCCTGGCCTCGATGCACCGGCTGAGGGCGGCGGGCGCGAGGGCGCAGGTCACCCTGATCGACCGGGCGGGCACGCTTCTGCCGGGCCTCGGGGCGGCGGCGCGGCGGAAGGTGCTGGCGCGGTTGCAGGCGGATGGCATCGTGCTGAAGACCGGGGCCGAGGTCGCCGCGATCGGCCCGGACGGGGTCACCCTGGCGGGGGGCGAGGCGATCGGGTCCGACTTCACCCTGACCGTCACCGGCGCGCGGCCGCAGGGCTGGCTGGCCGGGACCGGGCTGGAGACCGAACGCGGGTTCCTGATCACCGATGACCGCCTTCAGACCTCTGACCCGCTGATCCTTGCCGCCGGGGATTGCGCCGCGATCCGGGG
>JBKBTZ010000305.1:0-520 GCA_046290825.1 Limisphaerales bacterium
GTAGATCTTGGAAAGACACCTCACCGGAGCCAGTGTAGAAACTCGAAATGATAGGGCATTTGTTCTGACAAAGGAGTTCAGCCGAGTTGTTTAGCGCCCTTTTGAAATGCTCCAACGCACGACGAGTGGCTCCTTCGGCACCGGGACTGTTTTGGAACCAATCCACTTCATCAAGTTCGGTCACGCGCCAGTTCACATAACCACCAAACCCTCCCATCCCGAGGGATGCCCACCAATCGATTAAGCTCAGCAGGGACGCCGGCATAATCATGCCCCCTCCAGGAGTCTGGGTGAGGTGCGGATAATCGCATCTAGCGCCCAATCCTTCGTCCGTGAGCCTGCCATCCACATCGAATCGGCCCACCGGATTGTTAACACAGAAGGCAAGCAGATTCACCCCACCCCGTTCGCCGATGGGGTCTCTACTGAGCCACCTGCCGAGGTCGGAGCGGTAGTCGCGGTGGAGGTATTTGAGGTCGCCGGTCCAGTCGTCGGCAAACTGCGTGCTGAAGCGGAGGGG
>JBKBTZ010000306.1:0-516 GCA_046290825.1 Limisphaerales bacterium
GGGCGCGGATTGAAACGATGTACTGGACACCCTCGCCCCGGCCCCGCCTTGTATCGCCCGGTCGTAAGACCGGGCGCGGATTGAAACATCGCCTCACCTCTGCGTTAGCCGACACCGGTGCGTATCGCCCGGTCGTAAGACCGGGCGCGGATTGAAACTGAGGATGTGAGCATGGATTGGTCGGACCTTGGTTCGTACATCGCAGCGTACATCGGCGTGTTCGCTGCTGGTTTTGTCGCGGGCGTGTCGCACGCGTGGGTGCGGCGCATCACGTCGGCCATCTGAGTTCGGCATTCGCCGATCCCGTGCCGAGCGGTTCTCGGTTTTTTCTCTGGAGTCTCAACATGAAGTTTCAATCCGCGCCCGGTCTTACGACCGGGCGATACCGGGGTGATCGTGGACACGGCCAGGGTGGAGATCGTTTCAATCCGCGCCCGGTCTTACGACCGGGCGATACATCGCCGCCGCCGCACAGCTCATCGTGCAGCATCTAGTTTCAATCCGCGCCCGGTCTTA
>JBKBTZ010000030.1:0-32952 GCA_046290825.1 Limisphaerales bacterium
GACCAGTGGGCGGGCGGGTCTCCCGCCCGGACGGGCCGGTGTCCCGTTCCACCTGGCAGAGATAGAGAAGTTGCGGTTTGGATGACGGCGCCGCTGGTTTACCGGCGTTGGCGGAGTTGAAGGTCGAGGACGCGCTTGAGGTATTGGGCTTGCAGGTTGTTGGGCTGCTGTTGGAGGGCGTAATGGATCATCTGGGCGGCCTGGTTGAGTTCGCCGGCGTTGAGCGCAATCGCGGCCATACCGAGGAGGGTGCCTTGGCCTTCCGGCGGCGGGGCGGGGTTGGGAGTGGGGAAAACGCACGGCACGCCATGGCCGGAAGGGGTGCCAAAGATCGCGCCGGAAAGCTCGCCGTTCACGGTGGAGAAAGTGCCGAACAGTTTTTGCAGGCCAACGAGCGGGAGTTCGGCGAGGACGGCATTTTTTGCGGGGGGGGCGAGGAGTTGCTGGCGGGTGCGTTCGTCGTAACGATCAAACAAGCGGGCGCGCCCCCCGATGAAGAAGGCCTTGGGGGCGATGTATTCGAGGCGCGGGTGGAGGTCGGTCTGGAGCGGGCCGGGGCCGGCCACGGCGGCACCGGTGCGTTGGGAGGCGAGTTGCCGGGCGAGCAGCATCTCGGGCGTGTGGATGTCAATCATGGCGAGGTCGCGGCTGACCTCGGGGCGGCGCATGGCTGCGCGGAAAACGTCGGGGCCGCTGGCCCACGGGGTGAGCGAGCCGAGCATGATGATGTCGCCCTGCGCGGCGTCCCAGATTTCCACATGGGGGAAGACATGACTAAAAGTCCGCAGAACCAAATCAACGACTTCGTCGTCAGTTTCATACACATGGAACCACTGAGCCATGATTCCGCCCGGCTTAAGCCGGGAGGCGGCAAGTTTGTAAAACTCCTCGCTAAAAATGCTGCCCACACCGACGGTCCAAGGATTGGAGGGTTCACAGATGATAACGTCGTATGTTTGCGGGTGTAGTTTAAGAATGGTGCGGGCATCCTCATTCATCAAGCGGACTCGCGGGCTTCGTGTGACATCCCGGTTCCAGTCCAGAAAGAAATCGGAAGCGCGAATAACCGGAGCGCAGTTCTCCGCCAGCACGATATTCTTGGCCTCGTGAGCAAGGAGTGCTCCTGCGGATATTCCTGACCCCAGCCCTAGCATGAAAACATCCTGGGCTTCGGGCTTGAAAAGCATCGGCAAATGCGCAACCAGCAACTGGGTGTTCAAGTCTTCGCCAGTGCCGGCGTCAGGTTTGCCGTTTATTCTGAGGCCGGTGCTCGCCGGGGGAATCCAGCCGTCATACCTTTCCACTGTTACTGTGGCATCTGGAGCATCTTCATAAAATAGGATCTCAAGATGGGCTTTTCTTAGGGCCATCATTTCCTTTTGGAAGGAAGTTTCCCATACGCGGAAGATTCCAGAACTCATGACGTGTTTCCAACCTGTGCCACCTGTAACCAACACGACCATGCAGAACACCAAGGCCACCGCCCCCAACGCCTTCCCTAGCCTAAATTTACTTCGCCAAGCAAACATTATAGCAACAGTGGCCAGCAGCGCGCCGAGAACTACAAACGCCCCGCGCAAGCCCGCCACCGGCATCAGCACGAAACCGGTGAAGAGCACGCCGGTGACCGCGCCGAGGGTGTTCCAGGTGAGCAACGCGCCGACCTTGCCGCCGAGCTTGAAGCCGTCGGCGGACACGAGCCGGATCATCAGCGGCACCACCGCGCCAATCCACGCGGCCGGCAGGCCGAGCACGACGAGGGCGATGCCGCCGGCGAGCAACTGGTGGTAGAGGTAGCCCATCTCGGTGCGCCCGAGGCCGGTGCGGGCGATGCGATAGAAATCCACCCCGCGTTCGATGTTGAAGACGAGGAACGCCACCCAGAACGCGGCGAGGCAGAGCAGGACGACGATGAGGCCCGGGCCGGTGACCTTGCGTTTGGGGGAGGCGATCCACGCCGCGCCGAGGCCGATGCCCAGAATGAACGCCATCAGCACGATGGCAAAGGACTGGAGCGAGGAACCGAAAATCAGGGCGAGCGAACGGGCGGCCAGAACTTCAAGCCCCATCGAGACGCCGCCGGTGAAAAAGACGGTGAGGCCGGCCCAGAGGGGAAGATTCGATTGAGAGGCGGCGCGGCCGGCACCAACGGTGGAAGCAGGCGCGGTTCCGGGTTTCGGGTTTGGGGTTTCGGGTTTGGCCGCGGGCGCGGCGCCGAGCCAGAGCGCGGCGAGGGCGATGAGGATGTTGACGGCGGCGGCAATCTGGAGCGTGGCGACCATGCCGAAGTGTTGCACCAGGAAAAACCCGGCCAGGCCGGAGCCGGTGACCGCCCCGAGGCTGTTCACCGAGTAGAACCGCGCCGAGCCGCGCCCGGCGTCGGCGGAGTGTTTTTGCAACCACGCGGCGAGGAGCGGAAGCGTGCCGCCCATGAGGATGGTTGGCCCGAGCAGCAGCCCGGCAGCCAGGACACCCTTGAGCGTGGTCAGCAGGACAGGGCGTTCGACCCAGCCGGTGCCGAGAGCGACGAAGAGGCCGTCCGCGCCCCGGTCCAGCGCGGGGAACGCGAGGGCGTAAAGGCCGATGGCGAGTTCCAGCCAGCCGTAGGCCTGCACCGGGCGGCGGAGACCGTCGGCCCAGCGGCCAAAGAGCTTGTTGCCCAGCGCGAGACCGCCCATGAAGACGGCGAGCACGACGGTCTGGGCGTAAATGGTGCTGCCGAACATTTGCGCGAGGAACTTGGACCACACGACCTCATACACCAGCGCGGTGGCGCCGGAGCAGAAGAAGAGGCCGAGGATGGCCCAATCACGCTGCTTGGATTGCATGGCGCGGAGCTTGCGAAAGCAGGGCGGAAAGGGAAACCGAAAAAGGGTTCCGCCGTCGCTAAAGCTAGGGAGGGCGGGTTTTCCCTTCGCTGAAGGTCAGGCGGACGGCGGTGTTTGGTTGGGGGATAGCCAATAGCCGACCGCCAACTCCAAACATCCAACCTCCAACGCCCAACGTCGAACCTCCAATGCCCAACTGCGAATGGCCGAGGGTGCAGGTGGGCGAGGGCCGGTTCCTCACGCATCACGCCTCACGCATCACGCTCACGGTCTTCTGTGGCAGCCACGGATGGTGCCCATGCCAGCAGCCGGTTCACCCCGTTCAGACCAGTTTGGCGACGTTGGTTTGCCGGGCGCGGGCCAGTTCGCGGAGGCGGGCGACGGCGAGTTGGTAGCCCTTTGGCTCGCTGGTCTCGAGCAGGGCCAGCGCCTCGTCAAAGCGCCCCAGAGCACGCAACGCGTCGGCTTTCATCAGCGTATCTTCCGGCCTGGAGGTGGAGAGCAGCGGCACCAGCGCCTCCAGATTCGCCAGATGCGCCGGACTCAGCGACGCGGCCTCGCCGCGGCGGATGGGGTCGTTGCCGGCCCACCACAGGCTGACGCGGACATAGCGCAGTTTGCTGTCGGTGTTTGCGATGCCCGACGTCAGGGCGGCAAAGTAGTCCGCCTCGGACGGCGTCTGGGCATATTCCAAATTGGCCCACGCCGGGTTTTGGGTGTCCGGGAGGACCGGGTATTCGATCTGGCCGATCTCTTCGCATTCGTCGGACCAGAACAGGACGCCCTCGGAGGGGCTTTTGCACAGCCACGGTCGGTCGGGCCAGCCTCTGGCCTCGCATTTGCCGTCCGTCCAGTAGATGGCACCGAAGGTGTTGATGGAGAGGTAGGTGCGGAACTTGAGCGGCTGTTGGCAGCCGGGGGCTTTTTTGATCAGTATAGGTCCGAGTTTCATCCTCTTCATGGATGGGCTGAGAATGGAAATTCGAGGGGCGGGGTTTTTTGGGGGGATTGGGGCGTGGCAGATTGGGCCATTTGGCCGGAACGATTCAGTTGAATGTTGGGGGGACGGGCCACTGGCCCGTTCGGGCGGGCGACCCGCCCAGCAGTTGGGCGCAGGAAGCGGGCACGGCATGGTTTGGAGTGGTGGGCGCACGGCGGGGCGGCAAGTTGCCGCCCCGAACGGCCAGGTTGGCCGTTCCACCCAAAACCAACTGCCAAGTTCCGGCTTAATCCTAATCTCGTTCTTAATCCCCTTTCCGTCGTCCGCCGTTTGAAATTTCTGCTCTCCGCTTCCCGCATTCTGCTTTCCGCTTTTCCCTTGTGTCTTTTTCGTGTCCATTCGTGCCTTTCGTGGGCAACCCTTCGCCATGGATTTGAGCCGTAACGACCACCGCCGCTTTGACCTGTTATGTCCCTGATTCTTGGTCTCAATGCCTTTCACCCGGATTCCGCCGCGTGTGTGCTGGTGGACGGCAAACTGGTTGCCGCGGTCGCCGAGGAGCGCCTCGGCGCGCGGCACAAGCACGTTGCCGGCTTTCCCGCCCTGGCCATCAATCGCGTGTTGAAGATGGCGGGCGCGTCCATTCGCGACGTGGAGCACGTGGCCATCGGCAATGACAGCAACGCCAACCTGGGCGTGAAGGTGCGGCACGTGCTGGGCACGCCGTTCCAATCCGCGCGGGGCGTGCTGACGCATTTCCAGCGCCGGGCGAAGATGCGCGGTTTTCCGGAGCTGATTGCGGAGGCCTGCGGGGGGAACGCGGGCGACTGCCGGTTCCGGGTGCATCGCGTCGAACATCACCTCGCGCACCTGGCCAGTTCGTATTACGCGAGCGACTTCGACGAGGCCGCCGGGTTTTCCTACGACGGGGCAGGCGACTTCACGTCGGCCATGTTCGCGCGCTGCCGGGACAACCGGATTGAGATTCTCGACCGGGTGCATGTGCCGCACTCGCTGGGATTCTTTTACACGGCGCTCTGCCAGTTCATCGGCTTCGACAAGTTCGGCGAGGAATACAAGGTGATGGGCCTCTCCGCCTACGGCCAGCCGGTGTATCTGGATCTGATGCGCGAATTGATTTGCGTGGAGCCTGCAAACGGGGACGCCCCTCACCCGACCTCCGCCCCCCCTCGCCCCTTCCGAAGGGGAGAGGGACGGGGTGAGGGGACACAGTTCCGCCTGCATCCCGATTACTTCCGGCCCCTCGGTAAGAACCTCGAGGAATGTGTGGACGAAACCGGCGAGATTGTGCTGCCGCCGCTCTACACGGAGGCGCTGGTCCGCCGGCTGGGCGCGCCGAGAAAGCGCGGGGCGGAATTCACGCAGCGAGACAAGGACATTGCCGCTTCGGTGCAACTCCGCTTCGAGGAGGTCGTGCTGGAATGTCTGGCCGCCCTGCATCAGCGCGTGCCCGTTTCCCGCCTGGTCACCGCCGGCGGCTGCGCGCTGAACGGCGTCTGCAACGCCCGCATCCTGCGGGACACGCCGTTCACGCGGTCCTACATCCAGTGCGCGGCCTCCGATGACGGCACCGCGATTGGCGCGGCGCTGCACGTGTGGAACGCTGTGCTGGGCCGTCCGCGCGCCGGGAAGATCGAGCACGGCTACTGGGGGCCGGAATATCCGGAGGCGGATTGCGAGGCGGCGCTCCGCCAGGCGGGGCTGGCCTTCGAGCGATTCGAGCGCGACGGGCTGTTGCGCCGGACGGCGGCGCATCTCAACGCCGGGCATGTCACCGGCTGGTATCAGGGCCGGAGCGAATGGGGGCCGCGCGCCCTGGGCAACCGCTCCATCCTCGCGCATCCGGGCTGGCCCGGGATGAAGGAACTCATCAACGCGAAGATCAAACGCCGCGAGGCGTTCCGCCCGTTTGCGCCGTCCATCCTGGCGGAGGCCGTGCCGGATTACTTTGAGCAGACGGTGGAAAGCCCGTTCATGATGCACGTGGTCAAGATTCGCCCGGAGAAGCGGGCCGCGTTGTCAGCCGTGTGTCATGAGGACGGCACGGGACGGTTGCAGACGGTGAGCCGCGCGCAGAACCCGTTGTATTACGACCTGATCCAGACCTTTGCCGTTAAGAGCGGCACGCCCGTGGTGCTCAACACGAGTTTCAACGAGAACGAACCGGTGGTGGACACACCCGCTCAGGCGCTGGCCTGCTTTCTGCGCACGGACATGGACGCACTGGTGCTCGGCCCCTTCATCACCCACAAGCCGGGAAAAGCGGTCTCCCCCTGACCTGCGCCCCATCCTGCAAGAAAGCCGCGCCGCCCGCGCGGCTTTTTTCTTTTCCCGCATCCGCGCCGCCTGCCGGAACGGGGTTCCCGGAGAACGCGGGCGGACCGTTCATGCCTCGACCGGGACGACGAGGTTGCCCATGATGAAGTCTTTGCGTTCGGGGGTGTTTTTACCCATGTAGAAGTTGAGGATGCCGGTGGCGTCAGGGCGCGGGGCGTATTCCACGCGGCTGAGTTTCATATCCTTGCCGATGAACTGGGCGAACTCCTTCGGGCTGATCTCGCCCAGGCCCTTAAACCGCGTGATCTCGACACCCTTTGAGGACGTCCCCTCACTCGGCTTCGCCACCCTCTCCCCATCGGATGGGGAGAGGGACGGGGTGAGGGGTTTCCCGCCCAGCTTCGCCGCCGCGGCGTCGCGCTCGGCCTCGCTGTAGCAGTAAAGGGTTTCCTGCTTGTTGCGGACGCGGAACAGGGGCGTCTCCAGCACGAACAGGTGCTCGTCATGCACCACCTGCTCGAAGAACTTGAAGAAGTAGGTGATGAGCAGATTGCGGATGTGCAGCCCGTCCACGTCGGCGTCGGTGGCGAGGATTACCTTGCCGTAGCGCAGGTTTTCGACGGTGTCCTCGATGTCGAGGGCGCACATAAGGTTATACAACTCGTCGTTTTTATAGACGATGTCGCGTTTGAGGTCCCAGACATTGAGCGGCTTGCCCTTGAGGGTGAAGACCGCTTGCGTGTTGACGTCGCGGCAGCTCGTGATGGAGCCGGCGGCGGACTGCCCCTCGCAGATGAAGATCATCGAGTGGTCGCCCTTCCCCTTTTTCTTGTCGAAATGGACCTTGCAATCTTTGAGTTGCGGGATGCGGAGCGTGACGGCCCTGGCGCGCTCGCGGGCGAGCTTTTTTACCTCCTGCAATTCCTTTCGCAGGGCCTTGGTGTCCTCGACCTTGGCCAGGATCTGGTCGGCCACGGCCTTGTTGCGGTTGAAGAAGTGCAGCAGTTCTTCGCGGACCTTGTTGACGAGTTCGGTGCGGATTTCCGTGTTGCCCAGCTTGTTCTTGGTTTGGGATTCGAAGACGGGGTCCTTTAGGCGGATGGCCACCGCGCCGACCATGCACTCGCGCACGTCGTCGCCGTCGTAGCCTTTTTTCGAGTATTCGTTGACCGCCTTGAGCAGGCCCTCGCGGAAGGCGCTGAGATGCGTGCCGCCGTCGCTGGTGTATTGGCCGTTGACGAACGAGTAGAAGGACTCGCCGTAGCGGCTGTTGGTGTGGGTGAAGCAGAACTCCAACGTCTTGCTGGTGAAGTGGAGCGGGGCGTAGATGGGTTCCGCGTTGTCCGAGCGCAGGTCCTCCATCACCAGGTCGAGCAGGCCGTGGCGCGAGACAAACTCCTTGCCATTGAAGATCAGGCGGAGGCCGGTATTCAGGTAGCTGTAGTGGCGCAGCCGGCGTTCGATGTGCTCGGGCTTGAAGACGCTGTCCTTGAAGATGGCCGGGTCCGGCTCGAAGGCGATGAACGTGCCGTTGGGTTCCCGGGTTTTGCCCTTGTCCTGCTTCTTGAGCTTGCCCTGCTTGAAGACGGCCTCGACGAACTCGCCGTCGCGATGGCTCCGGACGATGAACTCCTTCGAGAGCGCGTTGACAGCCTTGGTGCCCACACCGTTGAGGCCGACGCTGAACTGGAAGACGTCGTCGTTGTATTTGGCGCCGGTGTTGATCTGGCTGACGCACTCGACAACCTTGCCGAGCGGGATGCCGCGGCCGAAATCGCGGACGCAGACGGAATTGCCCTCGACGGTGATCTCGATGTGCTTGCCGAAGCCCATGATGAATTCGTCAATGGCGTTATCAATGACCTCCTTGAGCAGGATGTAGCAGCCGTCGTCGTAATGGGCGCCGGTGCCGATGCGGCCGATATACATGCCGGTGCGCAACCGGATGTGTTCGATGCTGGAGAGGGTCTTGACCTTGCTCTCGTCGTAAGTGTGCTTCTTGTCGTCAGCCATTTGCGTGCGCGGAAAATGCGGCAAAACCCGCGCGGGGCAAACGGGAAATTTGGGCGGTCGCGAGAGACTGCGCCCCAATCTTGTCAACGCCCCGTCCGGGTCGCACCCTCCGTGGCCCATGAACGCAACCAATGCCGACCTGTCCGTGCCGTTGTGCGTGGACCTCGATGGCACTCTGCTCAACACGGACATGCTTTGGGAGTCGCTCCGGGACGTGGCGCGTCGGCGGCCGTGGTTGGTGCTCGTATTTCCCGTGTGGCTGCTGCTGGGCGGGCGCGCGCGGCTGAAACAGGCGGTCGCGGCGCGGGCGCGGGTGGAGGTGGCCGCGCTGCCCGTGCATCGCGGTTTTCTGGAGTTTCTGCGGCGCGAAAAAGCGCGGGGACGAAGGTTGATTCTGGCGACCGCCTCGGATGCGGTCATCGCGGAACGCGTGGCGGCGCGCTTTGCGCTCTTCGACGAGGTGCTGGCCAGCGACGGGCGGCGGAACTTGCGGGGCGACGAGAAGGCCGCAGTGCTGGCGGCGCGGTTTGGCGAGCGCGGTTTCGATTACGCGGGGAACTCGCCGGTGGACCTGCGGGTGTGGGCGCGGGCGCGCGGGGCGGTGGTGGTCAACGGTTCCCCGGAGCTGGCGGAACGGGCCGGGCGCGTTTGCACGGTGCTGGCCCAGTTTCCCGAGGAGCCGGGCAATCCGTGTCGCGCGCCGTGGTGAACCGGTCCGGGCCGGAGCAGGTCACGGCTTGCTCGTCACCTCGGCCCAGTCAATGTCCTGGCTGGCCGCGTAAAGCGCGAAGGCCGGCTCGTTCTGGATGAGCACGGCGCGCACTACCGCCGAATCGTCCGCCTTGCCAAGGTCGAGCAGGCTGTCGGGAATGATGCCCATTTTCTTGTGGGCGTAGATGAGTGCAAAGGCGGCCTGGGCAATGGCGTAGTAGGGCAGTTCCTTGTAGGTGCCATCCGCCGCGTCCTCGACCGCGTTGGCCAGGAATTCCAACTGGTCCACGAGATGCGGAAACTTCGGCGCGTTGATCTGTGAGAATTCGAGCTTCCAGTGGGGCAATTGGCGGACCACTTTCTCCACCGCAGCCGGCGTGATGGAAGCGGCACCGCGGTTCACAAAGGCGACAATCTCTGGCATGCGCGGAAGCTAGGCAAAGGCCTCCCGCGCGGAAACGAAATTTTTTGTGACAAACAGCGGCGTCGGGTTTTCGCACACGGTTGCAACTCCGATGCGGGCCGGGAAATGGACTGGGTGTGCGCCGGGCAAGGGAGCGCGGATGTCCTCATCCGCAGCGATATGGCTGGTTGTGAGGTGTGGTGTTGGCGGCAGGCTTCTGTCTGGCCATGCGGCGGGAGGTCTGGAGACGGCGGGTTGTTTGGAGGTTGCTGCGGACGGGGACGTCCGCGCGCCGCAACGAACGGAAAGGCGCACACGTTGTTGTCCGCATTCATTCCGGCACGGTCGTCGCGTCTTGCCGCTTGCGATTTCAGGAGTCGCGTCGCAGAGTGCGGCCCATGCGCTTATCCCGTGTTTCGCTGGCGGTTTTCGCTTTTGGCTGGTTCGTAGTGGCCGTGCCGGCAGAACCTGCTGTCACGCCCCCGCCGGGCTTCGTCGCCCTGTTCAACGGCCGGGATTTGACGGGCTGGTGGGGGGCGGGCACGGAGGATCCGCGCAAGTATCTCCATCTGTCGAAGGAGGAATTGGAAAAGCGCCGCGCTGCCAGCCGGGCCGACATCCAGAAACACTGGCGCGTGGAGAATGGCGAGCTGGTCAACGACGGCGCGGGACTTTACCTGACCACCGACGACTTCTACGGCGACTTCGAGCTGCGGCTGGAATACCGCACCGTGGCCGGGGCGGACAGCGGGGTGTATTTGCGTGGTTGTCCGCAGGTGCAAATCTGGGATACCACCGAGGCGGGCGGCAAATGGAAGCACGGCGCGGACAAAGGCTCGGGCGGGCTGTGGAACAACTCGCCGGGCGCGCCGGGCAAGGACCCGCTGCGGCACGCGGACCGTCCGTTCGGCGAGTGGAATCAGTTGCACGTCATTTTGTGCGGCGCGCGGACGTGGGTCTGGCTGAACGACGCGCTCGTGGTGGACGGCGCGGTGCTGGAGAACTATTTCCATCGTCGGCTGCCCATTCCGGCGCGCGGGCCGATTCAGTTGCAGACCCATGGCGGGGAAATCCGCTGGCGCAATGTTTTCCTCCGCGAGATCGGCGCGGCGGAGGCCAACGCGCGGCTGCGCGGGACCGATCCGGCTGGATTTGTCCCCCTGTTCAACGGCCGGGACTTCACCGGCTGGCGCGGGGCGACGAACGATTACGAGGTGGTGGATGGCGCGCTGCGCTGCCGGGCGGGCCGGGGCGGGACGCTCTTCACCGATGCGCAGTTCACCAACTTCGTCGTGCGGCTGGAGTTCCAACTGCCGCCCGCCGGCAATAACGGTCTTGCCCTCCGTTATCCCGGCCGGGGGGATCCCGCCTACGAGGGGATGTGCGAACTCCAGGTGCTCGACAACGAGCATCCGAAATACGCGAAGCTGGACCCGCGCCAGTATCACGGCTCGGCGTATGGGATGATGGCCGCCCAGCGCGGTTATCTGCGGCCGGTGGGCGAATGGAACTACCAGGAGGTCACCGTGCGCGGCTCGCGCATCACCGTGGAACTGAACGGGACGCCGATTCTCGACGGTGATGTCGCCACTGTCACCGACTTCCTCGGCGGCAAGGCGCATCCCGGCCAGGACCGTTCCCACGGCCACTTCGGTTTTGCCGGACACAATGATCCGGTGGCCTTCCGCAACATCAGCCTCCAGCCGCTTCCCTGATGGATTTTATGCGTTCGCTCTCACCGCACAACCGACGGACCTTCCTGAAACAACTCGGCCTGCTGGCGGGTGGCGCGCCGTTCCTGGCTTCCGGGCTGCGCGCGCAAGATGCGGAACCGCAGCTCCGGCACGCGGCCATTGGCGTGGGCGGCATGGGCTGGAGCGATCTGCAATCCTTCGCCAGTCATCCGCGCCTTCGCTTGGTGGCGATCGGCGACGTGGATGAGCAGCGCGCCGCCGAGGCGCGGAAGCGCTTCCCCGAGGTGCCGTTTTACCGCGACTGGCGCGAGCTGCTGAAACGCCACGGGGCAGCGCTGGACTCGGTGAGCGTTTCCACGCCCGACCACATGCACGCCCCCATTGCCCACACGGCGATGGCGATGGGCAAGCACGTCTATGTGCAGAAGCCGCTCGCGCACAATCTGCACGAAACCCGCGAATTGACGCTGTTTGCCCGCCGCAAGAAGGTGGTCTCGCAAATGGGCATCCAGGTGCATTCCAGCGGGCACTATCAACTGGGCGCCAAACTGATTCGCGACGGGGTCATTGGCAGGGTGCAGGAAGTGCATACCTGGTGCGCGAAATCGTGGGGAGACGCCGGCACGCTGCCGGATCGCGAGGACCCGGTGCCGGACGGTTTCGACTGGGACCTCTGGCTGGGGGTGGCGGCGGCCCGGCCGTTCATCGGCGACGGCTACTATCATCCGAACAACTGGCGGAAGCGGCTGGATTTCGGCACGGGCACGTTTGGGGACATGGGCTGCCACATTTTTGATCCGGTGTTTCAGGCGTTGGGCGGGCTGACGCCGCTGACCGTGCGCTCGGAAGGCCCCGCGCCCAACGCGACCAACTGGGCGCTGGATTCGCGCATCCATTACACCTTCGCGGGCAACGCGCTCACGGCCGGGCCGACGCTGGCGATGAGCTGGTATGACGGCAGCGACGCGCGGCCCCGCCATTTGCAGGATCGGGTCGAGGGCGATGACCTGCCGGGCGCGGGCGCTCTGTTCATTGGCACGGAGGGCGTGATGCTGCTGCCGCACGTGGCCCGGCCGCAGTTGTATCCCGACGCGAAGTTCGCGGGTTTTGAGTTTCCGCAGGTGCGGGGCGCGGATCATTACCATCAATTTGTGGACGCCTGTCTCGGCAAGGGGCGCACCACCGCGCCTTTCGATTACGCCGGGCCGCTGACCGAGGCGGTGCTGCTGGGCGGGGTGGCGTCGCGGTTCCGGGGGCGGACCCTGAATTGGAACGCGCGGCGGCTGCGTTTTGCCGAGCGCGAGGCGAACGCCTTCCTGCGGCGCGATTATCGCGCGGGTTGGCGGGTCAGGGGGCTGGGGTGAGAACTTGCGAAAGGACGGGCTTGGCCGCACCGTCTTGTCCACGTCATGTCCCTTGAAACTTTCCAACGACGAATGGCGGACAATGTTCCGGGCCGGTATTACGTCGGCGATTCGTGTCTTGATTGTGACCTCTGCCGGGCGACGGCACCCGACAACTTTGAGCGGAACAACGAGGGCGGTTACTCGTTCGTGAAGAAGCAGCCCGAGACACCCGAGGAGGAGGCCCGGTGTCGCGAGGCAATGGAGGGCTGTTGCACGGCCACCATCCACGATGATGGGAACGCTTTCGACTGGGCCGCCTTTCCGCCACCGCCGCCGTTTCATCAGACGCCGCAGGGCAAGGCGTTGCGGGAAAAGTGGCGACAGGCGGCGTTGGAGCACCGGTGTTGTGGTCACCCACCGAACTTTCCTGACGGTGACGAACCGTCACCGCTTGGGGGCAATGAGCGGATTGCCGGATGATGGCGCGAGACGTTCCAGCACCGCGCCGTCTCCAGCCCGTGTGAAGGGAACCCGCCTGCTTCAGCCGGTGAATTTTTTGACCATCTTCTCCAGCGCGGAAATCCACGCCGGATGCTCGTTCAAGCAGGGGATGAGCGTGTAACTTTCGCCGCCCGCCGCGAGGAAGGTTTCTTTTCCCCGGATGCCGATTTCCTCGATGGTTTCGAGGCAGTCGGAGACGAACGCGGGGCAGATGACCAGCAGCCGTTTGACGCCGGACTTGGCGAGGCGCTCCAGTTCCTCGTCGGTGTAGGGCCGCAGCCACGGGTCGCGCCCGAGCCGCGACTGGAAGGCGACCGACCATTTGTCCCGGGGCAGGCCGCACCATTCGGCCAGGAGGCGGGCAGTGGCGCGGCATTGGGCGCGGTAGCACACGTCGAGCACCGGTTGCGGCGCGCGGTCGCAGCAGTCCGGGCTGGCGAGGCAGTGGCAGTGGGTCGGGTCGCTCTTGCGAATCTGCCGCTCCGGCACGCCGTGGAAGCTGAACAGCAGATGATCGAACGGCGCCTTCAGGGCGTCGGCGGCCACGGCGCCGAGGGCGGTGATGTAATCGGTAGAATCGTAGTAGGGCGGCTGGACGGTGAGCTTCATCCGCGGCGCGAGCCGTTGGACGTGATGGCGCACCCACTCGACGGCGGTTTCGTAGCTCGACATCGCGTAGTGCGGGAAAAGGGGGATGAGCAGGAGGTCGGTGATGCCCTGTTGGGCGAGCTTGCCCACGACGTCTGGCACGCTGGGGTTTTGATAGCGCATGGCCAGCTCGACCGGCACCTTGGCGCGGGCCTGCAGGAGCTGCTGCACCTTGCGGCTGGTCACAATCAAGGGGGAGCCTTCCGGCGTCCAGATGCTGGCGTAGGCGTGAGCGGATTCCTTGGGCCGGTTGATGAGAATCAGCCCCACGATCAGGCGCCGCAGCGGCCAAGCCACGTCAATCACGCGGCCATCCATCAGAAACTCGTTGAGATAACGCCGCACGTCCGGCACCGACGGGGAGTCGGGAGAACCGAGATTCACGAGGAGGACGGCTTTGCTCATGCCTCAAATCCAATCAAATATACCAAAGGCTAACGTCTGCGGCGGGAGGGGTCACGCCCGAAAAGGTTACAAATGCACCCTTGGCTCACGGCTGGCGCACCACCCGGAAATAGCGGGCGGGCGCGGCGCGGCTGATGCTGAAGGTCAGGTTGGTGCCGAGGGCGAGAAGATTGCTGGTGAGGGGCTGCCAGGCGATGAGGTTGGTGGAGGCTTCCACGGTGTAAAGCCGGTTGCTCATGGTTTCCCAGCGCAGGATTACGTCCGGCCCGGCGGTGTCCAACGACAACAGCCGGAACGGGCGCGGGTAGGGGTTGGCAAACCACATCATCACGGGCAGATGGTCGGAGGCCGTGCGGACGTCATTCGAGAACAGGCCCGGCGGGAGAGGCGTCAGCAGGTCGCTGCGGAACACGAGGTTCGAGGCGAGGTTGGAATACAGCGGGGCGCAGGGCAGGACGTAGTCGTAGCGCCGGGAAAGGCCGTTGGTGTTGCGGATGGAAAAAGTGAGTTCGCTGCCGGTGACGGGGTTGGTGGGCGTGGTCAGGCGCAGGCCGGTGGCGTCGTTGACCAGGCGCTGAATCGGCTGGCGGCTGCCAGTGGCGGGCCGGGCGATGTCCTCGTTCAGATCGCCGGTGAGCACGTAGAGGCGGTTGCTGTAGGCCGTGCGGAAGCTGGTGACGAAGAAATTGGAAATGGCGGAGGCTTCGGCGGCGCGGCGGATGGCGTCGGCGGTGGAACTGGTGCCGGATTTGAGGTGGGCGGTGAAGACGTGGACCGGTTCGTCGAAGTCGGGCACGGCGATCTCGGCCTCAAAGAGGTCGCGGGTGAAGGCGATGTTGGTGCCGAAGGCGCTCAGGTTGGTTTTCCAAAGCCAGCTTTGCGAACGGAGGATGGGATGACGGCTGGCGATGGCGGCGCGGATGAAGCCGTCATGGCCGGAGTTGGTGGCCAGGAAATAACCGGGCAGATAGGTGGCGACGATGGACGGCATGTTGGCCCAGCCGTCGTTGGTCATGGGGATTTCCTGGAAGGTGACCACGTCGGGCCGCAGGTGAGCGAGCACTCGCCCAAGCGCACGGACCTGGCTGTTGTTCGTGGTCCAGTTCGGATCGCCGTTGCCGGCGGTGTTGTAGGTCAGCACGGAGAACACGGGCGTCAACGGCACGGGCGGCGGCGGGGGCGGCGGGGGAACGAAGACGGTCAGCTCCGCAGGCTCACTGGTGACGGCACCGTGCGCGTTGGTGATGGTAACCGTGTAGAGGCCCGCCTGTTCGGCCACGGCGTTGGAAAGGGTAAGGCTGCTGTTGGTGGCTCCGGGCTGGGGTGCGTCGTCAAACCACCATTGGTAGGCGAGGGGAGGGGTGCCTTCAGTGGTGACAGTGAAGGTGACATTGCTGCCCTGGGTGACGACCTGGCTGACGGGCTGGGCCAGGATGACGGGGGGCTGCGGCGGACTGGCCCCGGTCAACGCTTCCTCGAAGGTGGTGGCAACCACAAGATCGTCGAGCAACAGCGTGCCCATGCCGGTGTTCTGGCGGAGGGCAAAGGCGGTGAAAGTCGCCGGACCGGCCGATTCCCCGCTGGTGGTCAGAGCGGGATCGGATTCGGCGGCCGGGTTGATCCACAAGCGGGCGAGGCAGGTGTTCGTGTTCTCCACCCGCAGGACCAAGCGGTAGCTGGTGTTCAAGGTGAGGTTTTCCGCCGTGTTGGTTGCCGTGACCGTATTGGCAACCGAGGACAGTCCGAGGCGGAATTGTCCCGTCGGCGCGCCGCCCCCCAAGGCCCAAACCCGCCCGCGAAACACGGTGGCGGAGGAGAAAAAATGGGCGAAGTAGGAACCCCCGTCCGACGGCAGCGCAAGGAATCGCACGGTGAATCCGGCATAGAACACGTTGGTCGTGCCCGCCGCGGGATAAGGCTGCCCGGCGAGCTGACGATGGACATCTTCGCCGTCGCTGGCGGTCAAACAGGCGGCCCCGTTGGTGACATCCAACTGGCCCGCCGTCCCGCTGTGGGTGGCCCACAGCCCGCCGCTGTTCGTGGTGAGGGGGCCATTGGGATAGGCGAAGTCCTCGTTCAGGAGAATCGCAGCGGGGGCTACCGTCAGACCTGCGGCCACAAGCAGCGGGCAGGCGAGAGTTTTCAAAACAGCATTCAATGCGCCAGCAGCATCGCCCCGGAGGCCGGGAAATCAAGCGGCGGGCAGCCAGGGGGCGAGGGCGGCCAGCAATTCCTCGGGCAGGCGGCGTGGCTTTTCGTTCAGTCCGGCGCAGAGATGGTGCGTTTCGGCGTCCAGAATGAGCCGGTCACCCGGGCCAACGATGCGGTGATGGAAGTTGAGCCGCACCCGCTGGGCCAGCGTGGGACGGACTTCGATGGCAAGCTCGTCGTCATATCGGGCCATTGCGCGGTAGTGCAGATGACACTCGAGCACGGGAAAGACGACCTCGCGCTCCTGCCAAACCCGCAACGGCGTGCCCAGATGGCGGAAGAATTCACCGCGCGCGGCCTCGAGCCAGTCGAGGTAGCGCCCGTAATAAACATGGTTGCCCACCGTGCAATCGGCGTAGGTCACGCGATACAGGTGATGGAATGGCGCGTTCATGAGGGGGGATAGTGAAGGCGGGCGTGGGCGGACTCAAGTTCCGGACCGGATGAAAGCGTCCGCGCCCGCCCGGAAAAACTGCGTGCGTCCCGGGGGCCGCGAAACTATCTTCCGCGCCCCTATGGCCACCGTGAAGCCTTTTGCCGCGTTGCGCCCCCGTCCCGAACTGGCCGCGCGGATTTGTGAACTGCCCTACGACGTCATGTCCTCCGAGGAGGCGCGTGCGCTGGCGGACGGCAATCCGCTGAGCTTTCTTCGCGTGAGCAAGCCGGAGATTGACCTGCCGCCGGGCACGGACCTTTACGCGCCGGAGGTTTATGCGAAGGGCCGGGAGAATTTTCAGCGGCTCATCCGGGATGGAGCGCTCGTCCAGGACCGCGAGCCGCGCTTCTATCTTTACCGGCAGATCATGGGCACGCACCAACAGACCGGCTGGGTGGCGGCGGCCAGTTGCGAGGATTATCTGCGGGGCGTCATCCTCAAACATGAGCTCACGCGCGTGGACAAGGAGGATGACCGCGTGCGGCACATCGAAGTGTTGAACGCGCAGACCGGCCCGGTCTTTCTCACGCACCGTGCGGCTCCCGAATTGGAAAAACTTGCGGAAGCGGCTACCCAAACAGCTCCCGAGGTGGACTTCACCGCACCGGACGGCGTGCGCCATTCGGCTTGGAGCGTGGCGGACCCGGCGGTGATCGCCGCCGTTGAAGCCGAATTTGTTAAAATCCCCCGGCTCTATATCGCCGATGGTCATCACCGCAGTGCAGCGGCGGTGCGTGTGTATCAGGCCCGCAACGGCGCGGGGCATAGTGGCGGATTCCTGGCGGTCATTTTTCCGCATCACCAAATGCGCATTCTGCCCTACAACCGGGTGTTGAAGGATTTGAACGGCCTCAGCCCGAGCCAGTTGCTGGCGCGGTTGGAGGCGGTGTTCACCATCACCACCGGCGGCGCGCCGTCGCCCGCCACGCCACACGAAGTCAGCCTGTTCTTGGGCGGACAATGGCTGGGCCTGCGCTTCCGTCCGCAGTTCACCGCCACGCAGGACCCCTTCGAGCGGCTGGACGTGACCCTGTTGCAAAAGCACGTCCTGGCGCCGGTGTTCGGCATTGACGATCCGCGCACCAGCAAGCGCATCCACTTCGTCGGTGGGATTCGCGGTCCGGCGGAATTGGAACGTCTGGTCAACAGCGGCGAGTTTGTCTGCGCCTTCTCGATGCACCCGACCAGCATCGAGGATTTGATGGCCATCGCCGATGCGGGGGGCATCATGCCGCCCAAGAGCACCTGGTTCGAGCCGAAGCTGCGCGACGCGATGTTCTGCCACCTGCTGTGAGGGGCAAAGCGGTTCCGGCGCTCTTGCCCCACACTTTTCGGCATTTTCTTGCGGGCCGGGCTTGACCTCACTCTACCCGAAGTGTAATAACGACAAAAAAAGTCGTGATTTATTGGGAAAGACGGTCGTTCGCCAATCGCAAAAAGTTCATTCGCTTCGATAGGCTGATCCAGAATTCCCTAAAAACATCTACAATGAAAATCGTTGTTTCAAAAATGCCGAGGCGCCCGGACCGCCGGGGCGGAAAGGGAGGCGGTCATGGCTGAAAAACACTATCGGAGCATGGTCAAGGCGGTGTCTTGGCGGGTGACGGGCACGGCGGACACGATCCTGATTTCGTTCCTGATCACGGGGCACGCCAAATGGGCGGTCAGCATCGGCTTTGTGGAGTTGTTCACCAAGATTTTCCTTTATTACGTTCACGAGCGCATCTGGAACAAACTGTCCTTCGGGCGAGAGAAGCCGAAGGAGGACTACAGTATTTGAGAGATTCCCCCATGCAACCGCCAACTCCTGAACAAATTGCCGGATGGAATGCCGTCCTGCGCCAGCAGTCCGCCCTCGACATCGTCCGATGGGCCATCGCGCAAGCGCCGGGGCGTGCCATCGTGTCCACCAACTTTCGCCCCTACGAGGCGGTCATCCTGCATCTGGTGACGCGGGTGCAACCGGACATCCCGGTATTGTGGGTGGACCACGGTTACAACCGGCCCGCCACCTACCGGCATGCGGAGCAGCTCAAAGCCCTGCTCAAGCTGAATCTCAAGCCCTATTTGCCACGGCTGACGGCCGCGCATTATGACGCGGTTTACGGCGGCATGCCCGAGCCAACCCCGGAAAATGAGGCGCGGATCAAGGCGTTCAGCACGGTCATGAAGCTGGAGCCGTTTCAGCGCGGGATGAAGGAACTCGCACCCGCCATCTGGATTACGGCGCTGCGCAAGGTGCAGAATCCCAACCGGGCGGGGTTGGACATCGTCAGCGCCGACGCGAATTTCGGCTCGCTCAAAGTCAGCCCGGTGTTTTACTGGAGCGACGCGGAGATGGAGGCGTATCTGGCGGAGCACGGGCTGCCCAACGAGTGGGATTATTTTGATCCGGCGAAGGCCGACGAGAAGCGCGAGTGCGGCCTGCACGCGGCGTGGGGCGGAAAAGCGGTGGGCACAGCCGAGGGGATGGGGTCTGGCATCTAGCGGATGGGACAAATGAGCGAGCCGTTTGAAAATTCGGAAGCTTGGAAGTCGGCACGCGTTTTGACCAACGAGGTTTACGCCTTGTGCCGCCGGGAGCCATTGGCGCGCGATTTTGGGCTGCGCGATCAGCTTCAGCGCGCGGCTGTTTCTGTGATGAACAATCTCGCCGAGGGCTGGGAAAGCCTGCATGTCGCCGAAAAGCGTCAGGCCTACAACCTTGCACGCCGCTCCTGTGGCGAGGTGCGATCCATGAGTTATGTTTTGCTCGACAACAACTACGCCAGTGCCGCCGAACAGGCGCGTCTTCTGGCTGACTGCATCCAGACGGGCAAGCTAATCACCGGCTTGATTCGCTCCTTGAGCACCCGCACCCAAGCCCCCATCCCCCAAACCCCAGATGCCATTCCCTCTCCATGAGTTCCTACCACCTCGACCATTTGCAATATCTCGAGACCGAGGCCATCCACGTCATGCGCGAGGTGGCCGGCGAGTTCGACCGGCCCGCGCTGCTGTTTTCCGGCGGGAAGGATTCCATCTGCCTGCTGCGGCTGGCCGAGAAGGCCTTCCGTCCGTCCGACATTCCGATGCCTTTGCTGAACATCGAAACGGGTCATGAATTTCCCGAACTGTTGGAATTCCGCGACCGCCGGGCCAAGCAGCTCGGGGCGCGGCTCATCGTCCGCACCGTGGACGAGGGCATCGCCAAGGGCATCGTCACGCCGAAGCCGGGCGTGGTCAGCCGCAACCAGTTGCAGACGCCGGTGCTGCTCGCGGCCATCGAGGAGTTCCAGTTCGACTGCTGCATCGGCGGTGCGCGGCGGGACGAGGAGAAGGCCCGCGCGAAGGAGCGTTTTTTCAGCTTCCGCGACGCTTTCGGCCAGTGGGATCCCAAAAACCAGCGCCCGGAAATCTGGAACCTTTACAACGCCCGCCTCAATCCGGGCGAGAACATGCGCGTTTTCCCGTTATCCAACTGGACCGAGATGGACGTGTGGGAATACATCCGACGGGAAAAGCTCGAAGTGCCGAGCATCTATTTCAGCCACGAGCGCGAATGTTTCCGCCGCGGCGGCCAGTGGCTGCCCGTGCCGCCGGAGCACACCGACCCGCACCGGCCCGACCCGTATGCCGGAGCACGGCCGAAACCCAACGAGGAACGCCGGAAACTGGTCGTCCGGGTTCGCACCATCGCGGACATGATCAGCACCGGCATGATCGAATCCCGCGCGGACAGCGTGGACGACATCATCGCCGAGGTTGCCGCCGCGCGCGTGACCGAACGCGGCTCGCGCGCGGATGACAAGGCCAGCGAGGCCGCGATGGAGGACCGCAAGAAAGCCGGTTATTTCTAACTTGCTCAACGGCCATGCCCGAAGACTTTTGGATCATCCTGTTGATCGGTTTTGCCGCCCAGATGGTGGACGGCGCGCTGGGCATGGCGTATGGCGTGACGGCCTCGTCGTTTCTCCTGGCGGCCGGCCTGCCGCCGGTGCAGGTCAGTGCCACCGTGCATCTGGCGGAGACGTTCACCACGGGCGCGTCGGCGGTGTCGCACCACAAGTTTGGCAACGTGGACAAGCTGCTGTTCCGGCGGCTGGTGATTCCCGGCTGTCTGGGGGCGTTTGTGGGGGCGTATCTGTTGTCCTCGCTGCCGGGGGAGAAGCTAAAGCCCTGGATCGCCTGTTACATCATGCTCATGGGCGCGGTGGTGTTTGCCAAGGCCTTTACCCAGGTGCCGCCGATTCGCGTGGCGGGCAAGGTCCGCAGCCTCGGGTTTTTCGGCGCGCTGGTGGATGCGATGGGCGGCGGTGGCTGGGGGCCGATCGTGGCCTCCACGCTGCTGGCGCGCGGCAACGAGGCGCGCTTCACGGTGGGCACGGTGAACGCGGTGGAATTCTTCGTTACGCTGACCTCCTCGGTGGTCTTTGTGGCCACGGTGGGTTTGGGGCTGTGGAAAGTCGTCCTGCCGCTGGCGCTGGGCGGCATTTTTGCCGCGCCCCTGGCCGCGTATGTTTGCAAACACGTGCCCCACCGGGTCATGCTCGCGGTGGTCGGGCTGGTCATCATCGGCGTCAGCCTGCGGACGCTGTTCAAAATCATCGGCTGACCGATGCGCTGCCACCCCCGACATTTCTCGTGGAGCCGGTTGGCGCCCTTGCTGCTCGCGGGCGCGATGGTCGTCGCCGGCGGTGCCGCGGAGGACGTTCCCGGCGTCCACAATTTCCTCCGGGCGGGCACCAATATTTATTCCGGCTCTCAGCCGGATGGCGATACCACGTTCGCCGCGCTGGCGAAACTCGGCGTGAAAACCATCGTCAGCGTGGACGGCGCAAAGCCGGACGTGGCCGGAGCGGCGCGCCACGGGCTGCGCTACATTCATCTGCCGGTGGGCTATGACGGCATCCCGACCAACCGCGTGGCGGAACTTGCCCGGGTGGTGGCCACGGCGGACGGTCCGTTCTTTGTGCATTGCCACCATGGCAAGCACCGCGGCCCGACGGCGGTGGCCTTGATGTGCCTGGCGGCGGGTGAGTGGCAGACCAATCAGGCCGAAGCCTTTCTCCAGCAGGCCGGCACGTCGCCCGATTACTCGGGGCTTTATCGCGCGGTTCGGGAGTTTTCGCCGCCTGCGCCGGAGGTGCTGGCGGCGGTTTCCACCAATTTCCCCGCCGTGGCGCAGACGTCGTCCTTGGTGGATGCAATGGTCGCCCTCGATGAGCATCTGGAACGACTGCGGGCGGTCGAGCGCGCGGGCTGGCGTTCGCCGCCGGCGCATCCCGATGTGCAACCGGCCCACGAGGCCATGCTGCTCTGGGAACAACTGCGCGAGACCGCGCGTCTGGAGGACACGGCGAAGCGGCCTGCCGATTATCGCGACCTGCTTGCCGCCAACGAGCGGGCCGCCGACGAGTTGCGCCACGCCCTGCGCGCCGCCCCGGTGGAACCGGCCCGCGCCGCCGCCGCGCTCAAGGCTGTTTCCCGTGCGTGCCTCGAGTGCCACAAGCGTTACCGCAACGAATGATTTTCCGCATGACTGCGACCAAGCCCCATCCCATCGAAATCCTCCGCTTCAACACCTGCGGCTCCGTGGACGACGGCAAGTCCACGCTAATTGGCCGCCTGCTTTATGATTCCAAGAGCATCATGGAAGACCAGCTCGAGGCGCTGGAGCGTTCCGCCGACATCACCGGCGGCGGCCAGATCAACCTGGCCAACCTGACCGACGGGCTGCGCGCCGAGCGCGAGCAGGGCATTACGATTGATGTGGCCTACCGCTACTTCGCCACCCCGCGCCGGAAGTTCATCGTCGCCGACACGCCGGGCCACGTGCAATACACGCGGAACATGGTCACCGGCGCGAGCACGGCGAACCTCTCGATCGTGCTGGTGGACGCGCGCCTCGGCGTCATTGAGCAGACGCGCCGGCACACGTTCATCGCCGCGATGCTCGGCATCCCGCACATTGTTTTTGCGATCAACAAGATGGACCTCGTCGGTTGGAGCGAGGATCGCTTCCTGGAAATCCGCGAGCAGATCGAGGCGTTCCTGCCGCGGCTCGACCAGTTCCACGACGTGAAGTTCATCCCCATCAGCGCGCTCCATGGTGACAACGTGGTCGAGGCCTCGAAAAACTCTCCGTGGTATCCCGGGCCTTCGCTGTTGTATCACCTCGAGACGGTTCACATCGCCAGTGACTGGTCCATGACGGGGCTGCGCTTTCCCGTGCAATGGGTCAACCGGCCCAACAACCCGACGGATCCCAAGCTGCATGATTTTCGCGGCCTCAGCGGCCAGATCGCCAGCGGCATTGTGCGGGTGGGGGATGGCGTCGTGGTGCTGCCCGCCGGGCTGCGCTCGACGGTGAAGGAGATCTGGACCTATGACGGCCCGTTAACCGAGGCCTTCTGTCCGCAGAGCGTGACCCTTCAGTTGGCGGACGACCTCGACGTGAGCCGGGGCGACACGCTGGTCGGGCTGGACCACTTCCCCGGCCTCGGCACGGAGTTTCAGGCGCGCGTCTGCTGGATGAATGCCAAGCCGCTCATGGCCGGCAAACGCTACCTGCTCAAGCACACCTCGCAGACCGTGCAGGCGATTGTCACGGGAATTGATGGCCGTGTGGACATCGAAACCTACGACGTCAAATCGCCCGTGTCCGAACTGGCGCTCAACGACATTGGCGACATCCGCATCAAGACCGCCAAGCCGCTCGTGGTGGACGCCTATCGCAAGAACCGGCTCACCGGTTCGTTCATCCTGATCGAGCCGGGCACCAACCACACCCTCGCGGCGGGCATGTTCGAGTCGCCCGCGCACAAGTTCCGTTTCGAGGACGAGGAATTCTCCATCTAACCCGTCGGCATTCACCCGCAACCCGCCATCTCATCATGAACGAAACCTCCGCCAAGCTTTCCGCCAACGAACTGCTCAAGACCAACTGTCCGTCCCTCGCCGGCACGCTGGCCCAAACCCTCGCCGACCCGGCTGCCGATCATTTCAGCGCCGACGACGAGCAGTTTCTCAAGTTCCACGGCTGCTACCAGCAGGACGACCGCGACCTGCGCAAGACCGGCAAGAAATACATCATGATGGTCCGCACCCGCACGCCCGGCGGCATCGCCAGCGCTCGGCAGTATCTGGTCTTTGATGATCTGGCGGCCAAATACGGCAACAACACTCTCCGCATCACCACGCGCCAGGGCATCCAGTTCCATCACGTCGTGAAGGGCAACCTCCGTGCGCTCATCCACGAGTTGAACGAGGTGCTGGTTACCACCATTGCCGCCTGCGGGGACGTGGCGCGCAACGTCATGGCCCCGCCCACGCCCGCCACCAACGGCGCGGGCGAGCAGTTGCAGGCCGATGCCAAAAGCATTTCGGACGCGGTCCTCCCGCGCACCCGGGCCTACCATGAAATCTGGGTCAATGGCGAGCAGTTGAACCTCGAGGGCGTTCACGCGGATGCCGTGCCCGAGGACGACCTCTATGGCCGCACCTACCTGCCGCGCAAATTCAAGATCGGTCTGGTGCTGCCGCCGTTGAACGACGTGGACATCTTCACGCAGTGCTGCGGCTTCATCGGCATTGTCGAGAACGGCAAACTGGCCGGCTACAACCTCACCGTCGGCGGCGGCATGGGCCGCAGCCACAACAATCCCGCCACCTTTCCGCGCCTGGCCGACGTGGTGGGCTTCCTGCCGCCGGAACAGGTGGTCAACGTGGCCCGCGCCGTCGTCATGATGCACCGGGACTTCGGCGACCGCACCAACCGCAAGCATGCGCGGCTGAAATATGTGCTGGAGGACCGGGGCGTGGATTGGTTCCGCGCCGAGATCGAGCAGCGGCTGGGCTTCAAGTTCGGCCCGGCGCGGCCGTTCCAATTCGTCCGCCAGGGCGACGCCTACGGCTGGGGCCGGGCGAGCGACGGGAAATGGTTCCTCGGCCTGTTTGTGCAGGATGGCCGCATTCAGGATGCGCACGGCGTGAGCATGAAAACCGCCCTGCGCGAAATCGCGCAGCAGGTGGGGCCGCAGTTCCGCTTCACGCCCAACGAGAACGTGATTCTCGCCGGTCTCGATGACGGGCAAAAGGACACGACCAACGCGATTCTGGCGCACCACGGCATCAACCCCGAGCGGCAGGGCACCCCCACGCAACTGGCCTCGATGTCCTGTGTGGCGCTGCCGACCTGCGGCCTCGCGCTGGCGGAGTCGGAGCGCATCATGCCCGGCTTCGTTGCGCGGGTGGACGACCTGCTGCGCGAGACCGGGCTGCCGGAGCGCGACCTGATCATCCGCATCACTGGCTGTCCAAACGGCTGCGCCCGGCCTTACATGGCCGAGGTGGCGCTCGTGGGCCGTGCCCCGAACACCTACCAGATGTTCCTCGGCGGCAACGAACCCAGCACGCGCCTGAACCGCCTGTTCAAGGACAAGGTCTCCCTGGACGGGGCCATCGAGGAGTTGCGCCCGCTGCTACTGCGCTACAAGGCGGAACGCCAGAATGGCGAACGTTTCGGCGACTGGGTGGCGCGGGTGCTGTTTGCTGAACTGAACCTGCCGGCGCGATGCTAAGCCGGGCCGCGGGGTCACCCGTCTGCTCCTCCGATGAGTTCAACAAGCTTTCCCGACGCCACGCTGCTGCTCATCGGCCACGGCTCCACCGTGAACGGGGATTCGGGCGCCACGGTGCGCCAGCACGCCGCCGAATTGCGCCGGCGCGGCCTGTTCGCCGACGTGCGGGAGGCCTTCATCAAGATCGAGCCGCACATCGGTTCCGCGCTGGCCGCGTGCCGCACGCCGCGGGTGTTCGTGGTTCCCCTATTCGTGAGCGAGGGCTGGTTCACGCGCCAGGCCATTCCCTGCGAACTCGGCCTGCCGGCCGGGGCGCAGGACGTGATGCCCTGCACCGTCCGGCTTGATGGGCGCGAGGTCACTTATTGCCACCCCGTCGGCACCCATCCGCTGATGACGGAGATCATTCTCCACCGCGCCTTCTCCGCGCTGGGTGGCTCGGGTGGTTTGTCGAGCACCCCTCACCCCGGCCCTCTCCCCATCGGATGGGGAGAGGGTGCCCGAAGGGCGGGGGAGGGGCCGCCCCAGCTCTCCAGTGCCAGTTCCCAAAGGCTGCCCGACACCGCCCTCGTTATCGCCGGCCACGGCACGCCGCTGAATCCGGATTCGCGCAAGTCCATCGAGCGTCAGGTGGAACACATCGCCGCCCGCCGCCGGTTCGCCGAAGTGCATCCCGCATTCCTCGAGGAGGAGCCGCGGATTGCGGACATTCCGAAGTTCGTCACCGCGCCGCGCCTCGTTGTGGTGCCGTTCTTCCTGAGCGACGGCCTGCACGTGTGCGAGGACATTCCCGTGCTGCTTGGCGAGGACGAGGCGGTTGTGCAAAGCCGATTGAAAGCCGGGGATTGGCCCTGGCGCAACCCCACCGAGCGCAACGGTAAGATCATGTTTTACACCCCTGGCGTCGGCAGCGAACCAAGGGTGGCGGACGTGATTGTGGAACGAGTGCTGGCGGCAACCTCCGGTAACCGCGCGCAGTGACGGTCATGCCCGGGAGGCTGCGGCCGTAAATAGCGTCGCGACGGGCCGTCCAGTTCGCGGCGTTTTGCGGGACCGGTTCCTCCCGGTCACCGAATCAATGTTCCCGCTCGAAGACGATGGGGTTGCCGGCGAGCGTCAGCGTCAGGCGCTCGCCCTCGATGATGCCAAGGGCGGTGACGTCGGTTTCGCCCAGCGTGAATTTGAGGGAGTAACGTTCGCCGGTGCCTTCCCAGGTGCCCTGGCTGTTGAGGGTGTCCGCCGGTGCGCCGGGCGTGGCAGGTGGGCGACCGGACGGGAAGCCTTTGAGCACCAGCCGGCCTTCACTGCCTTCGAGGCCGATGACAAGCCGGGCGCCGAGGTAGGGGTTCAAGGCGATCTGGCGGAGGCGGTTCATCTGGGTGGAGGAGATGTTCGGCTGGTTCCGGCGGATTGCCGCGAGGGTGCCGCGCGGGCTAAACGTCCAGCGCCCGAGGATCGGCTGATCGGCGTATTTTTCCGAGATGCCGGTCTCCAGGTAGGCGCGGAGGTCTTTGAGGTTGGGCTGCACCACATTCCAGATGGTGCGGAGCGTATCCGGGTTTTTGACGACGGCCTGCACGGGGCCGAGTTGCAGCAATTCGGCCAAGCTGCCCTGCCGGATGCGGATGTCTGTGAAGGCCGGATCGTCGGCCAGCATCCGGAAGTCGGGCCGTTCCGAGAGCATCAGGAAGGCGGGGTAACGGGCCAGCCGTGCTTCGAGGAGGGGATTCTTGTAGAGCAGCCCCGCGACGTCGGCCGCTTCGTAATAGCTGGTGGGCATCCGTTCGAGGGCGCGCGCGGTCACGCTGAAGCCGGTTTTTTGCAGGTCGGCGGCGGCGCGGTTCAGCAGGCGGAGATGCCAGGGATTGCCCGAACCGGTGTCCATCTGCAGTGTCCAATAACCCATGACGTAAATGACGAAGGCGATCAGGCACAGATACGCAGTCCCGTTCAACAGGCCGAGGCACAGGCCGAGCCGCGCGTTCAACCGCTCGAACAGGGACAGGCGCAGGTCGCCCGCCTTGTATTTGAAATACACCTCGACCTTCTGGTGGAGGAAATAGGCGGCGATTTTGAACACCGCGGAAACGACGCAGAACGCCAGCACGGGCGGCACCAGCCAAAGCACGATGGGCTGGGTGACGCCCAGCGCCTTGAGGACGATGGCCATCGGCTGCGCAAGCGGCAGCGCGAGCAGCACGCCCAGACAGATGCCAAGGAAGGACATGGCCACGCGAATGGCGCCCTGCCGGTAACCCAGCGCCGCGAGCGACGCGAGCAGAATGACTGCGAGAAGCCAGATGAGCATGCGCGGAGCATAGGAATGCGCCGCGCGGGAGGCACGCAGAAAAATGGGCGGCGGGCGGGGGGGCGCAGTTCCGCTTACGGGCCCGACGGCGTGCGAGGCGCAACTCGAAGCCGGGAGCAGGCAGTTCGTTTTGGTGGAACGGCCAACCTGGCCGTTCGGGGCGGCAACTTGCCGCCCGGCCGTGTGCCCACCACTCCAAACCCCGCCGTGGCTGCTTCTGGCGCCTGACGGCCGGGCGGGTCGCCCGGCTGAACAGGCCAGTGGCCCGTTCCACCCCAACATTGAACTGAAGCGTTACGGTTAAGTCCGAAGCCCGAAATCCGGGACCCACTGAAGCTTCACTCCCGCGCCGGGCGCGGCCCGTGGTGAAGCCGGTCGCGGATTTTCGCCGTCCGGGCATTTGCCCTTTGAACTCGCCTGCGTGAGTTGTTAGCCTCGCCGCATGGCTCGCAAATCCAGTGCCGAGCACCCTGCGCCCCACGGCTTGAACGACGTGCTGGGAGTGGTGCTGCTCGGAGCCGCCGCCCTCCTGTTGGTGGCGCTGCTGTCGTTCGACTGGCACGACGTGCAGAGCAATTCCGCCGCCACGCACAAGCCCGTGATGAAAAACTGGATCGGGCCGGTGGGCGCGTGGCTGGCGTGGGGGCACCTGTTTTTCCTCGGGCTGCCGGCGTATCTGCTGCCGTTTTTGCTGCTGCTGCTGGGGCTGGGTTGTTTCTTCGAGCGGTTTGCCCACTTGCGGCGGCGCTGGCCGTGGACGGTCGTGTTACTCATCGCCCTGGCGGGCCTGCTGCACCAGTTGGATGGCTGGTCGCTGTTTGCCCGGATGCGCGCCGCGCTCAATTGCGGCAGCGCGGGTGGTCTGCTCGGGCGCACGCTCTATGACTACGGATTTTGGATGGTCGGCCCCGTGGGCGCGCCCATTCTCTACCTCGTGGCCATTTTCATCAGCGCGCTCTACCTGACCAACTTCCGGCTGGGCGTCTGGGTCCGCCGGCTTGCGGGCACGGCGGCCGCCGAACGGGAATTGGATCCCGAGACCGCCGCCCTCGAGAAGCGCGCCCGCGAACTCAAGCGGCAAACCGAACAGCTTGAAAAGACGCTCGCCGAAAATGGCGTGCCCGTCGGCGCGGACCTCCAGCCCGTGCCGCCGCCGCAGGTGCGGGATTTGAGCGTGCCCCAGGCGCCGCCCCCGAAGGCGCCGCGCTTCCGCCGCACCGTCGAGCCGGAGCCGCTCAAAACCGTCCCGCCCGTCCGCGAAATCGAACCGGCGGACGAGGGCGAGGTCATTTCCCCGCCGAAGAAGGGCGTGGCGACGACGAAGGACATTCTCGGCGAGGACGCCAAGGTGAAGCCGGCGGCGGAACCTCCTTCCGAGGCAACTTTGGACTCCACGTCCGCCGCGGCGGTGGGTGAAGGACCCGGCGCGAAACCGGCCGATCCCGTGCCGCCCGTTCCGGTGCCGGTCGTCACCGACGCCAGCGGCAGCCGGCCCCGGCCCCAGCCCAAGAGGAAGAAGCCGATGACGGTGGCGTCGGTCCCGATGATTGGGAACTACCAGTTGCCCCCGCTGGATTTCCTCCAGCACGCGGACCCGACCGTGCGGCCCACCGAGTCCAAGGAGGAACTGCTCGCCAATGCGAACCTGATGAAGCAGACGCTGGCCCAGTTCGACGTGCCGGTCGAGGTGGGCGACATCACCAAGGGGCCGACGATCACCCGTTACGAGCTGCACCCCGCGCCGGGGGTAAAGCTCGAAAAGATCACCAGCTTCACCAACAACATCGCCGCCGCGCTCAAGGCCGAGCGCATCCATATTCTCGCGCCCATTCCCGGCAAGAACACCGTCGGCATCGAGGTGCCGAACCCGGTGAAGACCAAGGTCATCATGCGCGACCTGCTCGAGTCCGACGAATGGCGCAACACCAAGGCCCGCATCCCGGTGGCGCTGGGCAAGGACGTTTACGGCCATCCCATCATTGCCGACCTGGCGGAGATGCCGCACCTGCTCATTGCCGGCAGCACCGGCTCGGGCAAGTCCGTCTGCATCAATTCGATCATTGCCTCGCTGCTCTACCGGTTCTCGCCCGACCAGCTTCGCTTTGTGATGATTGACCCGAAGGTCGTCGAGTTACAGCACTACAACGCGCTGCCCCACCTCGTCGTCCCGGTGGTGACGGACCCGAAAAAGGTCATCCTCGCCCTGCGCTGGGTCGTGAACGAGATGGAAAAGCGCTACAAGATTTTTGCCCGGGTCGGCGTGCGGAACATCAAGTCCTTCAACGAGCGCCCCAAGAACAAGCCCCTGCCCGAGCCGGAAAACGAACTGCCCCTCATGCAGAAGAAGGAAAAGGTGGAGGCGGGCGCGGACGGGTTCGCGGTCGAGGTGGACGAGGAAATCGTCGTGCCGCGCGAGGAGGACATCATCATCCCGGAGAAGCTGAGCTACATCGTCTGCATCATTGACGAGCTGGCGGACCTGATGCTGGTGGCGCCGGCGGACGTGGAGATGGCCATCGCCCGCATCACGCAGATGGCGCGCGCGGCGGGCATCCACTGCATCGTGGCCACGCAGCGGCCGTCCGTGGACGTCATCACCGGCGTCATCAAGGCGAACATCCCGGCGCGCATCGCCTTCCAGGTGGCCAGCCGCGTGGATTCGCGCACGATTCTGGACGCGATGGGCGCCGACAAACTGCTCGGCAAGGGCGACATGCTCTACCTGCCGCCGGGCAGCGCGAAACTGCTCCGCGCCCAGGGCGCCCTCATCACCGACCAGGAGATCGAGAGCATTGTGGAGTTCATCGCCAAACAGGGACGGCCCAGCTACGAGATGGAAATCCACCAGCAGTTGCAGAAGCCCGTCAGCAGCTTCGACGTGGAGGAGGGGGCCAGCGAGGAGGACGAGGAACTCATCCAGCAGTGCATCGAGGTCATCCGCAGCGAACAGAAGGCGAGTGTCAGTTTGCTGCAAAGACGGCTGCGGCTCGGTTACACCCGGGCCGCGCGCATCATGGACGAACTCGAGCAGCGCGGCATCGTCGGGCCGAGCAAGGGCGCGGAGCCGCGCGACATTCTGATTGACCTGGACGGCGAGGGGCACGACGGCGCGGGCGCGGCAGGCGAGAAAGATCTGGCCAGTCGTTGATCCGCGGCGGCTGCGCCGGTTCGATCAGGGGGTTGGCTTTCCCGGACAGGATTGTTCCAGCGTCCAGTCGTTGCGCCCGTCGGCGTGGCAGTGGCAATGGGCGGCAAAAAAGCCGCCGCGATGCCGCCAGAACAGCGGCCAGATGCTTTCGGCGTCCGTCCGGGGCAGGCGCAATTCCGCCAGCGCCGCGCGCGGAAAAAACTGGAAACGCCCCTCTTGCATGGGCGGCGGCAATTGTGTCAGGCGCGGCTTGACCTCGAACAGGAACATGAGCCAGTGCGCCTGTCCCTGATAGCCGTGCTCGCTGATCAGCCCGGTCAAATGCAGGTCGCCGGGCGTCAGCGCGAGGCTCATTTCCTCGGCGGCTTCGCGGCAGGCGCAGGCGTAGGGTGACTCGCCCACGTCGGTTTTCAATTTGCCGCCCGGCGGACTCCAGAATCCCCGGTTCGGCTCCTGTGCCCGCTCCAGCAGCAGGATGTCGTCCGCCGCGTTGAAGCAGTAGAGCAGCGTCGAGATTTTGTAGGGCAGCGCCATGCGCGGAGTGAAGCAGGCGGCCAGCGAGGGGTGAAGACGGAAAAGAAATGGCGGCGCCGGAGGGCGCGGCACGCCTCGCTGCGCCTACGTTTCCGCCTCGGGAAACCGCTCGCGGATGCTGGCCACCAGCCGTTTTTCGTCGTCGGGCATCAGTTTGCGCCGTTGCACGCGGCGGCGGACGGCGTCCAGCAGCGCCATCCAGTCTTCCAGCGGCGGCTCGGCCACGGGCTGCCATTCCTCGAAGCGCCGGGCCCGCGCGTAGAAGCGGAACTTTCCGCCGGTGTGGTGGACATAGACCTCGAGCTTGCTGCCGTCTTCAAGGCGGCGTTCCCAGCCGATCTCAGCCTTCTTCGACATGATGGGGACGTGCGGGGTGTCAGGTTTCCGGAAGATCCACGCTGGCCACGGCCATTGCGGCGATGCCTTCGCCCCGCCCGATGCTGCCGAGCCGTTCATGGGTGGTGGCCTTCACGCCCACGCGGCGCGGATCGAGACCCAGGGCGGCGGCGATGTTGGCCTTCATGGCGGCGATGTGGGGAAAGAGTTTGGGGGCCTCGGCCAGCACCGTCGCGTCCACGTTGATGATGCGGCCGCCCCGCGACCGCACCTGGCGCGCCGCCTCCTCCAGAAACAACCGGCTGGGCGCGCCCCGCCAGCGCGGGTCGGTGTTGGGGAAAAAATGGCCGATGTCCACCTCGCCCAGCGCGCCGAGCACGGCGTCGGTGATCGCGTGGGAGAGCGCGTCCGCGTCGGAATGGCCGTCCAGCCCGAGCGGATGCGGAATCTCCACGCCGCCGAGCACAAGCTTCCGCCCGGCCACCAGCGCGTGAACGTCATAACCCAAACCCACATGCACCATGCGCCGCACTGTAGCGGGCGGCCCCGCGGGGGGGAAGTTTTCTCCCGGGCCAAACTCCCGCTTTCGCTACCGCCGTTCTGCGTTATGCTGGCGGCCCATGAATTTGCTGCCTTTTGGAAACCTGCCGCCCCACCGCCCGCGTCGGTTCGTGCCCGCGCAGGTGGACTGGAATGACTGGAACGCCATCGCCCCGTTATTCGACCGGCTGGATGCCGCGCTCGCGGCCGCCGGTTCCGCCGCTGCGCTCGAAGGTGTGCTGCTGGACTGGAGCGAACTCCATGCCGCGCTGGATGAGGAGTCGAGCCGCCGTTACATCGCGATGACCTGTCACACCGACAATCCGGAGGCCGAGCGCGCCTACCTGCATTTTGTCGAGGCCATCGAACCGCAGACCAAGCCGCGCCAGTTCGCGTTGCAACAGGCGTTCGTCAACCATCCCCACCGTGGCGGCCTGCCCCGGCCCCGCTACGAGGTGTTCGTGCGCGACACCGTTAACGCAGTGGAGCTTTTCCGCCCCGAGAACGTGCCGCTCGAGACCGAGGAGACCAAGGTCGGGCAGCAATACCAGAAGCTCTCCGGCTCCCTCACCGTGACCTTTCGGGGCGAGGAGAAGACACTCGTCCAGATGGGGCGTTATCTCGAGGAGCCGGACCGCGCCCTGCGTGAGGAGGCCTGGCGACTGGTGGCCGAACGGCGCCGGCGCGAGGCCGAAACCTTCGACACGCAGTTCGATCAACTGGCCACGTTGCGGGGTCAGATTGCGCGCAACGCCGGCTTTGCCAATTACCGCGATTATGCCTTCAAGGCGCGCGGTCGTTTTGATTACACGCCCGCCGATTGCGAACGTTTTCACGCGGCCATCGAATCCGCGGTCACCCCGCTGCTGCGCGCGTTGCACGCCGACCGTCGGCACAAGCTCGGTCTGACCGCGCTGCGTCCGTGGGACCTCGCGGTGGACCCGTTGAACCGCCCGCCGCTCAAGCCGTTTGCCGAAGTGGACGAGCTGGTCGCCCGCTCGCAGCGCGTGTTCGACCGGCTCGACCCGGAACTGGCCCGCGGCTTCACGGAACTGCGCGAGTTGCGCCTGCTGGACCTCGCCAACCGCAAG
>JBKBTZ010000307.1:0-514 GCA_046290825.1 Limisphaerales bacterium
TGAAATAGGGCAGCTTGATCCCGGTTCCGAGGTCCGAGGTCGTGCGGATCTTCGGCATCAGGAAACCGGTCGCGCGCTCCAGCGTGGGATCGGGCATCCTCAGGCGCGGGATGTAGAAGACCGGCACGCCCGCGAGGCGGAACTGGGCGCTGTCGAAATAGATCTGCCGCTCGACCTCGTCATGCAGCACGCGCCTGGCGCGGATCTCCCAAAGCGGGGTCGGATCGCCCTCGCAGACCTTGCAGGACGAGGCGGCGACGGTCTCCAGCGCGGTATAGCGCCCGGCGACGCGCATCATCCGGTTCGCCGCCAGCTGCAACTGCCGGTTCAGGACCAGCCGCGCGCTGCTGAGGATACCTTCGGAGAGATCGGCTGCCAGTTCGGCCTGCGAGGCAAGGACCAGGATGTCGCCGCTCTCGTCGGTCAGGACGATCGGGCCGATGATCTCCAGCCGGTCCGTGGCCTGGTCATAGACGATCCGGCTGGCCTTCAGACGGCGGCCCTTGAAGAAGAC
>JBKBTZ010000308.1:0-513 GCA_046290825.1 Limisphaerales bacterium
CGCTTCGGCACGCCCGAGGAGTTGGCCGATGTCATCGCCTTCCTCCTGTCGCCGCGCGCCAGCTACTGCACCGGCTCCACCTACCATGTCGATGGCGGCATGCTGAAAACCGTCTGAGGCCCCGAATGTCCCCCACCGTCACGCTGCCCGCCTACGACCGTTCGCGCCTGACCCCCGGCATCGTCCATATCGGGCTGGGCAATTTCCACCGCGCCCACATGGCCGTCTATCTGGACGACCTGTTCAACCTCGGGCTCGACCACGACTGGGCGATCCTTGGCGCCGGGGTGCGCGAGGGCGATGCCCGGATGCGCGAGGCGCTGAAGGCGCAGGATTGCCTGTCCACGGTGATCGAGCTGGACCCGAAGGGCAAATCCGCCCGCCGGGTGGGGGCGATGATCGACTTCCTGCCGGTTGAGGCGGACAACGCCGCGCTGATCGCGGCCATGTCCCGGCCCGAGATCCGCATCGTCAGCCTGACGGTGACCGAGGGCGGCTATTTCATCAACCCGG
>JBKBTZ010000309.1:0-509 GCA_046290825.1 Limisphaerales bacterium
CTTCAGGCCGCCTATCTGTCGCGCCGCTGGAAAGGCGCACACCCCGGGCTGCCGCGATTCGAGGCGCTGGCTGGTCTGATCCATGCCGGCCTGTTGCTGATCGGAATGGAGCGACTGGTCGCCCCCGCGACTGCTGCCCTGGCGGGTGCCTGCGATGCGGACATCGATGGCGCAGGCGGCATTCCCAGCCGCAATCCCGAAGAACTGATGGAGATCCTGACCCTGCTGACATGGTCGGCCACCACGATGACCGAGACAGGCCACCCGGTGCCCGACGCCCTGTCGCGGGCGATCACGCGCATGTCCCCGACGCTGCGGGCCCTGCGGCATGCCGACGGCACTCTTGCGCGATTTCACGGCGGCGACCGGGGCATCGAGGGGCGGCTTGATCAGGCTTTGGCCGCCGCCGGCGCGCGCCTTGCCGCACCGCCTGCCATCGCGATGGGATTTGCCCGCCTTTCCGGCCGCCGAACCTCGGTCATCGTCGATGCCTCTGCGCCTCCGGCAGG
>JBKBTZ010000310.1:0-509 GCA_046290825.1 Limisphaerales bacterium
GTTTTTATGACCGGGCGATACCTCCTTCCGTTTTGGGTTAGGCGTCCTCGGTGTTGTTTCAATCCGCGCCCGGTCTTACGACCGGGCGATACCTCGTGCGTGAAGTCGCGCCCGGTCTGAAGCCAACGGGTGTTTCAATCCGCGCCCGGTCTTACGACCGGGCGATACTTTTTGTGGCTCCAAGCCAGCTAAGTCCTTATATTGTTTCAATCCGCGCCCGGTCTTACGACCGGGCGATACCGCCGACGTTCGCCGACGCAACTCTATATAAGGAAATGGTTTCAATCCGCGCCCGGTCTTACGACCGGGCGATACAAACCGGCCAAGACCAGCGTGACAGTGAAGGTGTGTTTCAATCCGCGCCCGGTCTTACGACCGGGCGATACCACCCCATCGGCGCCATCGTGCCTGGCGGGCAGAACGTTTCAATCCGCGCCCGGTCTTACGACCGGGCGATACACCCGCTGGTGACCGATGCGCGCCTCATCTACCGCGTTTCAATCCGCGCC
>JBKBTZ010000311.1:0-508 GCA_046290825.1 Limisphaerales bacterium
TGAAACATCGAACCGGGCTGGATCAGCTTGTCCGGATCAGGTATCGCCCGGTCGTAAGACCGGGCGCGGATTGAAACGATATCTGCCCGTATCAGCCAATGATCCACGATCGTATCGCCCGGTCGTAAGACCGGGCGCGGATTGAAACCAGCCGGATCGCGTACTTGTCGCCGTCGATGACCAGGTATCGCCCGGTCGTAAGACCGGGCGCGGATTGAAACTTCCCGATAATTCAAACATTATCGATGTTATTGCGCGTATCGCCCGGTCGTAAGACCGGGCGCGGATTGAAACCACATCACCACGAATCAGCAGCGTAAAGCTATCGTGTATCGCCCGGTCGTAAGACCGGGCGCGGATTGAAACTTGCCGGACTCGCCGGTGACGGTGTGGGTGAGCGGTATCGCCCGGTCGTAAGACCGGGCGCGGATTGAAACATCGAACCGGGCTGGATCAGCTTGTCCGGATCAGGTATCGCCCGGTCGTAAGACCGGGCGCGGATTGAAAC
>JBKBTZ010000312.1:0-505 GCA_046290825.1 Limisphaerales bacterium
GATGTCGATGCCGTAGAAGCCGAAGGCCGCCACCGGGTCGGAGAAGGTGATGGTGAAGTTCTGCCCCGTCTCCCAAAACTTGTCGCCGGAGATCGGGTAGCGGCCGACGCCGTTGGTGCCGGTCGGCACGCTGGCCACGCTGCCGCTGCCGCCCAGGGTCGCGGTGCCCGCGGCGCCGAAGCTGACCGCGAGCGGGGCGCCGGTGCCCGCCGCGAAGCCCTCGAAGGTCTCGGTGCCGACGCCGACAAGGTTCGCGAAGAAGGCGTTGCGCGCCGCATCCGCGTTCGGCGTCGCGGCGAGGCGGACAGTCTCGCCCTGGCCGAGATCCTCGCCGAAGAAGGTCAGCGGCGCGGCCGAGCCGCCGCCGGCGGTGCCGACCGTGAGCAGCAGCGCCGCCACTCCCGCCTTGATGATGTCCCGAATGGCCATGCCGATGATCCTTGAACGCTGGGGTGCGCGTGGCGCGGCTGCTCCTTGCGGGACACTGGCTATGCATGGTTCATCC
>JBKBTZ010000313.1:0-502 GCA_046290825.1 Limisphaerales bacterium
CCGATTGGCCGCAGGCCGACGTCATCATCGGCAACCCGCCGTTTCTGGGCGACAAGAAGATGCGTTCGGAACTCGGCGACGCCTACACCGAGCGGCTGCGCGAGACTTACGCCGGACGCGTGCCGGGCGGCGCGGACCTGGTGACCTACTGGTTCGAGAAAGCGCGCGCGCAGATCGAGGCGGGCAAAGCCAGCCGCGCGGGGTTGGTGGCGACCCAGGCGATTCGCAAGGGGGCCAGCCGCCGCGTGCTCGACCGCATCGTCGAGGCCCTGCCAATCTTCGAGGCCTGGAGCGACGAGCCCTGGTTCAACGACGGCGCAGCGGTGCGGGTCTCGCTTGTGTGCTTTGGCCGCCACGATGGGCCGGTGCGGCTGGATGGGCGGGAGGTGGCGGCGATTCATGCCGACCTCACGGCGGCGCAGGGGCAAGAGGCGGGGCTGGATTTGACGCGGGCGGTGCCGTTGGCGGAAAACAAAGGCGTGGCCTTCCAGGGGCCGGTGCT
>JBKBTZ010000314.1:0-501 GCA_046290825.1 Limisphaerales bacterium
GGCCGCTTTCCCCTGCCCACCCCCTTGGCCCAGGTGGCGGACATGCTGGGCCAGCTTACCGGGATGCAGCCTTTGGTCCACCAAGGGGGCAAAGGCCTGGTGGAAACGGTGACCATCGTATCCGGCGGGGCGGCCAGCCTGATAGGCCAGGTGGACACGGACCTCTTCATCACCGGGGAACCCAAGCACAGCGTCTTCCACGAGACCTTTGAGCGGGGCCTTAACGTCATCTACGCCGGCCACTACGACACCGAGGTCTTCGGGGTCAAGGCCCTAGCTCAGCACCTGGAAGCCCACTTTGGCCTGCCCTGGGTTTTCCTGGACCATCCCACGGGGCTATGAAGGGCTTTTTCCTCACCCTCGAGGGCCTGGACGGCTCCGGCAAGACCACCCAGGCCCGACTCCTGGCCCGGTTCCTGGAAGAGAAGGGAATCCGGGTCCTTCTGACCCGGGAGCCCGGCGGGGGGCTTAAGGGGGTGCGGGACCTTCTCCTAAAGGGAG
>JBKBTZ010000315.1:0-500 GCA_046290825.1 Limisphaerales bacterium
GGACCGGAGGCCTCGGCGATCCACTTGTCGGCCGCGTCCGGGCCCTGCGCCACATAGACGCTTTCGACCAGCGGATTGGCCGAGGGCCGGATGCCGCCGTTCGAGACCAGCACCATGCGGACCCCCAGCCGGGTGGCCACCCGCTCCGCCTCGGCCTTGACCGGGCAGGCATCGGCGTCGATCAGCAGGCGGGTCATCGCGGCGAACCGAAGACCTGCACCCAATAATAGCGCAGGCCGCGGCTCTGGCCGCGCAGGGGCTTGTCGTCGGGCTGATGGACCATGGCGATGCCGGTGTCGCGGAAACGGCAGTTCAGCATGTTGCGGCGGTGGCCCGGGCTTTTCAGCCAGGCCTGCACGGCGCGGTCCACCGTCGGCTGGCCGGCGGCGATGTTTTCGGCGGCGAGGCCGAAGCTGTAGCCCTGTGCCCGGATCCGCGCCGCGAAGCCGCGGCCGTCCTTGCCGGTGTGCCCGAAGAAGTTCTGCTCGGCCATGTTGCGG
>JBKBTZ010000031.1:0-32427 GCA_046290825.1 Limisphaerales bacterium
GGTGTCGCACGGCCGGTTGCCAAGTCCTTTGCAGCGCGCCGCGCTGCCAGCGGGCGCACGCTTTCGGGTCCGCGCCGGCAAAGGCGCGCCGCACGCTATCTTCACTGCACACCTTGCCCATGCCCAGCCCTGGTGGGTTGACGGTGTCCGCACGCAAGCCGGTGACGTGCGCGTAGCGGTTCTGCCCCGCCAAGACCGCCAGCGTGATGGTGCCCAGCAGGTCGGCCAGTGCCGGCGCGTTGGGACTGGTGAAACGGAGCGGACAGGTGCGCACCCAGTCGGCGAAGAGTCCTCCCGCGGCCAGGAACTGCGCGAAGAAAACTAGTTGGCCCAACGGGGTGACCGGCGCCTGCGGGTCCCATTCGACGTGGAAGCGTCGGCCCAGCGTGTCCACCGTCAGCGGAGGGGAGAGAACGGCACGGGCGGCGGCGGCGCGGGGAGCAAGCACTTCACCCGGCGGGTGAAGCGCCACAGGAGCAATTTGCAGCGGCATGTCCCATCACACCAATGACTTGCCCTCCTTGGCAAGTCGCCCAACTGCCGTTTTGAGGTTCATTGGTTTTCTTGAGTGACGTGTGGAAATGGTTGGTTGCTGGGGTTGGCCCTTCGGGAATGGAGGGATTATGCCGAAGGCGAGGGGGCGCGCCAAGTCCCGCCTGTGAGGTCCGGAGAGGGAACAAAAATGGGGCGTTGGGAATTGGTTTAACCTACGCCGGGTGCGAGGTTCTTCTCGGCTGTGGCATGGCCTTGGGGACCAACCAACAACACAGGAGAATCGCCGCAAGGGAGACCAGTCGTCCGGCCAGGATCCAAAGGTTCAGACTGGCGGCACCCCAGACCAAAATCCACAGCGCCTCGGCGATGATTGCGCTACAGAATCCCGTAAGCAATTCGGGCACTTGTAGCCGGTTCAGGAACAGGGCCAGCAGCGTGCCTGCCAGCAGACAAAATGGGATGTCCAACAGCAGGGTGGCTGCGAGGAGAAGCTCGACGCGAGGATCGCCGCCCACCAGCTTTCCGCAGACCTCGCGGGCAAAGTCCAGTTGCCGGGCGCCATACAGATTCTGATACAGGCGCAGTCCGCTGACGATCGCGACGCCCGTTATGAGGGCCGCGAGGCATTTCACGGCGCGCAACTTTTTTGGCATGGTGGAACCTGGTCGCATGATGGCGGATCCCTGTTCCGTCCGTCATCAGCAGACTTGCTGCAACGCCACGCCGAAGCGGCACGTTCAGCGCACCAGCACTTCGGCAATCTGCACCGCGTTCAGCGCCGCGCCCTTGAGGAGCTGGTCGCCGCTGACCCAGAAGCACAGGCCGTTGTCGAGCGCACAATCCTGCCGCAGCCGGCCCACCGCGCAGTTGTATTTCTCGGCGGTGAACAGCGGCATCGGGTATTGCTTGTTCTCGGGGTCGTCCACCACGTCGAGACCGGGCGCCTGTTTGAGCACCTCGCGCGCCGCCGCCACGGTGACGGGTTTTTCAAATTCGGCGCTGACCGCGATGGAGTGGGAGCGATACACCGGCACGCGGACGCAGGTCACGCTCGCCCGGAAGGTGGGGTGATGCATGATTTTCCGTCCCTCGTTTTCCATCTTCATCTCCTCCTTGGTGTAGCCGGAGGGGAGGAAGGCGTCCACGTGCGGCAGCACGTTGAAGGCGATCTGGTGCGGATAAACCTCCTTGGTGACGGGCTTTTTCGTGACGATCTGCTCGACCTGGCGTTCCAGTTCCTCGATGGCTTTGGCGCCGGTGCCGGACACCGCCTGGTAGCTCGAGGCGAAGATGCGTTTCACCCCGAACGCCCGGTGCAGCGGATACAAGGCCATCAACGTGATGGCGGTGGTGCAGTTTGGGTTGGCGATGATGCCCTGGTGCCACCGGCAGTCCTCGGCGTTAATTTCGGGGACGACGAGCGGAACCTTGTCGTCCATGCGGAAGGCGCTCGAGTTGTCCACCACCACGCAGCCCGCCCGGGCAGCGAGGGGGGCGAATTCCCTGGAGATGCTGCCGCCCGCGCTGAACAGCGCGATGTCCACGCCCCCGAACGAGTCCCGGGTCAGTTCCTGCACGGTGACGTCGGCCCCTTTGAACTTCAGCTTTTTGCCCGCGGAACGGGCGGAGGCGAGCAGGGTGAGTTTGCCCACCGGAAAGTTGCGCTTCTCCAGGGTCTTGATCATTTCGATGCCGACGGCGCCCGTCGCGCCGACCACGGCCACATGCGGAGGTTTGTTCATAAAACGAGCGGCGAGGATAAGGTTTGCCGGAAGGGTGTCAACGCGCCGCCCGCGGGGCTTGAGTTTCCGCGTCCGCAAAACTAGAGTCTCCTGGAATGAAGGCGGACGTTGTCCAGGTTCAGATCCGGGGGATTCTGCCCACCAACACGGGTTGCGCCGTGTTCCTGGGCAATGAGGAGAAGGTGTTCATCATCACGGTGGACCCCAACATGGGCCAGATCATCGCGATGTATCTCCGGCAACAGCGCCACGAGCGCCCGCTCACCCACGAATTGCTGCAAAACATCTTCAAGGGCTTCGGCATCTCGGTCGAGCGCGTGGTGATCACCGAGTTGCGCAACTCCACCTATTACGCGCGGCTCACGCTCCAGCAGCAGAATGAATTGGGGCGCAAACTGGTTGAACTCGACGCCCGCCCCAGCGACTGCCTTGCCCTCGCCACCGCCCAGCAAAAGCCCATCTTTGTCAGCCGCACGCTCTGGGAGCAGGTCGAGGACATGAGCGAGACGCTCCAGCAGATGAACGACAGCAGCAGCGAGGCGGATTGACCTGCGCTCATGCCCTCTGCCAAAGCCACGCCTCCGCTCGTGCTCGTTTGCGGCGACGACGAATTCGCGGTCCAGCAACGCGCCCGGCAGCTTTACCAGGACTGGTGCGCGGAACTGGGGGGCATGGACCATGAAATCATTGACGCCGCCGCCGGCAACGCTGACGAGGTTGTCCGGGGGATTGGCAAACTCCGCGAGGCGCTGCAGACGCTTCCCTTCTTCGGCGGGGCCAAGGCGGTGTGGTTCCGCGGCTGTAATTTCCTGGCCGAGGACCGCGCGGGCAAATCCAGGCTCGCGACCGAAGCGGTGGCCGCGCTGGCCGACGAGTTGAAGTCCTTCCCCTGGTCCGGCGTCCGGCTGGTGATCAGCGCGGACGCGGTGGACAAGCGGCGCGCGTTTTACAAGACCGTCGAAAAAATCGGCGCGGTCGAATGGATGCACGGCTGGTCGGCCGACGACAAAAACTGGATGGGCGAGGCCGAGAGCTGGGCTGCCCGCGCCTTCCGAGAGCGTGGCAAACAGGTTTCGGATGACGCGCTGGCGGAGCTGGTGACGCGCGTCGGCCCGAATGCCCGCCAACTGGCCAACGAAGTCGAGAAGGCCGCCTTGCATGCGGGCGACCGTTCCGAGGTGACGCGGGCCGACATCGAGGCCGTCTGCGCCCGGAACAAACAGGCCCGCGCCTTCGCGCTGGCGGACGCCTTTGCCGACCGTGATTTGCCGCGGGCGCTCCGGTGCCTGGATGAGGAGTTGTGGGAAATCCGGCTCAAGGTGGACAGGGACAAGTCCGAAATCGGCCTGCTCTACGGATTGATCGCCAAGACCCGCACGTTGCTGCTCCTTCAGGAGGTGGTCCGCGAGGGGTGGCTCAAACCGGGGGCCGGCTATGACCAGGTCAAATCGCTCGCGGAGCGGGTCCCCCCGGGCCGGTTCCCTGCCGATCGCAAATACAATCCGCTGGCGATGCATCCTTATGCCGTGCTGAACGCACTGAAGCAGACGCGCAACTACACCCCGGCCGAACTGGTCCGGGCGATGGAGGTCTTGCTCCAGGCCAACCGCCAACTGGTCTCCAGTTCGCTGGAACCCGCGCTGGTCTTGCAGCGCGCGCTGGTGGAAATTCTCGGGGTGGAACGCCGTCCCGCCCCCGCCCGATGAATACGCCCGCCGCCGAACTCACGGTGTTCACCGCGCCGGACTACGCCTGTGTGCGGGTGGTGGGCCGCGCGAACTTCGCCGCCGGCCCGGGGCTGCGCCGCGCATTGGAAACGCTGACCGCGATGCGGCCGCGCCATCTGGTGTTTGATCTCAGCCAATGCCAGCAGATGGACAGCACCTTTCTCGGCGTGCTGAGCGGGGTGGCGGAGCGCTTTCTCAACGGGCAGGGGACGGGGGCGGCGGTGGAACTCGTGAACCCGAATGAGCGCATTATTGCCCTGTTGGAAGGACTTGGAGTGGCGCATCTGTTTCATACCCGCACCGGGGAAGTGCGGTTGCCCGCCCAGGCCCGGGCCTGGCCGATGGATTTTGGCGCTCCCACCAAGCTGGAGTTGAAGGAAACTTCGCTCGCCGCGCACGAGGAGTTAATCGGTCTGAACGCCGCCAATGAGGCGCGGTTCGCGGAGTTGACGCGGACGCTGCGTGAAGACCTCGCGCGGCTTCGGGCGGGCCAGCCACCCGTGGTGCCGGGATTTGACCTGGCTGCGCGCCAGCAGCCGGCGACCGGGGTGAGCGGGGACTTCTATGAGTTTGCCCCCCGCGCCGGACTACGGTGCGCGGTATTGATCGCTGATGTCTGCGGCAAAGGCCCGCGCGCGGCCGCGCTGGCGGAAATCTGCCGGCCCCTGCTGCGCGCCGAACTGGCCGCCGAGATCCCCCCCGGTTTGGTGCTCAAGCACAGCCTGGAACCGGTGGCGGACCGTCTGCCCCCGGATACGTTCATCACCGCGTTATGTTTGGTGCTGGATCCCGTCACACATTCCTTCCGGTTGGCCCGGGCCGGCCACGATCCGTTGCTCTGGTTCCACGCGGCGTCCGGTTCCGTCGAGGAATTGCTGCCCAAGGGCATGGCCCTGGGCATTGAACGCGTCGGCCTGGCGGAGGCCACCTTCGTCGAGCGCGAGTGCCACGTGGAACCGGGAGACGTGCTGCTGCTTTACACGGACGGTCTGACCGAAGCGCTGAACCCCGCGGGTGTGGAGTTTGGGCTGGCGCGGTTGGCGGGGGAATTGCGGGCCGGGGCGGCGCTTGACGCGGCCGCGCTCGCGGCGAAGCTGTTTGCGGCGGTGGATGCGTTCACCGGCCCCGTGCCCGCCACCGACGACCGAACGGTGATTGTGATCAAAGCGTTGTGAACCACCGCCCCCGGCGGAACCATGCGCGATCTCAAATTTGCCTGCCCTCACTGCGAGCAGCACATCCAGTGCGGGGACGACCTCAGCGGGAAGACCATCACCTGTCCCGCGTGCGGCGAGACCGTGCTCGTGCCGGCGATGCCGGATGAACATCATCTCCGCATCACCACGGGCCGGGTGCCGGTGCCCACCCATGCGCATGGGGCACCGCGGGCCGTTTCCGGCGGTGTTCCCGTGGTGGTGGCTCCGCCAACACCCCCAACGCGGTGGTCGCGCTACGCGATTGCCTCGCTCGCGCTGGCTGCGGGCAGCCTGATATTGGGGCCGTTCGGCTGTGTGCCGGGCATCGTGTTCGGCCACATCGCGCTGGCGGAAATTCGGCGGCAACCGTCGCTCGAAGGGCAGGGGCTGGCCCGCGCAGGTCTCGCGGTCGGCTACGGGTTTCTCGTGCTGTTCACCGGGCTGGGCCTGTGGCTGGGATGGCGCTGGTTGCGGGGCGGATAGGCTTGGGATTTCTCACCGGCTGCCCAGCGTCGCCATCACGGAGTCCACGGCTTCGCCCAGAATCGCCGCGCTCCGCGCGAGTCCGGCTTGTTCCTCGTCGTTCAAGGGCAGGGGGATGGCTGCCAGCGCACCGGCGCCGCCGACCAGATGGGGTAGGGCCAACGTGCGGCCCGCCAGCCCGGGCACATTCTGGATGCGCGTGCAGATGGTGAGAATCGCCCGCTGGTCGTGCAACAGCACCTCCACCAGTCGTGCCACTGCGCTACCAATGCCGTAATACGTCGCCCCCTTGCCGGCGATGATGTGATACGCCGCCCGCCGGACCTGTTCGTCAATCCGCGCCCGATCCGCCGCCGTCAGCGGCGTCCCGTAAATCCGGCTGAATTCCCCCAGCTCCACGCCGGCAATCGTCGCTTGGGACCACGTCAACACCTCGGAATCCCCGTGCTCGCCGATGACGTAGGCGTGAACGTGGTGCGGATCCACGCCGAAATGTCGCCCCACCAGCGCGCGAAACCGCGCCGTGTCCAGCGTCGTGCCCGAGCCGATCACCCGGCCCGGGGGCACGCCGCGCTGGGCGGCGAAGTGCGCCGCCAGATGCGTGAGGATGTCCACCGGGTTGCTGACCACCAGCAGCACTGCGTCCGGCGCGGCATCGAGGATCTTTGGCACCACCTCGCCCAGCACGGCAGCGTTGCGTTGCAGCAGGTGCAGGCGCGTTTCGCCCGGTCGTTGCGCCACGCCCGCCGCAATCACCACCACCCTTGCCCCCGTCAGGTCCGGGTAACCGCCCGCCCGCACCGTCAGGGGATTTGCGAACGGCACGGCGTGGTAAATGTCATTCGCCTCCGCCTCCGCCCGCGCTGCATTGGCGTCCACGAGCACAACCTCGCGCCCAACCCCGCGCATCACCAGCGCGAAAGCCGACGCCGAACCGACCATCCCGCAGCCGACAATGCCGATTTTCATGCCCGCATTCTCCGGCAACCGCGCGGCGGGCGCAACTGCCGTCGGCGGCGTGGTCGGCATCGAGTGTAAACTCGGCTTAAAATCGGTCCGGCAAATCCGAATGTCCTAATGACAAGATAAGGTGAGTCATGGCCAATTCCCGCGTAGTTGCAGCGGGAAGCGAACTGCTTTTCTCCGTCCCGAACCGTTCGCATCCATTATGAAAAAACAACTCGTTGCCGTTTCCCTCCTGTGTCTGGCCGCCCCGGCCCTCACCGCCGCCGAAGCTTCGTGGAAGGATGAACTCGTCACGCCCGTGGCGAATCCCATTCTCTTCGAATCGCCGGTCATCCAGAGCGAACTGCGTCCGCTGTTCTTCTACCACAACCTGAACGACAAGTTCCTCATCCCCGGCGATGTCCAGGTGTATGCCCTGCAGTTCCGGCTCGCCCTGACCGAGAAGCTCGCGCTGATCGCCACCAAGGACGGCTGGGTGGAGATCAATCCCAAAGCCGGTGGCAACGTGGATGGCTGGGCCGACATCGGGGCCGGCCTCAAATACAACCTGATTGACGACGCCGACAACCAGTTCCTCCTGACGCCCGGCTTCACCTTTACCTTCCCCACCGGGGATGACGAGGTGTTCCAGGGCAGCGACCACGGCGACGGGCAGTTCGATTTCTTTGTCTCCGCCGCCAAGGGATTCGACAAGTTCCAGCTCATGGGCAACGCGGGACTGATCCTCCCGATTGACTCGGACAAGGACTCCACGCTGTTGCACTACAGCATCCAACTGGCGCACAACTCCTGCTCCTGGTTCAAGCCGTTCGTCGTGCTCAACGGCTACACCGGCCTGCGCAATGGCAAGACCCCCGGCCTCGGCGGCCTCACCAGCGAGGGCTACGATGTCATCAACTTTGGCGCGGGCGATGTGAAGGGCGAAACCATGCTCGTCCTCGGCGCGGGCTTTCGCACCGCCCTGGGCCGCGCGGTGGACCTCGGGTTCGCCTACGAAAAGGACATCACCACCGACGACGGCATCTTTGATGACCGCTTCACGGTGGATCTGATTTGGAAGTTCTAAGTCCCCGGTCCGGCCCCGGAGCGGCGCGTTACAGACCGCTCCGGGGCTTTGGCTGGAAGCACAATTTTTGGCAAATGCCCGCCAAAATAAGGAGAGTCGTCCCGCCCCGCGCCTGATTCCTTCCCGCAAGCAAACGCGCCACCGCGCCAGACTGATTCATGGCCGAAGCCACACTGTCATTGCCCCGCCTCGCCGCTCCCGACGCCACCCGCGTCCGGGAGGCAGTGGCCTGCGCGCACTGCGGCCTGCCATGCCTGACCACGCGGGTGCAAAAGGCGGACAAGCACTTCTGCTGCGCCGGCTGCCAGACGGTTTACGAGATTCTGACCGAGAACGGCCTCGGCCAGTTCTACCAGTTGAGCGACAACGCGGGCGTGACGATCCAGCGGACCACCCGGCGCGACCAGTTTCGCTACCTCGATGAACCCGCCGTTCGCGAGCGGCTGGTGGACTTCACCGATGGGCAAACCAGTCGTGTCACCTTTTCCATACCGACAATTCATTGTGTGGCGTGCGTCTGGCTGCTGGAAAACCTTTTCCGCCTGAACCCGGCCATCGGGGCCGTGTCCGTGAATTTTCCGCGCCGCGAGGCTACCATCCGCTTCGACAGTCACCGGCTGGCCCTGAGCGAACTGGTCGCCCTGTTGGCGTCGCTGGGCTACGAGCCGACGCTGAGTTTCGGCGCGCTCGAGGGCAAAGCCTTGCCTGCGCCCGGTCGCAAAACCCTGCTGCTTCGGCTGGGGCTGGCGGGCTTCGCGTTCGGCAACATCATGCTCATCAGCCTCTGCCTCTACGCCGGGCTGGACAGCCGGAGCGTGGCCAAGTTTGGATCGCTGTTTGGCTGGGTGTCGTTCGCGCTCGCGCTGCCGGTATTCGTGTTCAGCGCGGGCGAATTCTGGCGCTCGGCTTGGCTGGGCTTCCGGCAGCGCGTGCTGACCATTGACCAGCCCATCGCCGTGGGCATCGCCGCCATCTTTGCCTGGAGCACCTGGGAAATCGCCAGCGGCACCGGGCACGGCTATTTTGATTCGCTGTGCGCGCTCATTTTCCTCCTGCTCATCGGGCGCTGGTTTCAGCAGAAGACCTACGACCGCCTGAGCTTCGACCGCGATTTCAAATCCTTCTTCCCGCTCGCGGTGCATCGCCTGCGCGACGGCCGCGAGGAGGCCATCCCGCTGTCCCAGCTTGCGGTGGGCGACCGGCTGATTCTCCGGCATGGCGACCTGATTCCCGCCGACGCCCGCCTGTGTGCCGGGCAGGCGCTGGTGGATTACAGCTTCGTCACCGGGGAGGCGAACCCCGTCACACCGCGGGCCGGGGAAGTTCTTTATGCCGGAGGCCAGCAGATGGCCGGCGCCATCGAAATCGAAACGGTCAAACCCGTTTCGCAAAGCTATCTGACCTCGCTCTGGTCCCATGCGGCGTTCGCCAAGAACCGCGACCGCTCGCTCGACAACCTGCTTAATCGGTTCAGCAAGCGGTTTGTTATTCTGGTGTCACTGGTCGCCTTTGGCGCGGGCGGCGTCTGGTGGGCGTTGGGACAGCCGGCCACGGCCTTGCGGGCCTTTACGGCCGTGCTCATCGTCGCGTGCCCGTGTGCCCTCGCGCTGACCGCCCCCTTCGCGCTTGGCACCGCGCAACGGCTGCTTGCCCGGCGGCGGATCTTCCTCAAGAACACCCACGTCCTGGAAACGCTGGCTCGCATTTCCACCGTCGTGTTCGACAAGACGGGCACGCTCACCGAGCGCGGGCAGGGGACTGTGACGTTTGTGGGCGACCCGCTTACACCTGCCGAGGCCGCTGCGGTCGCCGCGCTGGTTGGCCAGTCGGCGCACCCGCTGTCCCGCCGCATTGCGGCGCAATTTTCCGCCCCGGCGGAGCGGCCCGCGCTGGAGGGCTTCGCGGAAGTCGCCGGCAAAGGGTTGCGCGCCACCATCGCGAGCCAGGAATGGCGGCTTGGTTCGGCATCCTGGCTCGCGGAAATCGGGGTATCCCTTCCGGATTCGCCGGAGCCGGGCCAGGTCTGGCTGGCGGTCGCGGGCCGGCTGCGCGGGTGTTTCCGCCTGGAAAACACCTTGCGCCCCGCCACGGGGGAACTGCTCCGTGATCTCGCCAACACCCACGAACTCGCGCTGTTGAGTGGAGATACCGAGCGGGAGCGGGAGCGGTTCCGCGCGTTGTTCGGCCCGGACGCCGCCTTGCATTTCAACCAAAGTCCGGTGAACAAGCTCGGGTTCATCGAATCGCTGCAACGGGAGGGCAGGACGGTGATGATGGTGGGCGACGGCCTGAACGACGCCGGGGCCTTGCGCCAGAGTGACGTGGGCGTGGCCGTGGTCGAGAATGTCGGTGCCTTTTCCCCGGCGAGCGACGTGATTCTCGAGGCGCAGCGCGTGCCGGAATTGGGCCGCCTCCTGCGGTTCGCGCGCGGCGCGGTCCGCATCGTGTGGATCAGCATCGCCATTTCCAGCGCCTACAACGTGGTGGGGTTGACGATTGCCGCCACGGGCCGGCTGTCGCCGCTGGTGTGCGCCGTCCTCATGCCCATCAGCTCGATTTCCGTCGTTGGCTTCGCCGTCGGTGCCGCGCACTGGCTGGCCCGGCGGACGCAACTCTCAACTCTTAATCCCACCCCCGGCGGGGCGGAGGAAGAGATTGGGAGTAAGATTGCGATTAAGAACGGAACCCGGGAGGTGCTCGCATGAGCGCGATTTACCTCATGTTGCCCGTCAGTCTGCTGCTCGCCGGGATATTCCTCGTCGCCTACTGGTGGTCGGTGCGCTCGGGCCAGTTCGAGGACACCACCACGCCCGCGCTGCGGATTCTGCCTGACGATCCGCCTGTTCCCCCGTCGTCCGCCAAACCCGATTCCCACAACCACAACATACCATGACCAACGTAGAAACGTTCAAATACGACAACCGGATTGTCCGGGCGTTTGCCATCGCCACCGCCATCTGGGCGCTGGTGGGCACCGCCGCCGGACTGCTCGTCGCCTGCCAGTTGTTCTGGCCGGAGCTGAACCTGAACACGCCTTTCACCACCTTTGGGCGGCTGCGTCCGCTCCACACCAACGCCGTCATCTTCGCCTTCGTGGGCAACGGCATGTTCCTGGGCATTTACTATTCGCTCCAGCGACTGTGCAAGGCACGCATGTTCAGCGACGCGCTGAGTTGGTTCAACTTCTGGGGCTGGAACGGCATCATTGTGGCCGCCGCGATCACCCTGCCGCTGGGCATCACCACCTCGAAGGAATACGCCGAACTGGAGTGGCCGATTGACATCGCGATTGCCGTCGTGTGGGTCGCGTTCACCGTGAACCTGCTCGGAACCATCCTGAAACGGCGCGAGAAGCACATGTATGTGGCCATCTGGTTCTACATTGCCACCGCCGTGACGGTGGCGATGCTCCACATCTTCAACTCGCTTTCCATGCCGGCGAGCTTCCTCAAGAGCTATCCGATTTACGCCGGCGTCCAGGACGCGTTGGTGCAGTGGTGGTATGGCCACAACGCCGTGGCCTTCTTCCTCACCACGCCCTATCTCGGCCTCATGTATTACTTCGTGCCGAAGGTTTCTGGCCGGCCCGTGTTCAGCTACCGGCTCTCCATCATCCATTTCTGGGCGCTCATCTTCATCTACATCTGGGCCGGTCCGCATCATCTGCTCTACACCGCACTGCCGGACTGGGCGCAGTCGCTCGGCATGGTGTTCTCCGTCATGCTCGTCGCTCCGAGTTGGGGTGGCATGCTGAACGGCCTCCTTACCCTGCGCGGTGCCTGGGACAAGGTCCGCCAGGAACCCATGCTCAAGTTCATGGTCGTGGCCATCACGGCCTACGGCATGGCCACCCTCGAAGGCCCCACGCTCGCCATCAAGAGCGTCAATGCCCTCTCCCATTACACCGATTGGACGGTCGCACACGTTCACACCGGCGCGCTCGGCTGGAACGGCTTCCTGACCTTTTCGATCCTCTACTGGCTTGTCCCGAAGCTGTGGAAGACGAAGCTCTGGTCGGTCAAGCTGGCCAACTATCACTTCTGGATCGGCCTGTTGGGCATGATGTTCTACGTCGTTCCGATGTATACCAGCGGCGTCACCCAGGGCCTCATGTGGAAGGAATTCACCAGTGACGGCTTCCTCCGCTACCCGAACTTCCTCGAAACGGTCATTCGCCTCATCCCGATGTATCAGCTCCGCGCTTTTGGCGGTCTCCTTTACGTCACCGGCATCTGCCTCATGCTCGTCAACCTTTACAAGACGGCCAGGGCCGGTCAGTTCATCGGTGACGAGGAGGCCCAGGCGCCCGCCCTGGAGAAAAAGGCGGAAGTGAAGAAGGAACGCGGCCACCGCTGGCTGGAAGGCGTGCCTGTCACCTTCACCGTGCTGACCACCATTGCCGTCATCATCGGCGGCCTCATCGAAATCGTCCCGCTTTACCTCGTGAAGGAAAACGTCCCCACCATCGCCAGCGTCAAACCTTACACCCCGCTGGAGGTGATGGGCCGCGACATCTACATCCGCGAGGGCTGTGTGGGCTGCCATTCCCAAATGATCCGGCCCTTCCGTTCGGAGACGGAGCGGTATGGCGAGTATTCCAAATCCGGCGAGTTCATCTACGACCATCCTTTCCTCTGGGGATCGAAGCGCACCGGGCCGGATCTCCACCGCGTTGGCGGCAAGTATGGCGACGACTGGCATTACCTGCACATGGAGGCTCCTCGCACCATGTCGCCCGGCTCCATCATGCCCGCCTATCCCTGGTTGCTGACCCAGAAGACGGATACCAACGCGCTGGCTGGTCGGATCAAGGCGCTTCGCAAAGTCGGCGTGCCTTATCCGCCGGGGTTTGAAAATGGCGAGGCGCAAAAGGCCCTGTTCACCCAGGCCGACGCCATCGTCGCCAACCTCAAGAGCAAAGGCATCACCAACACGGCCAGCGACCGCGAGATCATTGCCCTCATCGCCTACCTGCAACGGCTGGGCAAGGACATCAAGGAGACCCCGGCCGTGGCTCCCACGGCCTCCGCCACCACCACCCTCACCCCGCCAACCCATGATTAAAAACGTCCTCACCCACATCGGCGGCATTGAGAACTACGGCATTCTCTCGCTGTGCATCTTTGTCACGGTTTTTACCGGGATGCTGATCTGGGTGGCCTGCTTGAAGCGGTCCCGCCTGGATGCCGCCGCCCGCCTGCCGCTGGAACCTGAAAACGATCAACCGGAACACTCCCATGAATAAAGACGCCCAAGTCAACGATTCCCAGGACCCCCTGTTGCTGGACCACGAATACGACGGCATCCGCGAACTGGACAACAAGCTGCCCCGCTGGTGGGTCTGGCTGTTCTGGGGCTGCAACATTTTCGGCGTGGTCTATCTCTGCTACTACCATGTCTTCGCCACCGGCGACATCCGCGAGCACGGACAGATGAAGGCCGAATACCTGCGCGAGATGAAGGTGGGTGATGCCATCAAGCAGCGCGCCATTGCCGAGTTCGAGGCCAAGATGGCCACGCTCGAGCCTTCCACCGATCCCGCGGTGCTGGCGGAGGGCCGCGCGACCTACACGACGTTGTGCGCCCCCTGCCATCGCGACGACGGCGGCGGCCTGGTCGGGCCGAACCTCACGGATGACTACTGGATTCACGGCGACAAGTTCGCTGACAACCTGCGCATCATCTGGAATGGCGTGCCCGACAAGGGCATGGTCACCTGGCGCGGCGTGTTGAAGCCGTCCACGATCCATGCGGTGGGCAGCTACATCTACACGCTCCGGGGCGCGCAACTGGCCACGCCCGGGAAACCGCGTGAGGACCAGGCCCCGAAAGACACCGGGCCGTCCATCTTCGAGTGAGTTTGGCTCGGCCTCTTCTCGACGGGCGGGGCAGTTCGACAACGGACGGTCCAGCTCGGAAGGGGAGGAATGGGGCCAGGGCGGATCACCCGTTTGCGTGAGCTGCCGCCTCGGCGGCGATGCGACGGATGTGGTTGCAGAAATCTTCGTCCTCGCCCTGAAGCAGTTCGGGCAGGGCGGCGCGGAAGTCCTCGCGGCGGCACCATTCGCGCATGTAGTCCTCCCAGGACTGCCACAGGCGGCGGGTCTGCTTGTCCATTTTCTCCTCATAGACCAGCAGATAGGCGCGCTCGAAGAGGGAGATGAGAATGTTAAAGATGGCGGTCTTGCGCTCGATTTGTTCGTCCGTGAGCGTGCGGGGGGCCGATTGCCGCCGGAGCAGTTGAAGGTCGGGGTTGGCGAGCACGAGTTTGAGGAACGACGTGTATTCGTCCGAGAGCCGCTGGTAGATTTCCTCCTCCTCGTTCTGCCGCTGTCGCCGCTGTTCGTAAATGAACACAATGATGGCCATCGGCAGACCGAAGATGGTCACCACATAGCTCAACGCCTCGGCCCATTCGAACCAGGTCATGGGCGCGCTCCTTTCAACCCGCGCGCACGGGCGGGGCGGGGGATTCGGGCACTTCCTCGACCACGGGATTCGGCCCGGTATGGCTGATGATGCGGACGGGACGGCCTTTTTCCACCAGTTCGCCGCGGGTGATGACATCGAGAAGTTCGTCGTCGAACTGCGCGCGCCCACCCGGATGCAGCGGGGTCAGCGCGACGCCAATCCGGCCCACGCGGTTCTGCAATTTCTGCTCCAGCGCGGCCACGGAGCCGACGCCGCTGGCGGATTCGGAGACGAGCCGGCGGAAGACGGTGGTTTGCGGGAGGAACCGCGCGAGCACGAGCACGGCAACCACCGTGCCGGCCACGCCCAGACTCAGGTTGCGCAGTGGCAGGCGGATTTGCGGCAGGGTCGGCAGGACCGGCCCGCCGGGATAGATGTCGGCCATGGCCATGATGAGCGCGATGACCATCAGCGCGGCACCGGTCAGGCCGGCCACCAGCGTGCCCGGAAAGACAAACCACTCCAGCGCGAGCAATCCGAGGCCCAGCAGGAACACCAGAATCCAGCCCGGCCCGGACAGCGCCGCGACGTAGCCGCCCAAGAAATAGATGGCGATGGCCACGATGCCGATGATGCCGGGCAGGCCGAAGCCGGGCGTCTTGAATTCAATGTAAAGCGCCACCATGCCGATCATCAGCAGGATGGGGCCGATGGCATTGATCCAGAAGCCCACGCGTTCGGCCCCGGTGGGCACGATGACCACCTTTTCGGCCCCGGCCAGCCCGAGACGCACGAGCACCTCGTCCAGCGACTCGACCGTGCCCGCCGACAGCAGCGGGCGGGGCGGGTCGCCGTATTCCTTCGCGGCCTGCCGGTCGGTCAGGGTGAGGATGTTGCCCTCCTTGTTCAGCACTTCATCGCCAATCTTCAGTTCCTTGGTCTTGTCAATCATCGCTTCGACCACCTCGACGTTGTGGCCGTTCTTCTCGGCCTGGGCGCGGACGAGGGCGCGAATGGCGGAGGTCATCTTGGCCTCGGCGGTGGTGGGCAACTCGGCGATGCCGCCTCCGCCCGGCGCCATCATGATGGGGGCCGCCGCGCCGATGACGCTTTGCGGAGCCATGAAAATCTTCTGTGTTGCCACGGCGATGAAGGCGCCCGCCGAAAAGGCGCGGGGGTTCACAAAGGTGGCCGTGGTGCCCTTGAACTGCGCGATGATGCGGATGATGTCCTCCGTCACGTCCACGCGGCCGCCGTTGGTGTCCATGTCCAGAATCACCGCGTCGGCTTTGGCCTCCATTGCCTGCTTGATGCCGCGCCGGACGACGTAGGTCAGCGGCGGCATGACGTCCTCACGGATGGGGATGATGAACACCCGCGCCGGCGGGTTGGTGGTGCTCGGCAGTGAGTCCAGTGCAACTGCGGACAGGGGCGCAAGAGAGCCGGATTCCGGAGAGGGTGGGTTGGTGGCGGCGGGGGCAGCGGCTCCCAGCAGCAACATGGCAACCAGCGCGGCGGCCGGTCGGAAAATGGACGGCAAATGCGTCATGGCAGCGACACTATACCCGAAGTCCGTTGCCGGGGAAACTCCGGGGCACGGGAGTTTTCCCAACCCGGTTTTCGCCGCAACATCTGGCTCCCTGTTCCTGTCCGGGCAAAAGACAGGTGGCGGCGGCTTGCGGGTGATTCCCCGCCGCCGCAGTCTGCTCAAAAATCCACAACCGCACACATGAACTCCGTCCTTCCGTTCACCCTTGCCCTTGCCGCCCTCGTATCCGTGGGCTGCGCTTCGCCCCGGCCCTTCTCCGGACTGCAAAAGACCGTTCTCCGCAAACAGGGGGACGAGGGCGTGCATACGTATCGCATCCCGGGTCTGACCACGACGAAATCGGGGGCGCTCATTGCCGTGTATGATCTCCGACACAACAACGCCGGCGACCTGCCCGGGGACGTGGACGTGGCCGCGCAGCGGAGCACCGACCATGGCGTCACGTGGTCGCCGATGGTGCGCGTGCTGGATTACGACAAGACCGTTCCCGGCTCGGCGGGCAACGGGGTGGGGGATCCGTGCGTCGTGGCCGACCTCAAAACCGGCACGGTTTGGGTGGCCGGCCTCTGGTCGTTTGGCAACCGCGCGTGGAACGACTCCGGTCCCGGAATGAAGCCGGAGGAAACCGGCCAGTTTGTCCTTAGCCGGAGTGACGACGACGGCCTCACCTGGTCCGCGCCGATTAACATCACTGAGCAGATCAAACGGCCCGAGTGGCGGCTGGTGTTCCAAGGGCCGGGCCGGGGTATCCAGTTGCGCGATGGCACGCTGGTCATTCCTGCGCAGTTCCGCGCGGGCGCCGCGAATGGCGCGCCGCACGCCTTTTTCATCTACAGCGAAGACCACGGACAGACGTGGCACGCGTCACCCCCGGCGGTGCCCGAGGGCCAAACTCCCTGGACAACGGAGGCGCAAATTGTCGAACTCGCGGACGGCGGGCTGTTGCTCTCGATGCGCAACCACGACCCCCGGAAGCAGCGCGCCTGGAGCGTGTTCACCCGCAACCCCGCGACCGGCCGGCTCGCCGGGGGAACCTGGTCGCCGGTGACGTTTGCCGTGGACGATCCCGTGTGCGCGGCGGGCTTGGTGAGCTATCCCGCCAAGCGCAAGGGCGAGGACTGGGTCTTGTTCTCGAATCCGGCCTCGAAGACGAAGCGCGAACGCATGACGGTGTATCTGAGCCGCGACGGCGGCAAAACCTGGCCGGTGTCCCGTGTGGTGGACGAGCGTCCCAGCGCGTATTCGTGCCTGACCGTGCTGGCCGATGGCAGCGTGGGCCTGCTTTACGAGGCGGGCAACGCACATCCCTATGAGGAGTTGGTATTCGCCCGCTTCAGCCTCGACTGGCTCCTGCAGGAATCCCATCCCGCCCGTTAAACTCATGTTCCGACTTACGCCGTTTCTCCTCCTTGCCGCGTTGCCTTTGTTGGTCCGGGCGCAGCCCGATCCCGCCACCGTTTATGCCTGGTATCGCGCTGACGCCGGCGTGCTGACGAACAGCGCGGGCAAAGTGACGAACTGGCAGAATCAAGCCACCTCCGGCACGCCCGCCACCCGGCATCTGAACCTCACCGGCTCCGAACCCGTGTGGGTTCCGGCTGCCATGGGCACGAACCCCGTGGTGCGTTTTGACGGCAACGCCAATCTCTTTGCCGCTGCCGGCAGTTTCGGCGTGTTGAATTCCAACCGCACCCTCGTCGCCAGCCTGAAACTGGCCGGCACCAACGGCGGGTTTCTTTTTGATGGCAGCACCTCGTCCGGCATGACGCGCGCCCAAATCCGGAGCAACTCCTGGCAGGCGGGCCTTCAACCCCTGCCCCTGGCCAATGGCACCAACGCGGACCCCGTCACGTTGGCGGCTACCGCGGGAGAATGGCAGACGCACTTCTTCCGCTTCGAGCCGGTGGCCGGCGGCACGCGCGTCACCCACAGCCAGTGGGGCGGGGGAAGCGTCACCTATACCAACGCGCAGACCAACGGCCTCGGCGGGCTGATTCTCGGCGAAAATGTCAGCCAGCAACTGGGCCTGGCGATGGACCTCGGCGAGGTGCTCGTGTTTGACCGCGCGCTGGACCCGGCGGAGGTCGCGTCGCTCGGCGTGTATCTCACGAACAAATGGGCGGCGCCACTTCTGCCGCCGTCCACTTCCGGGCCGCCCGCCGCGGCGAGCGTCTATGCCTGGTATCGGGGCGATGACGGGCTGGCCACGCTGACCGACCAATACACCATCGTCAACTGGACCAATCACGGCACCGCCGCCACGAACACCACGCTCACTGCAGCCAAACGCAATTTGAACCGAATTGTCGGTTCGCCGCAAAAGGTCTGGCTGCAACTCAGCAACGGTGCGCCCGCCGCCGCAGTGGCGTTTGACGGCAACGACGCCGTGTGGGCGGCCTCGGCGGACTTCGGCACGCTGAGCGGCAACCGCACGGTCATCGCGCTGGTGCGGGTGGTCAATGCCACGCCCCAAGGGTTCCTGTTCGACAGCAGTTCCTACACGGTCGGCCTGACCCGGGCGCAGGTGAACGGCGGCCACTGGCAGGTGGCGGTGTATGGCCCTGGAGCCAGCAGCGCGGCGACCGCCCCCGGCACGGTGACGGCAGCAGCCACCACGAACGCGTGGCAGGTTCACACGTTTGTGGTCAGCACGAACGACCTGCGCTTCCGGCATTTCATCAATGGCGTCGAGGGCGCGGCGGTGACCAACGCGGTCGGTGGCGCGCTGGGCGGGCTGATTCTGGGCGCGAACGCCTCCGCCGGGGCGGGCATCCGGGCCGAGGTGGCGGAACTGCTGGTGTTCAACGAGGCGCTGGCCGCCGACACGCGCACCAATCTCGAAGCCTACCTCACCGCCAAATGGGCGGGCGTCGCGCCCGACCCGAACGCGCCTGCGCCGCCGGTCGTGCCGAACTTCATCCGCGTGTTTGAGGCGGGCACCGACGGCTACACCTGCTTCCGCATCCCCGCGTTGCTCACCACGGCGAGCGGCACGCTCATTGCCATGTCCGACGGGCGCATCGGCAGTTGCGGGGACATTCCGACGCCGCTGGACCTGGTCATCAAGCGCAGTTTCGACAACGGCAATACCTGGGGACCGTTGCAGGTGGTGACCGACTACGGCACCGCGCAGGGCGACGTGGACGATTATCCCGCCTATGGGCTGACCAATGTCGCGCGCGTTTCAGCGGGCGACGCCGCGCTGCTGCTCGACCGGACCAATGGTCGCATCTGGACGCTTTACGACAACGGCGGCGTGGTCAGCGGCTCGCGCAAGATCAAGCTGGAGATGAAATACAGCGACGACGATGGCTTAACGTGGTCGCCGCGCATTGACGTGGAAGCGGCGAATCCGGGCATTCGTCCGTCCGGCGGCGAGTTTCTCGCAGGTCCGGGCAACGGCATCCAGTTGAGCGAAGGGCCTTACGCCGGACGACTAATTTTCCCGGTCTATCGCTACGCCAGTCCTTCGGCGTCGGGGGTGATTTACAGCGACGATCACGGTGCCACCTGGCAGCGCGGAGAACTGATTACTGGTGGCGGCGAAATTCAGGTGGCAGAGACGGCGGGCGGCGGCCTGCTGGCTTCGATGCGGGACAACAATTTCGCGTGGAGCGGCGTGCGGACTTTCGCCCGCAGCACGAATGGCGGGGCGACCTGGGGACCCGCCTACACGAACACCGTGATTCCGCCAACCATGGCCGACCCGCAGTGCCAGGGAAACGTCTTCCGGCTGACCACCACCAACGACAGCAACGCGAGCCGGCTTATCCACGCCAACGCGGCGCATCCTTCCTCGCGGGTCAACATGACGTTGCGCATCAGCTATGATGAGGGGCAGACGTGGCCCGTGAGCAACCAGGTGTATGCTGCCGGCTCGGCCTACTCCTCCGTCACTCGCTGCGCCAACGGCGACGTAGGGCTGCTCTTCGAGAAGGACCCCTACGGCAACCTCGACTTCATCCGGCGCTCGATTGCCGAAATCACCGGCGGCGCGGATTCACTGCCCGCCTACGATGTCTGGGCGGGATCGCACTTCACGCCGGCGCAACTGATGAATCCAGCCGTCTCGGGCCGGCTTGCCGATCCCGATGGCGATGGGCGCACGAATGAGGAGGAATTCCTCTCCGGCACGGATCCGCTCTCCTCCGCGAGTGTGCTGCGATTGGACATTCTGCCCGACGGCGATGGCGCGGAACTGCGCTTCCAAGCCGTCTCCAACCTGGGCTACACCGTGCAGGCTTCCGCAACGCCGTCGGCGGGCGGTTGGACAAGGCTCGCGGATTTCCCCCCGCCCGGCAGTAACACGGTCCTCTCACTGCCGGTGAGTGCCACCAATGGGCAGCGGTTCTTCCGGCTGGTAACACCCCCCGTGCCGTGACGGAAAAATTTTGCGGTCGGTCTGGGGAGGAGCCTGCCGGAATCCGTTCGGACCTCGGATTTCGAACTTCGATTTTCCAGCTAATGCCAGCTTGCCGTATGGCTCCGGCCCGTTCAGATTCGGCGTATGCATCGGCTGCTTATCCTGTTTAGCGCGTGCTATTCAGTGGCTGCTGCCCAGTGGGGCGCGGACTCCCAGCCGACCCGCACCACGGCCAGCCACGGCAAACGGGTCATTGGTTACGTCACGCAATGGGATGCCTGGAAGGACACCAGTGCGGGCCTGCCCAAACAGGGCTTCCTCAACCACCTCAATCTCGATTACTCGCAATACACGCATCTCAATTTCTCATTCTTCGGCGTGGCGAATGACGGCTCGTTGCACAGCGGCGACTTCCGCAACCCCAATATCTGGCAGACCAACGCGGTGCAGTCCCCCGCGCCGTTGCTGAATGGCGACGTGTATTCCTCCTGGGATTACTACCTGCTCTGGGGCGAACTGAGTCCGCAGTGGAGCTTCACCGCCGCCGTGACCAACGCGGGTTTCGAGCCTTACGCGGGCGGCTGGCGGCACACGCCCACCGGACTGACCGGGCCGATGCCCGTTCCCTACCGGCCGCCGACCAACGCACCGGGCATCCTGGAACTGGCCCACTCCCGCGGCGTCAAGGTGCTTGCCTCCATCGGCGGCTGGTCCATGTGCAAACATTTTCCAGAAACGGCTGCCGATCCGGTGAAACGCGCCCGCTTTATCAGCGATTGTCAACGGCTCCTTGCGCTGGGCTTCGATGGCATTGACCTCGATTGGGAATATCCCGGCCCGTTCGACGGCATGAACTTCACCGGCTCCACTGCGGACTACACCAACTTCCTTACCCTCATCACCGAACTGCGCGCGGCGGTCGGCACAAACAAGGAGATCACCGCCGCGATGAGCGCCGCGCCCGCCAAGCTTGCCGGATTCGACTGGCCCGCTGTCGGTGCGATTCTGGATTCGATCAACCTGATGACTTATGACTTCGAGGGCGGCTGGTCGGACTTCGCGGGCCACAACGCCGCGCTCTTCCCGCCCGCCGGCAGTCCGCCCGGCGCGTTCTCTGGCGCGGGCACGGTGCAATACCTTGTTGGCCTTGGCGTGCCGCGCGCGAAGCTGGCGTTGGGGCTGCCTTTCTACGGTCGGGGCGTCGTGTGCAACGGCCCGGCCACCCTGGGCGCGCCCACGGTCAAGGTGGCGCGCACCATCCAGCCCGACGGTCCGATCGTGACCGCCGCGGATTTCGCATCCTGGGAACCGTTCGACGCCACGCCCACCTACCAGCGCATCTCGCAACTGCGGTCCGACGGCTGGACGCGGCACTGGGACGATGTCGCGAAGGTGCCTTATCTGACCAAGGGCACCTCGTTCCTGAGTTACGATGACTCGCGGAGCATTGGCGAAAAGGCCAGATACGTCCGGGACCAGAACCTCGGCGGAGTCATCGTCTGGCACGCGTATGGCGACTTGCGTGCCGGATCGCTTTCCTCTGCCACCAGCAAACTGGCCTACAGCCCGACCACCGACGCGCCGCTGATCAACGTGGTCAACTCCGTCCTCGCGGGCGACCCCGTGCCCGCCGATGACACCGAGGGGCCGTCGCCCGCCAGCGGCCCGTTGCGCGGCCTCGACACGTTGCCCGCGCGGCCGTTGATGGTCGGTTACCTGAACGCCCTCCGCGGTCCGACGGGTCAGGATCAAATCATCACGAACTTCCCCGCCGCCGTGCAGGCCGCGAACCTCGGGGCGTTCGACATCCTCATTTCCGCCTTCGCCGAGCCGCGCGCGGACGGCACGCTGGGCACCGGGCTGGGTGCGTTTGCCTCGTATCTGCCCGCCGTGGTTGCCGCGGGGCACGCGCTCAACAAATCCGTCGTGGTCTCGATTGGCGGCGCGTATCCGGCATCGCTCGCGGCGAACTTCGCCACCATCGCGGCCAGCCCCGTATTGCGGCAGACCTTCGCCAGCAACATCGTCAGCTTCCTCGCCGCGCATCAGCTCGATGGGGTGGACATTGATTATGAGTTCCCCGAGAACGCTGGCGCGGCGCGGACGAATTTCACACTGCTGATGCAGACCATTCACCAGACGGTGAAAGCCGCCGACCCGCGCTACATCGTCATGTTCGGCACCGGCCCCGGCTGGTATCTCGGTTCCTTCGATTTTGCCGCGCTCAAGGACCACTGCGACTTCTTCTTCTACTTCGGCTACGACTGGAAAAACCCGCACAACGGGCCGATGACCAAACCCGGGTCGGTGCAGTGGACGACGGCGGGCGACACGCTGCCGCAGGCGTCCGTGAAGGGCGGGCTGGACTACGTGCTCGGCAAGGGCTTTCCGGCGAACAAAATCATCTGCGGCCTGCCGTTCTACGGTTCAAACAACCGTTCGTGGTCGGCGGTGCGAAATCTGTATGCGGCGAATGTGGCCGCCTATGACGCCGCCATCGAGACCAACGCGCTGGAGGTGTTGATTGACGGCGAATGGTTCACCAGCCCGACCGCGCTGAAGCGCAAGCTGGACGCGCTCCTCACCACCAACAGCATGCTGGCGGGCGGGGCGATGATTCGCGGCGCGGGCTGTTGGGAGATCGGCCACGAACACGCCAGCGCGCCCGATCTCTCGACGGCGTTTGCCGAGTGGATCGGCGGCACCAACACGCCGCCGCCACCCCCGCCGCCGGTGGACCCGCCGCCCGGCCCGAACGAAGGCTGGGTGCGTCACGCGCTGCCCGGTGGGTTGACGCTGACGCTGGAAGTCGTGAGCAGTTGGGGCAGCGGTTTTGAGGGACGGCTGCAATTGGCGAACCAGACCGGCGCGGCGCTGCCGTCGTGGGTCATCCAGTTCGACGCCGGGTTCACCGTGTCCTCGATGTGGGATGGCGTCTATGGCGGAAAATCCGGCAGCACGCACACCGTCACCAACCCCGCGTGGTCCGGCTATTCGCTGCCGAACAACGCCACGCACACCCTCGGTTTCATCGGCGGCGGCACGCCAGTTCAGCCGACGAACTTGCGCATGAACGGCCAGCCCGTTTCCAGCGTCGGCACCAACTTCGCCACCTGGTCCGCCGCGCGTAATGCCGGCGCGCCCGGCGACGACACCGACCGCGATGGCCGCCCGAGCCTCATCGAGTTCCTCAACGGCACAAATCCCAACGCGCCTGACACCGGGCACCGCGCCGAGATCCGTTCGCTGACGGTTGGCGGCCTGACCAACAATTATTTTTGCGTCATCGTTCCCGCCGATCGCACGGCGGCCAACGTGGAATACCGCGTCCTGGCCGCGACCAACCTGACCCTGGCCCCGCTGCGTCTGATGGTGCCGCACCAGACCAACGACCTCGGCAACCAACGCCTCGAAGTTCTCTGGCGCGACACCGCGCCGCACGCCACGCGCAGCCACAGTTTTGGCCGCGTTGAGGCGCGGATCATTCCCTGAGCAAACCGGACCGCAGGGGGGCGCAACGTCACCCCAACTGCAACCAGGGCAACTCCGCTTTGCCATCGGCCATTCCTCGGCGCGCACGCCGCCACCTATTCCTACGTTGCCAACCGCCCCCTGGTGTCGCAGATTACGTTCACCACCAACGGCCAGACTGTCATGACGACCACCCGGTCCTACGACAACCTGAATCGCCTGACGGGCATCGCCTCCGTCCCCGCCGCCGCCGCCCCGGTCAGCTTCGCCTACGGCTACAACGCCGCCAATCAACGGATCCGTCGGACCGAGTCCGATGCGTCCTACTGGTCCTATGCCTATGACCAGCTCGGCCAGGTGACCTCCGGCCGGAAGTATGGGAGCGACGGCACCCCCGTGGCCGGGCAGCAGTTCGAGTATGCCTTCGACGACATCGGCAACCGCCGGAGCGCCACGCGCGACGGACGCGCCGCCAGCTACACTGCCAACCAGCTCAGTCAATACACCCAGCGCACCGTGCCCGGCTTCGTGAACATTTTAGGCGAGGCTACGAATACCGCCACCGTCACCGTCTGGACGGAGGATGGACTTTTCCCGACCACCCGCCACGGCGATTACTGGCGGGCCGAAGTGGCCGTGAGCAATGCCGTGCCGCTCTGGCTGGCCCTCACCAACCTCGCCGTGCTCAACCAGGGCACCAACGCCGACCTCATCGCCACCAACCGCGGGCATCTGCTGGTGCCGCCAACCCCGGAAACTTTCACCTACGACGCCGATGGCAACCTGACCAGCGACTCGCTCTGGACCAACACCTGGAACGCCGAGAACCGGCGCACGTTGATGGAAAGCCGGTCCGGCGTCCCGGCGGCCGCCCGGGTGCGGGTCCAATGGACCCACCTGCCGGATGGGCGGTGGATCGAGCGCATCGTCTCGACGAACACCGGCAGCGGCTACGTGGCCGTGCAGACCAACCGCTATGTTTGGGACGGCAACGTGCTGCTGGCGGTGTTGAACCACACCAACGGCTTGGAACTGTCGTTCCTGCGCGGCTTGGACTTGAGCGGGACCGAACAGGGTGCGGGTGGCGTGGGGGGATTGCTTTTCGTTGGCGATTTCACATCGGCCATCGGCTATCACGCGGTGGCGTATGACGGCAACGGGAACGTGATGGCGCTGGTGAACGCGGCGGACGGGACGGAAAGCGCCCGTTACGAATACGGCCCCTTTGGCGAGCCGCTGCGGGTGACCGGTCCGATGGGCCGGGTGAATCCGATCCGGTTCAGCACGCAATACGCGGACGACTGGACCGGCGACCTCAAATACCTCCACCGCGACTACCGCCCCGACCTCGGCAGATGGCCAAGCCGCGACCCCATCGGGGAGGCGGCGGGGGGCAATTTATACGCCTTCGTTCGCAACAGTCCTGTAAATGCTACAGACTCAGACGGATTGGCGGAGTTTCCAAGGCTTCCAACAGTCCCAAGTTTTCCACCGATTCCCACCATACCGAGTTTTCCTTGGCCGAATCCGCTGCCGCCGCCAACCAGGCCGCCAACCGCGCCTCCATCATTGCCAAGTTTGCCTCAAATCTCGCTGCCATCCTTGTGTTTATTCAATCCATTGCGGGCGGGCGGTGTGAATTTCGTTGGCTTCAGTCAAGCGGCACTGAATGATTTCCGGGTCATCCCCGAAAGCGGGACAACGATGGGTGCGCCGTCAACCGGTTGGAACAGTAATGTTGATGGCTTCTGGTGGAGGAACTCCAGGCAGTGGTTCAAGATTCCCGATCATTGCCGCTGCACGATTACGGCCGCTCCAACAGCAGGGATGCCGAGCGCATTTACCGCCGAGTGTTGCTGCAATGCGTGCATCCACGCTGGCCTTACAGCCTACCGCGATTGGAGAAATGATCCGAGGCCAACCAGGCCGGGTTTTTATCCGGACACTCCGCCCACCAATCACGGAACGGACTATCCTTTCGAGAATGAGCAGTAAGCACACAGGGAAAGCTGCATTGCTGGCGTTAACCGCTGTCCCACTGCTTTGTGCGTTGATCTTCGCGCTTTGGGCCTACGGGCGCATGGAAGCCTATTGCTTCTTCAATCCAGACATTGACACCGAGTATTCATCCGGCTTTTCAGAGCAAGCGTTTGCACAGACCACAGTAGGAATGTTGCCGTCAGACGTGGAAGCGAAACTAGGAAAACCACTTGAAGTAAGCAATGGTCCCAATAACAGAGAGATATGGTGGTATAGCCGCGATGGAAAGTGCTGGTGGGGAGATTTTGCCTGGAAAGGCCGAGCGCTGGTGTTTTCAAATGGCGTAGTGGTCGAAATCATTCACCAGGTTTTCTACGACTGAAATCACCGGAGTAGGCTGTCCCGCCAAACGGTGAGAAGGAATCTAGCGGCGCTCAGGCCGCGCCGGAGTGAGTCGGCCACCCGCGCCTGTGCCACAGCCCTGGACGCTCCGTCTTCGCTGCGGAGTTTGGGGCGGGGTGGGTTTGCTGGAGTGAAGGTATGATGACGATGCGAATGCAACTACAACGACAGTGTGGTGATGAAACTGGTTGCTGGACCGCCCGACGGGCACGGCGAATTACGCCTACAACCCGCCGTCGCTTTCCACTCTGCCGGAGATCCGCCCGCCGGTTCGTCGCGTATTGGCCAAGCAGAGACCCCATCCAAGAATTTGGCGGTTTGAACTTGTATGGGTTCGTCGGCAACAATCCAGTTGGCCGGATTGACAGATTAGGATTGCAGGTGTCAGGGGGCTACCCAGGAGTGCCGTTCTTTACTCCGCCAAACAAAGGGTCTTGCAACCTCAGCGGGCTTTTAAGGAAGTGTTGCCCAGACAAGTGCAGTGCTGATGGTGACATCCAACTGGTGGATGTGGAGGTTAAATTCCTTCCTCCCCACATGACCCCGGAGAGCGAGGAGAACACCCGAATGAAGATGAGCCAGTTGGGGTCATTGGAAACAGCGGCAACACTTGTTCAAGAAGTCGTTTCATGCGGGCTATATGCAGGCATCGCCGGCACAATTGCTTCTGGTTCGATGGATTGGAAGCATGAGTTACTGGAAGGGATGTTGAATAAGACGATATCGCGCCAACTCGATCAAAATGGGGCGATTACATACACAAAGCTGGTCTACAAACGGTGCAGGCCTGAGCGATGTCTTTTTGTTGGGCCAAAGAGGCTAAACTGGTCATCCAACATTACAACCGAGCCATGGAGGCCATGCACGCTGGGGGCTTTTCCAAGTCTCGGATACTACTCCGGATTGCAAGAGGCCACCGAAAACTTGCCTTCCTGTATCGAGGCGCACGTAAAGGCGGAATTTGGTCAATAGCCAACCATGCGATTTCGAGCAGGATTTATTTGGTGTGTTGCGCTTTTTGGGCTCGGAGTGCTTGCGGCTTCTTGCGAGAGAAAAGCACCCCCGTCTGATTTGGCATTTGGGGAGATGGACAGGGTTTTGGCCATTTATTGCGGCGACGACATATACGCTGCCGAGCAATCGCTGCTAGCCTATCGCGAGAAACTCAACAAAGCAGAGGCTGAAGGAGTTAAAGGAATCCGCTTTGATGCTGCTCGAGGCATTGTCAATGCGCGGCTTTTTTTGATTTACGTGCATCAGGGATCTCCCAAGGCCGACGAGATGTATCCTGATCTCGTTGAGCACTTCAATCGTGAACGCATATACGGTGGCCTATCTCCTACAAACTTTACTCGAGAAATCCTGATTCAGGGTATTGAAATGTTTGACCGCAATTTGGACGTTAAATGGAAGCGCAGTTTGCCCGAATGACAGCTTGAGTTGTGGCTGTCCCGCCAAACGGTGTAAGGAATTTAGCGCCCCTCTTGGCCGGGGCGGAGGGAAGGAAGCTCCGCGCTGCTCCGCTGGCCACCCGCCACGCTGCGCTTGATCTCAGATTGCCGATTTCAGATGCCAGAGCGGAGGTTGCGAACACCACCGCCCTTGTTCCGCTGTGCGGGATCGCTGCGGAGTGCGGCCCGGCCACCCACCACGCTGCGCTGGATTTCAGATTGCAGATTTCAGAGGGCGGAGCGGGGTTGAGTTGGGGCCGGGTTTGTGGTGAATTCAGCGGCAACGTCACGCCCATGAAACGATGGTTGCACCAATCCACCCAGCGCACCGTGCCCGGGCTGAGGAACGCGCGGGGCATCTGCGGAGCGGGGAACCTGCGGAGGCATGGGGATCGTCGTGGGCGGCGGAGCGGCGGCTCGGCCGAGCGCCGGAAACTGCGGGTGGGGGAAAATGGTGGCGGTCTGCCGACGCGCCGCTACGGGGGGACACCAACGGGCCGGAACTGATGGTATTGCAGGGGGCTGGGAAGCGCGGCCGGCTCGCCGCGAGGCCTCGCGGTCCGCTATGTTTCCGGGATGGCCAAGAGATCTGCACGTTGCGCAATCTTCCTGGACAACAGCGGGCAGGGCTTTTCCCTTCGGCAGGGCGAAAAGAAGTCCCAAGAAGAGACAACTGGTTCGAGGTTGGCGAACGCGCTGCTGGCGGGCAGGCTGGGGAGGATGATTGCGGCATCTGCTTCCACGACGCTGCCCGACCAGCGGGTCTGGGAATGGGGAGCGTATTACCGTCGCGCGCTGCTGGACGACGGCGCGAGGTTCTGGTTTCCCCGCAGCCTCGACCGCGAGCACGGCGGTTATCTGCATTGTCTCGATCGCGACGGCACGGTGCTCGACACCGACAAGTCCGTCTGGGCGCAGGGCCGCATGGCGTGGATGCTCGCCACGCTTTACAACACGGTTGAACGCCGGCCCGAGTGGCTGGAATGGTCGAAGCTGGGGCTGGATTTCCTCGACCGGCATGGCTTCGACACGGACGGGCGGATGTTCTTCCACGTGACCCGCGAAGGGAGGCCCATTCGCAAGCGGCGCTATGCCTACAGCGAGTCCTTTGCCGCCATCGCCCACGGGGCTTACGCCAAGGCGACGGGGAATGCGCACTCCGCGCAGAAGGCGCATGACTTGTTCGACTTGTTTGTGGACTGGAATTTCACGCCGGGCCGGATGCCGCCCAAGTTCACGGATGTCCGTCCCCTGATCGGCATGGGGCCGCGCATGATCACCATCGTCACGGCCCAGGAACTGCGTGCCAACCTCGGCGCGGACGCGAAGCTGAACGGCTGGATTGACCGCTGCATCGGGGAAATCGAGCGGTGTTTTGTGAAGCCCGAATTTGAATGTGTCATGGAGTCGGTGGCCCCGGATGGTTCGATTGTGGACCATTTTGACGGGCGCACGTTGAATCCCGGGCACGCCATCGAGGGCGCGTGGTTCATTCTGCACGAGGGCAAGCACCGGAAGGATTCCCAGCTCATCCAACTCGGCTGCCGGATGCTGGACTGGATGTGGGCGCGGGGCTGGGACACGGAGTTTGGCGGCCTCTTTTATTTCCGCGACGTGTTCCACAAGCCGGTGCAGGAATACTGGCACGACATGAAGTTCTGGTGGCCGCACGATGAAACGCTCATTGCCACGCTGCTCGCCTATCAACTCACACGCGACCCGAAATACCTCGAATGGCACCGGCTCGTTCACGACTGGAGCTTCCGGCACTTCGCCGACCCGGTGCATGGCGAATGGTTCGGCTACCTGCACCGCGATGGCACCGTCTCGGTGCCGCTCAAGGGCAACCTGTGGAAGAGCTTTTTTCATCATCCGCGCGCCCTGTGGTATTGCGCGCGGTTGTGCGAGGAGATGATGGCACAATGAGGAAGCCCGAAATCAGCAATCCGAGAGAAGCGCGTGACGCAAAGCGCGAGGGGTTTGGCGGTTCCGCGGATGTTCCCGAGCCGGGGAATTTGGGTTTCGGATTTCGGTCTCCTCCCGGATTTCGTCAATTTGGCCTTCCGATCACAACGCTCACGCTTATGACTGCGCAACTTCTTGCCGCTGACCTTGCCCTGGACTGGCGCCAACTTCCGCCCCTTCCCGACCCGATCGGATTTGCCGGCCCCTACGCCGGCGTCAATGGCGATGCGCTCATCGTCGCGGGCGGCGCCAACTTTCCCGACAAAATGCCGTGGGAAGGCGGCGTCAAGGTGTGGCACGACACCGCCTTTGTGCTCGACCGCACGAACGGCACGTGGCGCGGCTCGTTCAAGCTGCCCCGGCCGCTGGGCTATGGTGTTTCCGTCACGACGCCCGACGGCGTGCTGTGCATTGGCGGCAGCGACGCGACGCAGCATGTGCGCGACGTGTTTCTGCTGTCGTGGCGCAAGGACGAATTGAAATGTGTCCCGCTCGCACCGCTGCCGGAGCCGCTGGCGAATTCCTGCGGGGCGCTGGTGGGGCACACGGTTTACGTGGCCGGCGGCACGGCCACACCCGACGCCACGAACGCGTTGAAAAATTTCTGGGCGCTGGATCTCAAGAAGCCCGGCGCCCGGTGGCAGCAACTCGAGTCTTGGCCCGGCCCGGCGCGGATGCTTTCCGTGGCGGCGGCGCTGGGGGATTCGTTCTATGTGGCCGGCGGCACGGATCTGCATCCGGACGTGAATGGCCGGCCGGTGCGCACCTATCTCAACGACGCTTACTGCTACACGCCCAAGACCGGCTGGCGGCGGGTGGCCGACATGCCGAATCCGGTGGTCGCCGCGCCGACGCCCGCTCCGGTCGCTTCGCCCACGCGCTTCCTCGTCATCGGCGGGGACGATGGCAGCCTCGCGAGCTTCGAGCCGCGGTCGCAGCATCCCGGTTTTCCTAAACGAGTCCTGTGCTACGACGCGGAAAAGGATGCGTGGTCGGTGATCGGCGAGGCCCCGGCGGCCCGTGCCACGCTGCCCACCGTGAACTGGCAGGGACTGTTTGTCATTCCCAGCGGCGAGGCGAAACCGGGCGTGCGGTCGCCGGAAGTGTGGGCTGTTCGCCCGGTGGCTCACTGACTACGCTTCGCGCATGAACAACCAGACCCGCGGTTACGCCTGGCTCGTCGTCGTCCTGCTCGTGCCGGTGGCACTGCTCAACTACCTCGACCGGCAGATGCTTGCGGCGATGAAGTTTTCGGTGATGCAGGACATCCCGGACATCGGGCTGGAGGCCAACTGGGGGAAAATTCTCGCGCTGTTCAAATGGACTTACGCGGTGCTCAGTCCGATTGGCGGCTACATCGCGGACCGGTTCAGCCGGCGCTGGGTGATTTGCGGCAGCTTGTTTGTGTGGTCTGGCGTCACCTGGCTGACGGGGCACGTGCAGACTTATGAACAGATGTTGTGGACGCGCGCCCTCATGGGGATCAGCGAGGCGTTTTACATTCCGGCGGCGTTGGCGCTGATTGCAGATTACCATCCCGGCGCAACGCGGTCGCGGGCGATTGGTGCGCATCAAATGGGCATCTACTGCGGCGTCATCGTCGGTGGCTTCAGCGGTTACATCGCCGACAGCCCGGACCATGGCTGGCGGTGGGCGTTCAGTTGGTGCGGGTTGATCGGGATTCTTTACGCCGTGCCGCTGTTGTTCGTCCTGCGGAATCCGCCGCGCGAGCGTTCGGGGGGCAGCCATCCCGAGCTGACGCCGTGGCGCGTGGGGCGGGAATTGTTGACCAATGGTTCGTTCATTCTGCTGGTGCTCTACTTCACCCTGCCGGCGCTGGCGGGCTGGGTGGTGCGGGACTGGATGCCCGCGATTCTCAAGGCGGAGTTCAACATCGGGCAGGGCAAGGCCGGGGTCTCGGCCACGTTGTTCTGGCAGGTGGCGGCCATCGTGGGGGCCGTCCTTGGCGGCTTTCTGGCGGATCGCTGGATGCGGCGCACTGAGCGCGGGCGCATCTACGTCAGCGCCATCGGCATGGGGTTGATCATTCCGGCGATGTTCGGCGTGGGCTTTTCGCCGCAGACGGGGGCGTTGTGGGTGGCGATTGCGTTCCTGCTGCTGTTCGGGCTGGGCTGGGGCTTTTTTGACTGCAACAACATGCCCATCCTTTGCCAGATCACGCGCCCGGAACTGCGCTCAACCGGTTACGGCATCATGAACTTCGTCAGCATCAGCGCGGGTGGGCTGGCGGACTGGGGCTTTGGCATCATGCGCGATCGCGAGGTGCCGCTGCACCTGATTTTCGGCGTGTTCGCGGGGGCGGCGGTGGTGTCCGTTGTGCTGGTATTGCTGATCCGGCCGCGGAAAAACCTGGAGGCAAACACCTGAAGCCGGCCGCGCACATGCGCGACTGAACCGGAACGATGCAGTAGTAGTCAGGGTGGACCAGCCACCGGCCTGTTCTGTCGGGCTACCAGCCCGCCAGCCGGGCACACCGCAGGATCACGGTTGGGTGGATTGGATCCCCACACCAACTTCGGCGGCAAGTTGCCGCCGAACACGGCCAAGTTGGCCGTGCCACCTGAGCCTACTGCATCGTTCCGACTGAAGCCGCCGTGCGGACTGATCCCAGCTCTCCAGGGAATAGCCCCGATCCCGCCGTGGGCCGGGCCGGCTGCGCTCAGGTGGTGGCCGAGCGTTTCCGCTGATCCAAAATCTCCCGTGCCCGGGCGAGCGCGCCGTCCATGTCGGCGCAAACATTTTCCATCCCAAGTTTGTCGAGCAGACCGGCGCGGGTGAGGGCAAACATGGGCTGTGAGTGCGGACCGCAGAGGATGAGTTCCTTCCGGTGTTTGCGCAGCTTGTCGAGGAGGTCTTCGAGGGATTCCAGGCCAGTGGCGTCCAGCGCCAGGACGTCGCGCATCCGCAGGACCAGCACGTCCGGGAGGCCGCCGGCGCGGGCCAGCGCGGTCTCCAGCTTGTCGGCTGCGCCGAAGCAGAACGCGCCGAATACGCGGAACACCATCACGCCGTCGGGCACTACCCGGCCGGCAGTGCGCTGGCTGACCGCTCCGCCCTGGGTGACTTCCTCGTCCTCACTAACCTGGGTGGTCTCGGAGAGCCGTTTGACGAGGAGCGCCGAGGCCAGCACAAGGGAGGC